>NZ_JBMPIX010000002.1:0-352228 GCF_049341065.1 Pacificoceanicola algae | reverse complement strand
GCGACGATCACAGCGGTTCCGACAGTAGCGACGATCACAGCGGTTCCGACAGCAGCGACGATCACAGCGGTTCCGACAGCAGCGACGATCACAGCGGCTCGGACAGCAACGACGACCACAGCGGGTCGGACGATAACGGCAGCGACGACAGCAGCGATCACGAAAGCCATGACAAAGGCGGCAAAGACAACGAAAGTGACGACCACCGTTGATCAGAACTACAGTTTGATCGACACGGGCCTTTGCCATTCCGGCAAAGGCCCCAAGGAGTTTTGGAAATGAAGCGCAGAGCTTTCCTGATGACGAGCATCGCGGCTTTGGTCCTGACCGGTCAAGCGGCCTGTGCTCAGACCTCGCAGGATCAGGTGATCGCTCAACTCAAGAGCCAGGGCTATTCGCACATCAGAGTGCGCCGCACCTTGCTTGGTCGCGTGCGGATACTTGCCAGCGGCTCGATGGGGCGGCGCGAAATCGTGCTGAATCCTTCGACTGGGATCATCCTGCGCGACTACCTTTATACTGGCACGCAGAACGCATCCGACAGCTCAAGTTCTGATCGCGCCTCTGACAGCAAAGATGCCAGCGACAGTTCGGACACGAGTGACGATGATAATGGTGACGACGGCAGCGATGACAGTGGTGACGACGGCAGCGATGACAGTGGTGACGACGGTAGCGATGACAGCAATGATGACCACTCCAGCGACGATGGCAGCGATGACAACGAAAGCAGCGACGGTGAAAGCCATGATGACGGCGGTGGGCACGACAAGGGCGACGATGACTGACCCAAAGGCAGCCCGCATCCTGTGAGACCTTGGATTGGCATCGGCCCATTGATGGCGTTGCAGCTTGTCTGCGGGCTTTTCCTGTTGTGGAACATTCTGACCAGTCTTTTCGGTATCCAGACGCGGCCCATCGCGTGGGTCTATTACGAACTTGTCGAGATCGGCGCTGTGGTTGGCCTGAACCTTGGGGTTGTTGCCAATGCCTCGCTCTTGTTTCGGGCGCGGCGCCGTCAACGCGCTGCCGAAGAGACGCTGCGCCTTGCCTCCGGGGCCTTCATGCAGGTCCTGGCTGAACGCTTTGACGAATGGGGGCTGACGCCAGCCGAGCGCGACGTCGCTCTCTTTGCGATCAAGGGTCTGTCAGTTGCGGAAATCGCGAGGATGCGGGCAACATCCGAAGGGACGGTCAAGGCGCAAAGCAACGCGATTTACCGCAAGGCAGGGGTCTCGGGACGTCCTCAACTCTTGTCGCTTTTCATCGAAGATCTGATGGACGACACGGTGGCCGAGATCGCGGCGCAATAAGGCGGCGGGCAACTCATCTGAGATGAACAATCTTTGTCGAAACGGTCCCGCAACAGGACGCGTAGGGCTGTGCGGGTAGGGATTGGCCGGCAATGCTGTGAATGGTGTCGTCTAACCTGTTCGTTTCTTTGCCGAAATATGGGCGAAACCGGTCGACGTCGGAAGGCAATCAGGCGCGCCCGGGGGGCCTTCAAGCTGCTGCTTGGAAATGCGCGATTTCCAAAGGCTTTGTTGATAAGTCTGAGGATAGATCGGGTATATAGTCAGATTTTGCTCTCTGGGCCTTTTTAAGTGGCAAGAAAGTGGATCCATCACTTTGTTTTCGAGCGCGATGAACTGTGCCAAGCCTAAGTAGCTTTTGCTTTACCCATCGTTTTTACAGAGGTTTCCAGTGTCTCGATATTGCATATATCGAACAATAATTTCGATTATTATGCCGACATTCCTCAGAAGGTAACACTTATAATGCATTCTCGCGATCAGTCTGATTTCAAAGCATTCTCTTTGAGAACATCAATCGACACGACATCCAGCGCCCTTTGATGAGTTGAGGCAAGATGAACTTTGGGGGCGCAACCTTCGTCATGCGCCTGAAGAAAGCGCGCGGCGCACAGGCACCAGCGATCGCCCGGTTTCAACCCGGCAAAGCCATATTCCGGGCGGGGTGTCGACAGGTCATTCCCGACGTATTTCGAATAGGCCAGGAACTCGGCCGTCATCACGGCGCAAACCGTATGGCTGCCGCTGTCATCTGCGCAGGTGTTGCAAAACCCGTCGCGAAAAAAGCCCGTCACCGGGGCGGTTCCGCAGACTTCAAGTTGTCCGCCCAACACGTTGATCTCTGGATCTTTCTCAAGCATCACCTTGCCTCCAAAATTTGTGCCAACCGCCGGAACATCTGCAACGAGTCCGAAAAGGCATCCTTGTCGCGAAAGTTCCGGTCGGCTGCATTTATGGCAATCACTGTGCCGCTAGACTGATCAATATAAATGTACTGGCCATAAACGCCTCGCGCCATGAATTCGCCTTCGCGGGCGTCTTCGGGTATCCACCATTGATAGCCGTATTTCAAAGCGCCTGTCGCGGTCGGCGCCGAGGGACGTGTGCTTTCAACCGCCCAATCTGCCGGCACGATCTGGCGACCTTGGAATGCGCCTTTGCCCCGGAACAATTCGCCCAAACGGGCATAGTCTCGGGTGGTCAGGTTCAAACCGCCCAAGGCAAAGGCCACGCCGTAACCATCTGTTACAAAATAGGGATCTGCATATGTGCCCAGCGGCGTCAGGATGAACTCGGCCATCAGATCGGGCAGGGGTTTGCCTGTCGCGCCGCGCACCACCATCCCCAGAACATGGGTGTCGATCGAGACATAATGCCAATGAGTGCCCGGCTCCGAATAGCGTTGATCCAATCCCGCGGCAAATCCGTCCATTGAGCCGCCAAGCGCAAGAACGCGGCCCATCTTGTTGATGTCGCTCCAGAAGTCGAGATAGTCTTCGTCGAATTCAACACCCGACGACATCTGTAGCACATTGCGGATTGTGGCGCCGTCATAGGCGCTACCGATCAATTCGGGGGCATATTGGGTGACGGGATCATCGAGACTGTCTACATCACCTTTGTCGAGCAAGACCCCGAGAAGCGCGGACAAATAGCTTTTGGCCATGGACCACGAGATACGACGATCCTCGGCTTTGGTGCCCAGACGGTAGGCTTCGTGCACAACTGCGCCGTCTTTCAATATCACCACCCCGGTGACCGCGCGCCGCTCCTGCCAATCCTGCCAATCGTCTGGCAGCGCAATGGGCCTTCCATGAGGCAGGGGTGTTGGCACGCCTTCAACGGGTATGGGAACAGCGTTAAAAAGTCTGTCCATGTGGCTGAAATTATAAACGATCTTCTCTTCGGAGAAGAGCGTGTTGACGGCGTTCAGCCGCTGCAATTCCTCCCGTTTCCAAAGCGCCATTGCTGCAATCAATAACAGGAGTAGGACAAATCCCTTACCAATGCGTTTCCACATGCGCGCGCTCATCGAAACCGATCGGCCAGCTTTTGCAACGGGCTGCGGTTGTCCTGTGCGGGCTCTGTGGCCTCGGGCGCAGGTTTCGCGGGGGCTTCTTCCGGCTTGGTGGACTTGGAGGATCGCGCGGGGGCCGTGCGCAGCGCAACGGCGTTTTGAAAACGCGATGTATCGCCCTCGGCCAGATAGTTGGCCCCATCGGAAATGCCGCACAGCAGATCGTCCAGCCAGTCTTCGTCTGCCTTGTGAAAATCGTGCAGAACATAAGCCGCGACCAGTTCCTTGCGGCCGGGATGACCGATACCCAGCCGCACCCTTTGGTAGGCCTCGCCGATATGGGCGTGGATCGAGCGCAACCCGTTGTGACCCGCATGCCCGCCGCCCATCTTGACCCGACATTTGCCGGGCGCAAGATCAAGCTCGTCGTGAAAGACCGTGATATCGCCGGGTTCAAGTTTGTAAAACCGCATCGCCTCACCGACCGATTGACCCGAGAGGTTCATGAAGGTTTCGGGCTTGAGCAAAAGCGCCTTGTCGCCGCCCAGCCGCCCTTCGGCGATCTGGCCCTGAAATTTTGTCTTCCACGGACCAAAGCCATGGTCTTCGGCGATCCGGTCCAGTGCCATAAAGCCGATGTTGTGCCGGTTTCGCGCGTATTTCGCTCCGGGATTGCCGAGGCCTACGAAGATCTGCAAAGGTGCCCCCAAAAACGTGGTTTCAGCACGTTCTAGAGCATCTTGCACCCGATTGGAAACGCCTTGCCGGACCAAGGCCGCCTATTTCAGGTGATAGGTCAGGGCGGCGCGTATCAGCAAAGCCAGCTTGTGGTTGTCCGGCGTATCACCATCGTGAAAG
This sequence comes from Pacificoceanicola algae, assembly GCF_049341065.1. NCBI lineage: Bacteria > Pseudomonadati > Pseudomonadota > Alphaproteobacteria > Rhodobacterales > Roseobacteraceae > Pacificoceanicola > Pacificoceanicola algae. The sequence goes on along the minus strand of NZ_JBMPIX010000002.1, from coordinate 348,040 downwards.
ATCACAGCCCTTGTGCCATCATAGCGAAAGTCATCTGGAAAAAGTGCCCGGAAATCCGGGATAAGTCGGCTTTGGCAATGGACGTAAAGCGCGAACCCGCCGGCTTTCGGTACGCCCAGCCGCAGGGTCGATCCGGTTCGTGGGCGTTTCGGCAGATACGCCGGTTGTCCCCACTTCAGGGTTTCGATCACAGTGCCGGCCTCGGGCGTCGCTCGCGCCGTTTCGAAAATCAATGACCGTAGGCGCAGCAAGTCCGCGCGTGCAGGCGCAGGAAAGGCCGCAAAGCTTTGCGCGATCTGAGGATTGTCTATCATATCTGTCACAGCCGGGACGCTAGGCTGGTCGTTGGCTCTTGGTCAACGAAAAACCCCGGCCTTTTGGACCGGGGTTTCTGTCTGTCGCCAAGGGAGAAAGGAATTACTCCTCGCCGCCCTCTTCAACTTCGGCTTCTGCCTCATCTTCGTCTGCACCAGCAGATTTCAGGCCCGATGGGGCCGAGATGTTGGCGATGACAAAGTCACGGTCGATGGTTACTTTGGAGCCTTCGGGCAGCGTCACGTCGCTGATGTGGACGATATCGCCGATGTTCAGGCCTGCCAGATCGACGGTGATCTTCTCGGGGATCTCACCAGCGGTCACGTTCAGTTCGACTTCGGGGCGAACAACAGTCAGAACGCCGCCCTTTTTGATGCCGGGCGCGGTCTCTTCGTTCAGGAACTCGACCGGAATGAACAGGTCCACCTTCGAGGTGCGGCGCAGGCGCATCAGGTCAACATGGGTCGGCAGGTCTTTGACAACGTCACGCTGCACATCGCGGCAGATCACGCGCACGTCTTCCTGACCTTCAACCTGCAGGTTGAAGAGGGTCGATTTGAAGCGACCGGCTTTCAGGTGCTTGAGCAGCACATTGAACGGAATGTTGATCGGCAGCGGGTCACTTTCGCCACCAAAAACGATCCCCGGAACCATGCCATCACGGCGTGCCTGACGAGCGGCGCCCTTGCCTGTCCCCGTCCGTTCCTGGGCTACGAGATCAGGAATCTCTCCAGCCATAGTAATTCTCCAATATGTCTAGGGCAGGGTGCCTCCAAGGCTGTCACCCCGCGTGAAGCCGTGCGCGTAAACCGGATTGCCCGTTTTGGCAAGGAGATTCGCCGGGTACCATCTGATATCCGGTGGCTTTTATTGGATCGACACGGCGGCAAAGCCGTGAATGATGCGGGCTTATGTTGAAAGATATCTATCTCGCCCGCGGTCCTTTGGCCGCGTTTGTCGCCGAAGGGTTGGCTTGGGGCAGCTTTGCCGCTTTGGTGCCTGCGATCAAATCGCAGGCTGGTCTCAGCGATTCCGGCCTTGGGACGGCCATGCTGATTGGCGCGGCCATGGCCTTTGGCGCCATGTGGGCCGCGCCCTACATGGAGCGGTTTATGCGCAATTGGACCATGCCGATTCTTTCGGCGATCATGGTCTGCGGGTTCCTTTTGGCCGGGGGCGCGGCGGGCTGGGGCGTCTTTGCCTTGGCGATGTCGCTTGCGGCGATCGGGGCCGGGTCCATGGACGTTGCCATGAACGCCCGGATTTCCGTTCTCGAAGCCGCGAATGGCCGCCCGCTGATGAATCTGGCGCATGGCGTATTTTCATTGTTCTATGCGATCGCCGCGATTTTTGGGGGCATTGCCCGCGAAGCAGGCTGGACCCCGTTGCAGGCCTATATCCTGCTTGGTCTGGTGATCGTGGCGCTGGCGGTTGTGATGTTGGCGGCCCCGGTCTCCGAGAGCGACGCTGAGGATGGGGCCAAAGGCCCTGTGCGCCTGCCGTGGGCCATGCTGCTGCCCATAGGCGCGATCGTTCTGATCGGGTTCATGGCCGAGCAGGCGACCGAAGGTTGGTCTGCGTTGCATCTGGAGCGCAACCACGGGGCAGGTGCTGCCGAGGGGGCGCTTGGGCCCGCGATCCTTGGGTTGACGATGGCGGCTGGGCGGTTTTCCGGGCAGGCGCTGTCGCACCGACTGGCTGAGCCGGTTGTGCTGCGCATTGCGGCAGGGTTGGCGGCCTTGGGCGCATTGGTTGCGGCCTGGGGGCCGGGGCTGGCCTTTGGCTACCTTGGCTTTGCGATGCTGGGATTAGGGGTGTCGGTTGTGGCGCCGATGGCCTTTGCCTTGGCGGGCCGCCTGACGCCATCGGGCCAAAAGGCCATGGCCATCAGCCGCGTGGCCGTCATGGGTTATGCCGGGTTCTTCATTGGCCCGCCGATGATGGGATTCCTGTCGCAGGGCTACGGGCTGTCGGTGTCCTTCACCTCGATGGCCATCGCGCTGGCGCTGATCCCGGTGGTGCTGGTGCCGTGGTCGACGCGGAGCAATCGGCACTAAGATCGTCTGCCGCTCAATCAGGTATTTATCCCGCAGCCGGCTGCGGTCTGGTACACTGCGCCTTCGCATTGATGAAACTCGGATTACCGGGGGCCGACGGCATCCCGAAATCACATCGAAGGGAGATCCCATGACCTATCCAGAATTCATGCGCGCATTGCCCAAACTGGCTCTGCCGGTTCCAGAGGATATCGTCACTGCCAATGCGGTCCGTTCGGACCAGGCGCTGGTGGTTTATTTCACCTTTCACAAGGACCTCGACCTGCCCGAACACAGCCATGGTCCGCAATGGGGAACCTTGATCGAGGGCGAGATTGAGCTGACCATCGGCGGTGTTCGGCGCAGCTACAAACGCGGTGAAAGCTGGGACATCCCTGCCGGGGTTCCGCATTCCGCCAAGGTCAAAGGCGGCAGCCTTGTCATGGACGTCTTTGCCGAGCCGGATCGCTATCCGTTGCAGGAGTGAACCGGGCAAAACAAAAGCGCGCCGCCGGGGCGACGCGCCAATGTATTTCCTGAGCAGCTTCAGGACCAGTCGCCGGTAAACCCTTTGGGCACCATCAGGATATCGCGATCCACTGTCTTGATATCGCGATGGCCGGTCAGCGCCATGGATGTGTCCAGCTCCTTGTGGATGACCTCCAGCGATTTGGTCACGCCCGCTTCGCCCATGGCGCCAAGACCATAGACATAGGCGCGCCCGATCCAGCAGCCCTTGGCCCCCAGCGCAGTGGCTTTCAGCACGTCCTGACCAGACCGGATGCCGCTGTCGATATGTACCTCGATCTTGTCACCTACGGCATCGACGATCGGCTCCAGCGCGCGGATCGAGGACAGCGCGCCGTCCAGTTGGCGCCCGCCGTGGTTGGACACGACAATGGCATCGGCCCCGACATTGCAGGCTTCGAGCGCGTCACGCGGGTCCATGATCCCCTTGATGATCAGCGGGCCGTCCCACATCTTGCGGAATTCGCGGATGCGGTCCCAGTTCAGCGATTGGTCAAAGCTTTCCGCCGTCCAGGTGCTGAGCGAGGACGGGTCCGTCACGCCCTTGGCATGGCCGACGATATTGCCGAAGAACCGGCGCTTGGTTTTCAACATGCCAAGGCCCCACTGCACCTTGGTCATCATGTTGGCGATCGATTTCGGCGTCAGTTTCGGTGGGGCGGACAGCCCGTTCTTCAGATCCTTATGGCGTTGCCCCAGCAGTTGCAGATCAACTGTGATCACCGCCGCCGAACACTTGGCCTCTTTGGCGCGGTCAAAGAGGTTCTGCATGAAATCGTTATCTTTCAGCGTATAGACCTGCATCCAGAAGGGTTTGGAGGTGTTCGTCGCCACATCCTCGATAGAGCAGATCGACATCGTGGACAGACAGTATGGCACGCCGAACTTTTCGGCGGCGCGGGCGGCTTTGATCTCGCCGTCATAGTGCTGCATGCCCGTCAGCCCGACCGGGGCCAGCGCGACAGGCATTGAGACATCCTGTCCGATCATCTGCGTCTTGGTCGACCGGCCCGCCATATCCAGCGCAACCCGTTGCCGCAGATAGATTTCGTCGAAATCTGACGAATTTTCGCGGAAGGTCTGTTCAGACCAGCTTCCGGACTCGCAATAGTCATAGAACATCTTGGGAACCCGGCGGCGGTAAATGCGCTTGAGATCCTCGATTTCGGTGATGACGGGCATGGCGGGACTCGCATGTTCTGTAAATTGGTAAGGTTGCATTACCAATATTTGCGGATAACCGCAATGTGTCCTTGGCGCGCAGGGGCCTTAAGCGAGGATTCATAGCTTTGGACTAAGGGGAAAGACATGCGCCGAAGAGGGAGGTTGCCGTGAAGGGCATGGTTTTCACTGAATTGCTTGAAATGGCCGAAGCAACCTTGGGAGAAGACGCGGTCGACGAAATCCTGGATGAGCTCGATCTTGAAAATGATGGGGCGTATTCCGCAGTTGGCTCTTACCCCTGTCGCGATCTGTTCAAGATCGTTGGCGCAATTAGCGCCAAGACAGGAATTTCCGGCGACGAACTGCAACGCCAACTGGGCCATTGGATGCTCAAACGGTTTGCCACTGGATACCCGGACTTTTTCCGGGGCAAAGCAACGGCGCTTGAAATGTTGGACGCGATCGAAGACCAGGTGCATGTGGAGGTGCGCAAACTATACCCGGATGCTGAACTGCCCAGCTTTGCCACCGAATGGCGCAGCGATCGCGAATTGCTGATGCGGTATCAATCGTCCCGCCCGATGGTGGCCTTTTGCCATGGCTTGATCGAGGCCTGCCTTGACCATTTCGGGCGGTCTGGAGAGGTCCGCCAATCGCGCCAATTGGAAGGTGAAGGCCACGCCGCGACCTTTCTGATCCGATTGGATGCCTGATCCTTGAAAATGAACATACCACATGAGCCGTCCGAGCATGTCTCGCGGCGCCGATACGAGCGGGAGCGCGCGGCCCGCAAGGAAGTGGAGTCTCTTCTCGAGGCCAAGACCCGTGCGCTTTATGACGCCAATGTGGAATTGCGCGCACAGGCTTTGCATCTTGAACAAGAGGTGCAGCGCCGGACCACGGACCTGGAAGCTGCCAAAGTCGAGGCCGAGAATGCCAGCGAGGCAAAAAGCGCCTTCTTGGCGATGATCAGCCACGAAATTCGCACGCCGTTGAACGGCTTGCTGGGGATGGGCGCGGCGCTGGCCGAAAGCGGACTGAATGAGGAACAGGCCGAAATGGCCGCCCTGATGCAGTCCTCGGGCGATACGCTGTTGTCTTTGCTCAACGACATTCTTGACCTGACCAAGATCGAAGCTCGCCAGATGGAGATCGAGGACATCCCGTTTGATTTGCCGAAATTGGTGGAAGACCTGCATCAATTGTTTGCATTGAAAGCGCGGGAAAAGGGCCTGAGGTTTTCCTTGCATATCGACGACAGCGCGCGGCGACTCATGACCGGGGATCCGACGCGGTTGCGGCAGGTCATCAGCAACCTGTTTTCCAACGCGCTCAAATTTACTGCCGAGGGGGCAATCGACGTGCGCCTCTGGATCGGCGGCGGGATGGCCAACTGCCTTGTTGCGGATACCGGACCCGGCATAACGGTGTCGGGTCAGAAATCGCTGTTCAAGCCCTTTTCGCAGACAGACCTGTCAATCACCCGGCGCTTTGGCGGGACGGGGCTGGGCTTGGCCATCGCGCGCGAGATTTGCCGCCTCATGGGGGGCGACTTGGTCCACCGTCCGCGCGACGGCGGCGGGGCCGAGTTTCTGGCCACGCTAACGGCAAAGGACGCGCCGGCACACAAGGCAGTTACCGAGCAATCCAATTGCGATTACGAATTGGTGCTCGCTGGCCAACCGTGGCGCATTCTTGCGGCTGAGGACAACCTCACCAATCAGCAGGTGGTCCGACTTATGCTTCGCCGTTACGGGATCGACCCTGTGATGGTCGGGGATGGCGCGGCGGCAGTCGCCGCACATTGCGCCGAACCGTTTGATCTGGTCTTGATGGACGTCAACATGCCCGAAATGAACGGGCTTGAGGCGGCCGGCTTTATCCGGCAATTCGAGGCCGCGCGCGGATTGCCGCGTGTCCCAATCATTGCGCTGACAGCCAATGCCATGACCCATCAGGTGCAGGACTATCTGCGTCAAGGTATTGACGCCCACGTTGCCAAACCCGTGCGCCGCGAGATGCTTGCGCGCACTATGGCGCACCTGCTTTGCTATGCGCGGCCCTCGAACATGGGATGCAAATTGGACGTCGGGTCAAAATGCAGCTTCTCAAACGGCGGCAAATGCGCGGGTCAGGCGGAATGCGCGCCGTCAGACAATGATTTGACGAACGACAGGATCTGATCGACCGGTTTGCCCGCAGCAATTTCTGACACGATGGCCGACCCGACCACACAGCCATCTGCCACACTGGCAATATCGCGCGAGGTTTCCGGTGTGCGGATGCCGAACCCGACGATCACGGGAATATCGGTGGCGGCTTTGATCCGCGCAACCTCGGGGCCGACGTCCTTGGCCTCGGCGGCGGCGGCTCCCGTGATCCCGGTTATCGAGACGTAGTAGACAAAGCCGGAGGTGTTCTGAAGCACCTTGGGCAGGCGTTTGTCATCGGTCGTAGGCGTGGCCAGACGGATAAAGTTGAGCCCGGCCTTTTGCGCCGGAATGCACAGCTCGTCATCTTCTTCGGGCGGCAGGTCTACGACGATCAGCCCGTCGATCCCGGCCTCCTGAGCGTCGAGCAGAAACTTGTCCACGCCGCGGTTATAGATCGGGTTGTAATAGCCCATCAGCACGATCGGCGTGTCATTGTCGCTCGCGCGAAAATCCCGAACCATCTGCAAGGTCTTTTCCAGCGTCATCCCGCCTTCCAGTGCGCGTTGGCCTGCCAGCTGGATGGTTTCGCCGTCGGCCATCGGATCGGTGAAGGGCACGCCCAGCTCGATGATGTCGACACCTGCCGCTGGCAGGCCCTTCATCACCGCAAGCGATGTCTCGATGTCCGGATCACCCGCCATGATATAGGAAACGAATGCTTTCTTTCCTTCCGCCTTCAGCTTTGCGAAAGTGGCGTCGATACGTGTCATGGTGATCCCTCTTGCGTGCTTTTGCTCTGTTGCCGGAAGCGCGGGGGAAAATCAATGGCCGATGCACAAGGAGGATAAGATGCGCATTGCGTTTACAGGAGGAAGTGGCAAGGCGGGCAAGCACATCTTGCCGATGTTGGCCGCAAAAGGGCACACCGTGCTGAACCTCGATCTGCAGCCACTTGAGGCTGACGGGGTGGACAATCTGATTGTTGATCTGACCGATCCCGGGCAGGTTTTCAGCGCGCTGTCCGGCTATGCGAATTTTTCCGAGCTTGAGCCCGGCACAGGTGTGCCGAAATTCGACGCCGTTGTGCATTTCGCGGCGCTGGCGCGTATCCTGATTCAGCCAGATTGCGAAACCTACCGGGTCAACACCCTGTCCACCTACAACGTCATGGAGGCTGCCGTGAAACTGGGCATCCCCAAGGTGGTCTTTGCCAGTTCCGAGACGACCTATGGCGTTTGTTTCGCCGATGGAGAGCGCAAGCCCGCCTATATCCCGGTGGACGAAGATCACCCGACTGTGCCCGAAGACGCCTATGCCATGTCCAAGGTCTGCAACGAGATCGCCGGGAGAAGCTTTCAGGCGCGCTCGGGCATCGATATCTACGGTCTGCGGATCAACAACGTGATCGAGCCGCATGAATATGCCGCGAACTTTCCGGCCTACATGGCGGATGCCAGCCTGCGGCGCCGCAACATCTTTGCCTATATCGACGTGCGCGACCTTGGCCAGATGGTCGAGCTTTGCCTGAAAAATGACGGCTTGGGCTATGAGGTGTTCAACGTCTCGAACGACGATCTCTCTGTCGGCCTCAGCAACGAAGAGGTGCGCGCGCAGTTCTACGAGGGCGTTCCGCTCAAGCGCGAGATGTCGGGCAATGAAACGATGTATTGCAACCGCAAGGCCAAAAGGATGTTGGGATTCGCGCCGAACCACAGCTGGCGGGATGTCTTGCCCGGATAAGGCCGGGATCACAGCGCCGTTTGACTCTGGTCAAGGTAGAGTAGGGTGGAAAAAGGTAGACTTGCGCAAATCATTGAAAAAAGGAAAAGCGCATGACATCTACCTCTGCCCAAACAGCCGACGCTGCCGCGAAAGCCAAGAAAGGTACGGATGACCAAACGGTGGTCAGCACGGCAGAGCCGTCTGCTGCAAATGTGGCGCCCGCGCCCACGCCGGCCGAAATTCGCCGGGCGTTTGAGACCGGTGAATACCCTTACAGGACAAAATTGTCGCGCCGCGAATATGAAAAGCAAAAGGCCCAGTTGCAGGCCGAGCTGCTGAAAGTGCAGCTGTGGGCGCAAGAGACCGGGCAAAAGTTCGTGCTGCTTTTCGAAGGCCGTGATGCGGCGGGCAAGGGTGGCACCATCAAGCGCTTTACCGAGCACCTGAACCCGCGGACTGCCCGCGTCGTCGCGCTGAACAAGCCGACGGATGAGGAACGCGGCCAGTGGTACTTTCAGCGCTATATCCAGCACCTGCCCACGCAAGGCGAAATCGTGTTGTACGATAGGTCGTGGTATAACCGTGCCGGTGTCGAGCGCGTCATGGGGTTCTGCGAGCCGAACGAATACCTCGAATTCATGCGTCAGACCCCGGATTTTGAGCGGATGCTCGTGCGGTCGGGCATTCGGCTTTACAAATACTGGTTCTCGGTCACGCAAAGCGAACAGCGCACCCGGTTCGAAAGCCGTGAGCATGATCCGCTGAAACAGTGGAAGCTTTCGCCAATTGATAAGGCCAGCCTTGGGAAATGGGACGATTATACCGAAGCCAAAGAGGCGATGTTCTTTTACACCGACACCGCCGATGCGCCTTGGACCGTGGTGAAATCCGATGACAAGAAACGCGCGCGTCTGAACTGCATGCGCCATTTCCTTGCGACACTGGATTACCCGGGCAAGGATCATACGATTGCCGAACTGCCCGATCCAATGATCGTCGGCGGGGCAGGGCATGTAATCCACCGGTCCGACCATATCCTTGGCACCGCGCTGCATCCGGGCAATCGCAAGGCCGGTGCCTGACACCCGAACCTGAGTGCAAACCTACGAGCGGCGGCCCCTTGGCTGCCGTTTCGTCATTCTGGCAGGTCGTGAAGAGGGCTTGCCCGAAACAGATGCCGCGCATATCCCCGTGGCCATGTCGCACACACAGATGAGCATTGCCGGGCACACCCGGGCCATACTGACGCTGGGCCTGCCGATGGTCGGCGGGCATTTGGCGCAATTCGCCATTGGCTTGACGGATACTGTCATGATGGGCTGGTATGGCGTGCCGGAACTGGCGGCGCTGACGCTGGCGGCCTCGTATTTCTTTACGCTGTTCCTGCTGGGGGCGGGCTTTGCTTGGGCGATCATGCCGATGGTCGCCACCTTCGCCGCCACTGGGGACGAGGTGCAAATTCGCCGCGCGACACGCATGTCCTTGTGGTGGTCGATCCTGTTTTTTGCGGCGGTTATGCCGCTGTTCTGGTTTTCGGGTCCGATCCTGCTGCTGTTAAAACAACCCGAACAAAGTGCCCTTCTTGCGCAGACCTATCTGCGCATCGCTGGCTGGGGTATGCTGCCCGCGCTGGGCGTGATGTGCTTCAAGAATTACCTTGCCGGGCTAGAGTTTACGCGCGTCGTGCTGTGGGTCACGATTGCGGCGGCGGTGGTCAACGGTTTTGCCAACTACGGCTTTGTCTTTGGGCACTGGGGCGCGCCGGAAATGGGCATTGCCGGGGCGGCGCTGGCCTCGACCGTCTCGAATACTGCGGCTTTTGCGCTGGTGGTGCTTTATGCCCTGCGGCTCTTGCCTGACCACCAGATCTTTGTCCGGTTCTGGCGCCCGGATTGGGAGATGTTCGGCCGGGTCTTTGCGCTGGGCCTGCCGATTGGTTTGACGACGCTGGCCGAGGCCGCGCTGTTTGCCGGATCCGCCGTGTTGATGGGCTGGATCGGGACGATCCCCTTGGCGGCGCATGGGGTTGCGATCCAGATCGCGACTGGGACTTTCATGATCCAGTTGGGGCTGTCCAATGCCGCCACCATACGCGCCGGAAATGCCGTTGGGCGTAGGGACGCGGCGCATCTGGCGGTTGGCGCCAAGGTGGTGATCGTTATGGGCGGCATTGCCGTCGCCTTTTCCATCGCCGCCTTCCTATTGATCCCCGATATTTTGCTCGGCGCCTTTCTGGACAAGAACGACCCGGCCCGGGACGACATCATCGCCGCGGGCCGGGGGCTGTTGGCCATGGCCGCGCTGTTTCAGCTGGTTGATGCGGCGCAGGTGATCCATTTGGGCCTGCTGCGCGGCCTACAGGACACCCGTGTCCCGCTGATCACCGCGGCCTTTGCCTATTGGGGCGTCGGCATGCCCGCCGCATGGGTCTTTGGCATTGCACTTGGCTTTGGCGGCGTCGGCATCTGGCTGGGCCTGACGCTGGGTCTTGCGGTGGCGGCGGTGGCGCTGGCCTGGCGCTTCTGGACGGTTGGCGTTGCCACGCTTGAACCTGCTCTTGCGCGCGAAGCCTTGCGGGACTAGACAGCGCGCGACTTATTCAGGCTTAGGAGCGCGGATTATGGGTTTTCGAATGGGCATCGTGGGGCTTCCCAACGTGGGCAAGTCGACGCTCTTCAATGCGCTGACCAAGACGGCTTCGGCGCAGGCGGCAAACTTTCCCTTCTGCACGATCGAGCCCAATGTCGGTGAGGTGGCCGTGCCAGACGCGCGCCTTGATACGCTGGCCGAGATTGCCGGGTCGAAACAGATCATCCCGACACGCATGACATTTGTGGATATCGCGGGTCTCGTGAAGGGGGCCAGTAAGGGCGAAGGGCTGGGCAACCAGTTCCTTGCCAACATCCGCGAGGTCGACGCCATCGCCCATGTGCTGCGCTGTTTCGAAGACGACGACGTGACCCATGTCGATGGCCGGGTCGATCCCGTGGCCGACGCTGAAACCATCGAAACCGAGCTGATGATCGCCGACATCGAGAGCCTTGAGAAACGTCTGCAGAATATCGTGCGCAAGGTGCGCGGCGGCGACAAAGAGGCGGTTCAGCAGGAACGCCTGATGAAGCTGGCCCTTGCGGCATTGGAAAACGGCCAGCCTGCTCGCGTTGTCGAAGTTGACGAAGAGGATGCCAAGCAGTGGAAAATGCTGCAACTCCTGTCCTCCAAACCCGTGCTCTATGTCTGCAACGTTGACGAATCCGAAGCCGCCAGCGGCAATGCCCTGTCCGAAAAGGTGGCTGAGATGGCAGCGGCGCAGGGCAATTCCCACGTTGTGATTTCCGCCAAGATCGAAGAAGAAATCAGCCAGCTTGATGCCGAAGAAGCCAATGAATTCCTTGAGGAACTGGGTCTTCACGAGGCGGGCCTCGATCGCTTGATCCGCGCCGGTTACGAGCTCTTGCACCTTCAAACCTACTTTACCGTAGGTCCGAAAGAGGCCCGCGCCTGGACGATCAAAGCGGGCACTCTGGCGCCTCAGGCGGCTGGTGTGATCCACGGCGATTTCGAAAAGGGGTTTATCCGCGCCGAAACGATCGCCTTTGCCGACTACATAGCGTGCAAGGGCGAACAAGGCTCCAAGGATGCGGGCAAGATGCGTGCCGAGGGCAAAAGCTATGAGGTCAAGGACGGCGACGTCCTGCATTTCCTGTTCAGCAAGTGATGCGGATCACAACACGGTCTTGATACGCAATATTTGCTCGGTACGTCCTTTGCACGATGCGCCACTGGGCGCTTCGCGTTGCAGAAGGGCGCCGCTATTGCCATGCGCTTTGCCGTGAAATGCTGGCCGCCGCTTGATCTGCGTCAACGCGGGGGATATAGACACATTGCAAAAATGCAATGTGTATTTGACTCCAAAGGCCCATCATGACCGACGCGACCCTTCATCAGACTGAACCGCGACTCGCACATTTTCCCGTGACCTTCTTTGCCACCGTCATGGGGCTTGCTGGCCTGACCCTGGCGCTGCATCTGGCCGAGACGCGCTTTGGCTGGGGGCACCGGGCCTCAAACCTTGCGCTATGGGTGACGATTGTGGATTTTGCTGCGTTGGCGGTGTTGTATGGGATCAAGGCATTGCGCCATCCCGGTGCCATCGCCGGCGAATGGAACCACCCGGTCAAGCTGGCGTTCTTCCCGGCGATCTCGATCTCTCTCATGCTGATTGCGACGGCGCTGCGGGCCGAGTTCGGGCAGGCTGCGGTGGTGGTCTGGAGCATCGGAGCTGCAGCGCAGGCGGTGTTGTTCCTTGCCGTGCTATCGGGTTGGATCGGGCGCCGACCGTTTCAGCCGATGCACATCTCGCCCGCGTGGTTCATTCCGGCCGTGGGCAATGTGGTGGCCCCGGTCGCAGGGGTGCCTTTGGGATTTATTGAGCTGTCGTGGCTGTTCTTTGCGACCGGCCTGATCTTTTGGATCGTGCTGCTGACACTGGTGATGAACCGGCTGATCTTTCATGACCCTTTGCCCGGACGGCTTTATCCGACGCTGGTGATCCTGATCGCGCCGCCTGCGGTGGGCTTTCTGGCATGGCTGCAACTGAACGGTGGGCAGCTCGATGCCTTTGCGCGCATCCTGTATTATGGGTCCATCGCCTTTGCGGGCATTGTGGCGATGCAGGTGCCCAGCCTTGCACGGCTGCCTTTCGCGCTGTCGTGGTGGGCGCTGAGCTTTCCTGTCGCCGCCTTGACCATCGCGACGCTGCGCTATGGTGCGCTGGCGGGATCGGCGGGGCATGACATGCTGGGCGGCGCGCTGCTTGCGCTGCTGCTGGCCATTGTTGTGGGGTTGATCGGGCGCACGATGCTGGCCGCAACGCGCGGCGAGATTTGTCAGCCTGAATAGGCGCAGGCTATTCCAGCACTATATCCGCCGCGTGAACCGCTTCGTTTACGCGGCGGGCGTTTGGCAGATCATTGGCGCGTGCCTTGGTCGCAGCGGCCTGATCGTCAAAGCCAAAGGACAGCCAGCGCGCGATCAGTCTTCGCTCCAGTTCCTCCATCGGCACGCTGAGAAAGGCGGCAAGGTCCCAGTACTGCGCAAGCGCGCGCCAAGGCGCTTCGTCCAGCAGCAGGTAGTTGCCCTCAACCACGACGATCTCGGTTTCCGGGCCAATCTCGGCGGCGCCTGCGATGGCCTCTTCGCGTGATCGGTCAAAGACCGGAATCAAAACGGTCTCCCCGGCGCGGATGCGGGCAAGAGCGCTGGCCAATCCGCCGTAGTCAAAGGTTTCGGGCGCGCCCTTGCGCGGCAGCAACCCGCGTGGTTCCAGCAGCCGGTTGTCCAGATGAAACCCGTCCATGGGCATCAGAACAGCGGCCTTTCCCAGATCGCACAACTGTTCGACCACAAGCTCAGCCAATGTGGACTTGCCAGAGCCGGGCGGGCCAGCAACGGCGATCATCATACGCCCGTCTTGGGCGGGCAGGGCGGTGATCTTTTGCACCAAGGTTCGGGCGTTGTCCTGAAGGGTCATGAGGTGTCCTGTTTTTCAGGCCATCCTGCCCGAGTCAGCCAGGTAAGCCAAGATGGGGATATACCCCGCATGGCTTTCGCGCCATTCTGCTTGAAAACCGGGGGAGCCGATGACTGAAACCAAACCGCTGATCCTTTGCGCGCCCGAACCACGCAGCCTGGATCTGATCTTTACGCCCGAGGCGCTGGCAGAATTACACGCGCGCTATGACCTGCGCGAGGTTGATGGTGAACGGCTGGGTGATCTGGGCGACGCGACCCTTGCGGCGGCGCGTTATGTGCTGGGGCAGCCGCCGATTTCCTCAGATGTTCTGGCGCGCATGACATCGCTGCGCGCGGTGCTCAACGTGGAATCCAACCTGATAGACAATATGCCATATGAGGAGGTCTTTGCGCGCGGCATCCATGTGTTGACCACCGGCGCCGTCTTTGCTCTGCCGGTGGCCGAGATCGCGCTTGGTTTTGCGCTTGATCTGGCGCGCGGGATCAGCGCGGCGGATGCCGATTTCCAGCGCGGAAATGAGCAGTGGGGCGGCGACGGCAACGCGGCTTCGCGGCTGCTGAGCGGGGCGGAGGTGGGCATTATCGGATTTGGCGATCTGGGCCGGGCGCTCAACCGATTGCTGGCGGGGTTTCGTTGCAAGGTGAAGGTGTTTGATCCGTGGTTGCCGCCCTCGATCCTGCGCGATCATCAGGTTGCCCCCGCCACGCTGGATGAAGTTCTTGGCACGTCGGATTTCGTGTTTGTCATGGCTGCTGTCACCGCCGAAAACCGTGCGTTCCTCGGGGCGGATGAGTTTGCAAAGATGCGACCGGGCGCCGCGTTCCTGCTGCTGTCCCGCGCTGATGTGGTGGATTTCGATGCGCTGATGGCCTCGGTGGCAAGCGGTCATATCGTGGCCGCCAGCGATGTTTTCCCGCAAGAGCCCTTGCCCGCCGATCACCCGGTGCGCCGACTTCGGGGATTTCTACGCTCGGCCCACCGCGCCGGCGCTCTGGATGTCGCCTTCAAGCAGATGGGCGATATGGTGCTGGAAGACATGGCGCTGATGGACCGCGAGCTGCCGCCCTTGCGCTGCAAACGGGCCGAGCGCGAAACCGCCCGCAGGATGCGGTCGCGCCCGGTTGATAGAAACTGACGCGAATCATTGGCGGCTTGGCTTACGGGCGAAATCGAAGTCCCGGCTCAGCCCATTGTGGCAGAAGTTGGGTTTCCGAGATTCAAGCTTTCCTTGGGTAAGCCTTTGATAACGGGAATAGATCCGGATTGACGCATGATTGGAAACGCAGCTTTTCCTATTGGGAACCGGAAAAGGTTACGTTACCTCTGACCTTCGTTGTTTACTACAACCTAAGGTATTGATTGCCCGCGCTTTGGCCACTGCGCAGGCCAAGATTATTGAGTTTCCTGCAATTTGTGGTGGTCTCTGGTTGCGGCGGGCTTTTTCCCGACCGTGTTCAGCACAAAGACGACAACAGGAGCTGCAATGCCCCCGATTGATCCTTTGGCGTCCTATGACGGCGCAGACATCGATGGCGCTTTCCGGCTGGATGTGGCGGTGCGATTTGACAATCTTGCGGGCGAGGCGTGGCAGACGGTCTTTGACTTTGGCACGCCCACGGGCAGCAACAACATCAGCTTGATGCAATACGGAAACAGCAATGACTTGCTGTTCTACATCTTTCAGGACGGGGTGGCCTATCGACTGGTGGCCGAAGATGCGCTCATCGAAGGACAGGTGCAGAATTTCACCGCTGGCGTTGATCAAGACGGCACGATGTGGATCGGCGAAGGCGATGAGATCATTGTTGAATCCGAGGCCGTCCTGCCGATGGATATCGAACGGGAAAGCCAGTTGATCGGTCAGACCGACTGGAGCAGAGGCGGTACGCTTGACGGTGAGATCGTCGATTTCACGATCACCAATCTGGGCGGGGAACCGGTAGAGCCGATCGACCCTCCTGTGCCACCGCCTGCCGATCCCGGCGATCCAGCCACGCCCGGACAGATCGGCGGTGCCTTTGAAATCGAGGTAACTGCGCGATTTGACGATGTTATGGGGGGCTATTGGCAACGCGTTTATGACTTTGGTAACGGTCCGGCGACGAACAACATCATCCTCGGTCAAGTCGAGAACACTTCGGACATGATGCTGGAAATCTGGCAGGACGGGCAGGTTTACCGGGTGGTCGCAGAGGGCGCGATCGTCGAGGGCGAAAGCGCCACATGGACCACCGGGGTCGATCCCGACGGCATGATGTGGATCGAAAAGGATGGCGTTCTACTGGCTGAGGCGCAGGGCGTCATACCTGCCGATGAGCCGCGCGCCAACATGCTAGTTGGTGAATCCAACTGGCCGGACGACACGCCCTTGATCGGTGCGGTGAGTGACCTGACTGTCCTTGGCGATCCTTTGCCCGAAGACCCGGTTGATCCGCCGGATGAAGCGGACGAACCGAACCCTGTTGATCTGGTCGATCCAGTTGATCCCCCTGCACCCACACCGCCGATCACCGGGGCCGGAGACATGTTCATCGTCGCCCATCAGGATGATGACCTTCTGTTCATGAACCCCACCTTGATGGATGAGATCGAGTCCGGCGGGCCGGTGACGACCATCTATATCACAGCCGGGGATTTCGCCTTGGGTGAAGAATATTGGGGCGCCCGCGAAGATGGCGAAAAGGCCGCCTATGCCGAAATGGCCGGGGTCGACCCAAGTGATTGGGTTGATGAGATCGTCACCATCGAAAATGACGGGCAAAGCTATGATGTCCACAGCTCGTATCTGGCCAGCCAGCCCGATGTGCGGCTGTATTTCCTGCGTGTGCCCGACGGCTTCAACGGCACGGGCTCGGAGACTTATGGCTTTGAAAGCCTTGAAAAGCTTTGGGATGGCACGATCCCGGACGTGAACACAGTGGATGGCGCCGCGACCTATACCGCCGACGATCTGAGCAGCGTAATCACCGGAATCATGGATCTGCACGAACCAGATCACATCCATATTCAGGACCACGAAAGTGAGCACACGGATCTGGAGCATTCCGACCACGTGCACGCCTCGCTTTTTGCCGCGGATGCTGCCAGCGACTATAACGCGGATTACACCCTGACCAGCTATTATGGCTATGCTACATGGGGCTTTGAAGAGAATATCGAAGGCGCGGAATTGGACGAGGTGCGCAGCGCCTTCCTTGAATACGCGGCTTTTGATCCGCAGGTTTTTGGCAGCGACGGGTCGCTGATAGATGCCTACGACGAATGGTTGATGCGCGAATACATCTCGACCG
The DNA here is from genome assembly GCF_049341065.1 of Pacificoceanicola algae. NCBI lineage: Bacteria > Pseudomonadati > Pseudomonadota > Alphaproteobacteria > Rhodobacterales > Roseobacteraceae > Pacificoceanicola > Pacificoceanicola algae. The sequence continues at coordinate 331,296 of NZ_JBMPIX010000002.1, read as the reverse complement.
AATATACCGAAACCTATGATGCCTCGGCGGGGGCGACGGCCCTTCAGGCCATGATGGTGGAAGGCGCTTCGTTCGACATCGAAAGCGCCGCCGAAGCAGCCCAGGATGACGAAGATCTGATCGAGCCAATCTTGGCATAAACACGCCCGAGCGTTTGGGGTTGTGGACGCCGCCCGCAAGGCCGTCTAGGCTGTGGCCAAAGGTTGGGAAACTTGACAATGCAATCGAACTTGAACGACCGGGCCACGTTTCTTGAGGAGTCTTTCCTTTTATCCTCAACCGCAGACCTGTCGCAGAAACGGCTTTGGCAGGACGCATTGCAACGCCATCTGCGCGCCTTCGAAAAAGGCGCGCATTTCGTGCATGAAGGCGAAAACTGGAGTTTCGTGGTCTGCGTTCTGGACGGCTGGCTGACGCTGTCGAAATCGTTGGACACCGGGCAGGTTCAGATCCTGGACTTTGCCATGCACAATGACATCGTCGAGCCGACTGCAGGCGATGGCCGGACAGCGATTTTCAATGTTCAGGCCCAGACCGACGGGGTGGCCGCTGTCATTCCCCTGCCAGTCTGGTCGGCCCTGTTGCACGACCTGCCGCCCCTGGCCCAGCTGGTCTATGCGACCGAGGCAGCCGTGCGCAGCCGCCGTGCGGAACGGACCCTACGGCTTGGCAAGGGCTCGGCCGAGATGCGCGTCGCCCATGCCCTTGTCGAATTCTGCATTCGTCTCGGGGATCGTTGCGGCGAGGTTTTTCATGTCCCGCTGACCCAGCAGGCGCTTGGCGATTTTCTGGGTTTGTCCTCGGTTCATGTTTGCCGTACGACGCGGCGTTTATCGCGCGCAGGCATTCTGGAGCTGACGGATCACATGGACATTCGCGTGCTGGAACCGCACAAGTTGGCAGATCTCGCAGGGCTCGATCCGCAAATGTTTCGCCGGGAAATCATGCCCGGCGCAAAGTGAGATCAGCGAAACTCGACAATTTCGCCAAGCGCTTCGCCTGCAAGAAGTTCCGAGCAATGCTCGGCGATATCACCAACGGACAAAACACCAACCAGAGACCCAAGCGGATCACAGACGGGCAACCGACGAATCTGAAAGTCCCCCATCATCGCGGCGGCGTCTTTGACGCTTTGTTGCGGGCTGCACTGGTGAATCTTTCGGGTCATGATGTGCATGACGGTCGAACCAAGGTCCAACTGGTGGTCCACCAGACATCGGCACAGAATATCACGATCTGTTATGACCCCGGTCACCCAGCCATCCTTGACCACGGGAAGAAAACCGATGTTGTGATGGTGCATTTTGACGACGGCTTCTTTGACGGTGGCGTCAAAGGCGATCTTTATAACAGGCCGCTGCATGATCTCAGAGATGAGCATCTTGGGACGCTTTCCTGCATGGCGGCCATTTGCGACAGGCAAGTCGCCGGGCCGTAAAACACCTATAATAGCGTCTGTCCCGCCAGTGCGTCATTAACCGCGATCAAATCGCAGCGACGTCATACAAATGTCAGGCGCTGTGATCCCGGCGCCAATGAGGGCGCAGAACAGCTAAAGGCCTTTGGCGCGCAGGTCCTCGGCAATCGTGCGCGGTGCCGCGTTCAGCTTGTCTTTGGCAAAGCCCGCCGCCGCTTTGTAGGCCGCCATGAAGGCGGTGCGCTCGGCCTCGGGGATGATGTCGTCAATGTTGTCGAATTCGCCGCCGCACCGTTCGTCTACAAGTGTCAACAAGCCAAACGGCCCCGCACCGCGATTGCGCAGGATCAGCTCTGACACCGGGGCGCACAACTGCGCGTCATAGGCCTGAAGCGCGGTTTCGGTCACGCCATGGTCCACCATCGCGGCGCCCAGAGCCCGCGCGTCGATCACCGCCTGAGAGGCCCCGTTCGAGCCTGTGGGATACATTGCATGGGCCGCATCACCCATCAGAGCCACCGGGCCGTCGACCCATGTCGGCACCGGGTCACGGTCGATCATCGGGTTTTCATAGGCGATGTCGGCCCCGCGCAGCATTTCGGGGACGTCCAGCCAGTCGTATTTGAAATCCTCGAAGTGGTGGGCGAATTCGTCAATCTCCACCGGCTTGAACCAGCCGGATTTGCTCCAGCCTTCGGAAGGGTCCAGCGTCATCTCGGCAATCCAGTTGATGGTGGCAAGCCCGTCTTCATCCGGATGCGAGATTGGGTAGATCACCATGCGATGCTTGTGCGTGCCCAGCCCGACAAAGGAGCTACCGGTCCGAATGGGTTTCGCCCGCGTGGTGCCGCGCCACATGATTGCGCCGCCCCAATGGATCGGCGGCTGATCGGGGTGCATCTGCGCACGGCAGGCCGAATGGATGCCCTCGGCGTCGATCAGCAGGGTGCCTGTCTGTTCGATCGCGCCATCCGGGCCGTCGATCAGCGCGGTTACGCTGCCATCCGCATTCTTGCGATAACCGGTGACCTTGTGGCCAAGGCGCATGGCCTCGGCTCCGGCACGTTCGATAAAGCTTTGGTACAGGAGCATATGAAATTGGCCGCGGTGCACGGCATACTGCGGCCAGTCGTAGCCCGCAAAGGTGCCGCGTGGCTCGGCGTAGACATCATTGCCGTTCAAACCGACCAGCGCCCACTCGAGGGCGGGCACACCGACCCGATCCAAAGCTTCGGCCCCGATGCCCATATCGTATAGTTCGCGCACAGCGTTGGGTTGCAGGTTGATCCCGACGCCAAGCGGCTTGAGGTCACGGACGCTTTCGAACACCACGCAGGGCACACCGATCTGGTGCAGCGTCAGTGCGACGGACAGGCCGCCAATGCCGCCTCCGGCAATCATCACAAGGGGTTGGCTCATTTTCGGTTTCCTTGTTATGGCGCGCTACATCAGGTCCGGAATGGTTAGTACCAGTGCCGGGAACAGGATCACAAGGGCCACAACCACCAGATCTGCCAGAAAGAAGGGCAGCACTCCGGCAAAGATCTGCGCTGTCGTGACATGTTCGCTGGCGACGTTTCGAATGACAAAGACGTTCAGGCCGACGGGCGGGGTGATCATTCCGATTTCCAGCAGCTTGACGACCAGCACTCCGAACCAGACAAGGCTGATGCCTTCGGCGTTCAGCAGCGGGATAAACACCGGCAATGTGACCAGCATGGCACCAAAGGGTTCCATCACCATGCCAAGCAGCAGGTAGACGATCACCACCATGAACATCAGTTGAAAATACCCGATGTCCGCCGCACCCACCTGCTTGGCGATAAAACTGCTCAGGCCTGTGATGCCCAGAAAGCGGGTGAACATCATCGCACCGATGCCGATGATCAGCAGGGAGGCGGTGGTTTGCAGCGTCTCCAGTAGTGAGGTCTTGAAGACCTCCCAGTTCAGGGTTCTCACGGCAGCGGACACAAGGATTGCGCCACCCGCACCGATGGCGCCTGCTTCGGTCGCGGTGAAGTAGCCCGAGAACAGGCCCCCGAATACAAGCGCGATCAAGGCAAGCACGGGCCAGACGCGCCGCATGGCTTCCATGGCGCTGATCTGTTCGTCTTCGATGGGGCGCCGGGGGACAAGATCCGGACGCAGATAGGCGATCATCATGACGATGCTCGCATAGCTGAATGCAGTGAGTACGCCGATGCCAATGCCGCCCAAAAAGACCTTGGTGATCGAGGTTTCGGCAAAGACCCCGTAAAGGATCATAAGGATCGAGGGTGGGATCAGCGCGCCAATGGTGCCGCCCGCCGCGATGGCGCCTGCCGCAATAGAGGGCGCATATCCGGCCTTGACCATCTCGGGAATGGCGATGCGTCCCATGCTGGCGGCCGTGGCAATGGAGGATCCGCACACCGCCGCAAATCCCGAACAGGCAAAGATCGACGAGACCGCCAGCGCGCCCGGCACCCGCCGAAGCAGCGCCTTGGCGGCGTCGAACAGACCAGCCGTCAGCTTGGCGTGAAAAGCGACAAAGCCCATCAACAGGAACATCGGCACCGCTGACATGGTCCAGCTCGCGGTAAAGCTGTAGGGTGTGTTCGACAGGATGCCGAGGGCGGGCTTCACCCCCAGCAGCGATACGATCCCGCCAAAAGACACGGCGATCAGCGCCAAGGCCACGGGCACACGCAGAAAAAGCAGGGCAAAGAGAACGCCAATGCCCCAAAACCCGGTTTCAACGCTCATTTATGGCCTCCGACGGTTTGAATGGCGCGAAAGCCGGTGACGACTGCCGCAAGGCCAAAGCCCAATGGCGGCAAGAAATAGGTGGGCCAGGTCGGCAGTTGGTGGCCCAGCACATCGACGAAGGAGCCGACCTTGAAATTCTTCAGTGCGTCGCTCCAGGTCACCCAGGCGAGCACCGCGTAGATGACGCAGGCCAGCGCCGCGACAAGGGCATCGGACAGACGGCGCAGTGGCGCGGGCAGGAAGCCTTCGATCAGTTCGACCGAGATCATGGCGCGGCTGCGTTCGACCCAGGCCAAAGGCAGAAACGCGATCAGGACCATATAGTAATGGCTGACGATCTGGTTGGTCGCGGGAATCGGGCTGGAGAGCAGATTGCGCGCGATCACCTCGGCGCCGACGTGCAGGAGCAGGGCGACAAGGCCGACAGAGCCGATCAGGGCGAGACCCTGCGATATGCGGTCGAACAGGCGGTCGAGCATGGCGGTGGGGTGCTTTTCCATGAGGAGGGCGGACAAATTCCTTTCAAAGGAATTTGGAAATTTCTTTTCAAGAAATTTGCCGCGCCGAAAGGGCGGTGGCAGAGGGCCTGCCACCGTTAGACAGGTCACATACCGTAGGTTGCGGGGTCGACCTTGGACCAGATTTCTTCCCACATCTTGTCGATCATGGCGTCGCGGTCGTGGTTCACCTCGTCCGAGATTTTCTCCCACTTCGCGACAAGGGCCATGAACTCTTCGACACGGGCCTCGGCGTCGTCCATGCCAAAGCGTTCCTTGCTGATCTCGGCGGCGGTGGCGCGATCGCCCATGGCGAACTTGGTTGCCCCTTCGATCAGCGCGGGATCGGCGTCGATGAATTCGATCCCGGCCTCTTCGGCGGCTTTGCGGGCGATGACGGCGAAATCATAGCCCCAGCGCTGGGTGAAATTCGCGTTGGCCCTGTTGGCGGCCTTCATCAGGCCAAGGCGTTCCTCGGGGGACATGTCGTCCCAAGTCGGTTTGGCCGTGGCAAAGTTGGAGGTCGAGAAATACGTGCCCAAAGGTATCGCTGTCACGTCCTTGACCAGTTCCACAAGGCGGAAGGCCAGCAAATCGCCGATCGACGCCATGGAGCCGTCAATGGTGCCCTGGCTCATCGCTTCGAAAGTGTCCAGAACGCTGATCGAGACCGGAACCGCGCCGAAATGTTCGGCCCAGCGGCTGTAAGGCGCGCCGCCCGAGCGCAGGCGCAGACCCTTGATGTCCTCGGCGGTTTTGACCGGGGTCTTGGTCAGCAGCATGTAGGGATCGGATGACCCCGAGCCCAGAAAGACGATGCCGAAGTTTTTCAGTTCTTCCTGACAGGACGCGCAGTTCACCGTGTATTCGGTCAGCGCCGCGCCCATGGCGTGGGCGTCTTTGGCGGACAGCGAAAGCTCACCCGCCAAAGCAAAGTTCGGCAGTTCCGCCGGGAAGTACAAAGGCAGCAGGTTGCCGATATCCACGAGGCCGGTTTGCAAACCGTCCTTCATGCCGCCAAGGCCCACAACCTCTGGCCCAAGCTGGATGGCGTTGAGCATGCCGTTCGATTCTTCGGGCAGGTATTCCGCCAGTGCATTGTAAAGATGCGAGGTGGCGGGGTGCGGCGGCGGGGCGCCCGACGCGATGCGAAGATCGCGCGCGTCCGAGGTGCCGGGTATGGCCAGCATGAGCGCCGTAACGGCGGCGGTGGTAAAGGCCGTAAATTTCATGGGGTTCTCCTCCCTGAGTTTCCATGATCTGCGCCGCTTAACAATTGTCTTGGATTTCTACGGCGCAGGTTCTGTTACATCTTTAAAATCCGTCTTGCATTTTCTTTCAGGATCAAAGGCTTGACGTTGTCCCGGATGCCGATCTCTTCAAAATCCGCCAACCAGCGATCCGGTGTGATCGCGGGCCAGTCGCTGCCGAACAGCATCTTTTTCTTCAGGATGGTATTGGCATATTGCACGAAGATCGGCGGGAAATACTTGGGCGACCAGCCGGACATGTCGATATAGACGTTGGGTTTGTGCTGAGCGACCATCAGACCCTCTTCGGTCCAGGGAAAGGACGGGTGTGCCAGCACGATCGGGGTGTCCGGGAAATCGACGGCGACATCGTCGATATGCACGGGGTTCGAATATTTCAGCCGCATGCCCATGCCGCCTTTCATGCCTGAACCTACACCCGTTTGCCCGGTGTGGAACAGCATTATCCCACCTTCCTCGGCGATGGCCTCATACAGCGGATAGGCCCAGCGTTCGTTGGGGAAAAAGCCCTGCATGGTCGGGTGAAACTTGAAGCCCTTTACGCCAAACTCGCGGACCAGACGGCGCGCTTCGCGGGCGCCAGCCTTGCCTTTGGCCGGGTCAATGCTGGCGAAAGGGATCAGGATGTCGTCATTCTCGGCGCAGATCTGTGCGACCTCTTCGTTGGAATAGCGGCGAAAGCCGGTTTCGCGCTCGGCATCGACCGGAAAGATCACCGCGCCGATCTTGCGTTCGCGGAAATACTCGGCGGTTTGCTGGACCGAAGGCAACATGCCAGAGGCGCCTGCCGGGTTCTTGAAATAGGCGGCCATACCGGCCTGAAAATCGTCATAGCCATCATCGCGCGGCCCGCAGCAGGGCTCTTCCGCGTGGGTGTGAAAGTCGATGGCGACAAGATCGTCGATGTTCATGGGCATGGTCTACAGGTCCTTCGGGGCATCAAGCCCCAGATATTTGCGAAGCAGGGATTTGAGCTGGGCCTCTTCAGCGTCGCTTAGTCCGGAGGTGTTTCGGGATTCATGCGCGATAAAGGGCTCTTGCATGGCGTCCAACCTTGCGCGGCCCTTGTCGGTCAACCACAACTCGATCGAGCGACGGTCATCTGCGGGCACGGTGCGCGAAACGATGTCCGCATCCTCCATGGCGCGGATCATCTTGGTCATATGGGCGCGCTTTATCATCAGCGCGCGGGCCAGAACGCCCTGCCGGACCCCGGGATTTTGGGCAATCAGCATCAGCACCGAGATTTCACCGGGGCGGACGTTCAGATCCCCCATTCCGGTATAGAAATCTGCAAAGCTTTGCAGCTGCGAGAGGCGCAACAAAAATCCGAGTGAACCCGAAAGCTGCCCGAACTGGACATCCTCGGTCGTGCGCGAGGGGGTTTGCAGATCAGCCATCGCCAGGAGCCTGCACCTTGGCGGCGCGCTTTTCAAGAAATGCACGCAAGCGGTCCTTGGCATCATCCGTCATGGTGGCCAGCGAAGCGACCATGCTTTCCGCAAAAAGCCCGTCTTCGGCGGACATATCGGCAATCCGGGGCAGGGCGTTGATGATCGCGTAATTGGTGAACTCGGCGTTCGTGGCCATCTGGCTGGCGACCTCGATGGCGCGCTCCAGCGCCTTGCCCTCTTCGGTCACATAGGTGACGCCGCCCCAACGCTCCATCGCATCGGCTGACAGCACCCGGCCGGTCAGCATCATGTCACCCATGCGCGCAGGGCCGATCAGACGGGCAATGCGGACCGAGCCGCCTCCGCCTACGAAGATACCACGCTGGCCTTCGGGCAGGGCGAAAAAAGCCGTGCTGTCCGCGACACGGATCTGCGTGCTGGCGGCCAGCTCAAAGCCGCCGCCGACGGTCGCCCCGGTCAGCGCACTGACAAAGGGGATGGTCCCGCGTTCGATCGTGTTGAACACCGCATGCCAGCGCCGCGAGCCTTTGACCGCTTCGAACAGCGGCTTTTCCGAATGTTCGGACAGGTCCAGACCAGCGCAGAAATGAGGGCCGTGGCCATGGATCACCCCAGCCTTCGCCTCGGCTGACGCGCGCGCGACAGAGTCATTGATCGCCTCAACAAACCGGTCGGAAATCGCATTGCGCTTTTTCGGACGGTTCAGACCAATCAACGCGACCTCGCCGCGCAACTCATAGGTGACAAAGCCCGCGGCCCCATCTACGATCTTAGGCATGCATTTCCTCCCAGTTTCCGCCTCTTCAGACGGCCATTCTGTTTCCTAGTAGACAATTTTTTCGATTCGAGTCAACTTGCATCCAAGCTGGCCGTGGAGGAGGAGTCATGACCCAAGCGCGCAAACCCGTAGACTTCTGGACGCCCGAGGTGCGCAGCGAAACGCGTGCCGATGGCTCTATCCTTGTGTGGCAGGACACGCCGCTGGCCGCCTATCCCCGTTGCATCACCGAACCGCTGATCGGCTGGGCGGAAAAGACCCCGGATCGAGACTGGATTGCCGAACGCGACCAGGATCGCAACTGGCGAAAAGTGACCTATGCTCAGGCCGCGCAAAAGGTGCGGTCCATCGGGGCTGGCCTTGTCAAGCTGGGACTGGACCGTGATCACCCGGTCTTGATCCTGTCGGGCAACTCGATTGCCCACGCGTTGATGGCGCTTGGCGCGCAGCATGTGGGCGTGCCCTCTGCGGCGCTGGCGCCAGCCTATGCGCTGTCCGGCGGAGATTACCTGAAACTGCGTGATATTGCAGATCAGCTGACCCCCGGCGTTATCTTTGCCGATGATGCGGCCAGGTTTGCCCCGGCGATCCTTGAGGTATTCGGCAGTGATATTCCGATCGTCTCCTTGACCGGCGTGGTTGAGGGCACCAAGACCATCGCCTTTGATGAGCTTGCCCAAACCGCGTGGAGCGACGCCGCGCAGGTCGCGCATGACGCCATCACCGGCGACACCGTTGCCAAGTTTCTCTTTACTTCAGGCACTACGGGTTCACCCAAGGCCGTGATCCAAACGCACAAGATGCTGTGCTCGAACCAGCAGATCGTTCAGCAGTGTTTTACCTTCATGAAGACAACGCCGCCGGTGGTCGTCGATTGGGCGCCGTGGAACCATACCGCCAGCGGCAACAAGGTCTTCAACATGGTTCTCTATAATGGCGGCACCTATTACATTGATGATGGCCGCCCGACGCCCGGTGCCATAGGCCGGACCATTGAAAACCTGCGCGACGTGTCGCCGACATGGTATTTCAACGTCCCGCTGGGGTTTCAGATGCTCTTGGACGCCTTTGAAACCGACGCGGCGCTGCGCGAGACCTTTTTCAAGGACCTCCAGATGTTGTTCTACGCCGGCGCCGGTATGAGCCAGCCGGTTTGGGACCGCCTGACCAAGGTCAGCGAAGAAATGGTGCCCGGCGGTGTGCTGTTGACCACCGGCTTCGGGGCCACAGAAACCGGCCCCTTTGCCTTGATCAATACCGACCGGCAGGAAAAATCCGGCAACCTTGGGGTGCCAGCACATGGCGTCACGCTGAAACTGGTGCCGCAGGGGGACAAGCTGGAAGGCCGCGTCAAAAGCCCGTCAATCACGCCGGGGTATTGGCACAACGACAAACTCACCGCCAAAGCGTTTGATGAGGAAGGCTTCTACTCCTTCGGGGACGCCTTCAAATTTGCCGTGCCGGGGGATGCCTCAAAGGGGTTCCTGTTCGATGGACGCCTGGCCGAGAATTTCAAGCTGGCCTCGGGAACCTGGGTTGCCGTCGGGCCGCTGCGCGCTGTTTTGACCAACGAGCTGGGCGGTCTTGCCAGCGACGTGGTGATCGCGGGGGAAGGGCATCTGGAACTTGGCGCTTTGGTGGTTCCGAACTGGTCAGCCCTGCGCGATCTGGCGGGAGAGCCATTGGAGGGCGAAGCCTTGCTGGCTCATCCCAAGGTGCGCCACGTAACAGCCGAACGGCTGGCGGAACATGCCAAACGGGCCACCGGGTCTGCCACACGGGTCAAGCGGTTGATTTATCTCGCCGTGCCCTTGGATTTCGACAAGGGCGAAGTCACCGACAAAGGCAGCATCAACCAGCGTGCCGTGCTGCGCCATCGCGCCGATCTGGCCGAGGCCTTGTGGTCCGAAGACCCGCGCGTGATCGAATTGGGGACACCTGATCCATGACCGACGAAACGATCCTTTCGCTGCTTCAGGCCACTCCGGGTTGGGCAGCGCAGGCTGACCGCGCAGGGCTGGACGACACCGGCGTGGCGCAGATTCTGGATGAGGCGCGCAAGCTGGCCGAGGCGGTGCTTGACCCTTTGGCCGGGGTGGCCGACGCCGAGCATTGCCGGATTGAAAGCGGACGGGTCAAGACCCCGGCAGGCTATCCCGAAACCTATCGACGATTTGGCGCGGATGGCTGGATTTGTGCCGATCTGGACCCGGATTTTGGCGGCATGGGTCTGCCTTTGGCCTTGCACGTTGCGGCCAGTCTGCCGTTCGAGGGCGCGGCCATGCCCTTTATGATGGCGCTGGGGTCATCGCGTGCCGGGGCGCATCTGCTTGCCGAACTGGCGCCAGACCTGCGCGATGTCTGGTGCCCCAGGCTGGCGGCGGGCGACTGGGCTGTGACCATCTGCATCTCGGAACCCGACGCGGGATCGGACGTGGGGCGCATTCGCACCAAGGCGGTCAAGGACGGCGGCACTTGGCGGCTGTCCGGAACAAAATGCTGGATCAGTTTTGGCGATCACGACATGACAGATCGCATTGGTCATCTGGCCTTGGCCCGCACCGGCACGCCTGAAGAGGGCACACGCGGGCTGTCGCTGTTCCTTGTGCCCAACATCACCGATGACGGCGCGGACAACGGCATTCGCGTGGAACGGATCGAGGAAAAGCTGGGTCTGCACGGATCACCAACCTGCGTGATGCGCTTCGAAGACTCGCTTGGCACGATGATCGGCGCGCCCGGTCGCGGGCTGGCGCAACTGTTCACCATGATTGAATTGATGCGCCTTCAGGTTGGCGGGCAGGGCGCGGGGATCATCCTGCGTTGCGCCGCGCTCGCCCGTGCCTATGCGGAGGATCGCAAACAGGGCGGATCGCCAAAATCGCCCCCTGTGCCGATCATCTCGCACCCGGATGTGCAGCGCCAATTGTTGGCGATCGATGCGCAGGCGGCGGTGACAACCGCACTGATGTTCGAGGCCGCCGTGGCCGTCGAAGAAGGCAGAACCGACGCGGGCATGCAGGCCTATGCCGCCTTCCTGTTGCCACTGGCCAAGACGTTCTGTGGCGAGGGCGCGCAAGAGGCCACCAGCGCGACGATTCAGGTTCTTGGCGGCGCAGGGTATACCCGTGAATGGTCGGCCGAGCGGCTGTTCCGCGATGCCCGCATCTGCACCATCTACGAGGGCACCACAGGTATGCAGGGGCAGGATTTCCTGTTCCGGCGCCTGTTGAAAGACCAAGGCGCAGGGCTGAAAGCGCTTGGCGACCGGATGCGCGGAGAGTTGGGCGAGGGACCGGGGATCGACTTGCTGGCGCAGTTCGAGGCGCTCTCGGAACGGCTGGCAAAGGCAAGCGCATCGGCGCAACTGGCGGCCGCTGACGGTTATCTGCGGGCTGGATGGGCCGCCGTTTCAGCCTGTCTGGCGCAGCGTGTCGCGGGGCTTGGCGGCGAAAGGGCAGCTGCGGCGGACTACTGGTTGGCCTTGGCCCCCGCGCGCTTTGGCATGGCCGAGGCGCAGGTGACCTATGCCTTGGCGAAAGGCTAGGGCCACTCGGGCACCATATTGCACAGAGCTTGCGCAGAACGCGATGCATTCCCCCTCTGGAAACGTTGTGTCTTCTGGTATACCAAAATTCCCATAGCGCCCCACCTGACCTTGGGCGCCCCGGGGAGGGACACCTATGACACAGTTGAAATTCGCCGATAGCCTGTCACGGCTCGGCACCGAATCCGCCTTCATGGTTCTGGCCCGTGCGGGCAAACTGGCCGCCGAAGGACGCGACATCATCAATCTTGGCATCGGCCAGCCCGATTTCCAGACGCCCGAACATATCGTCGAGGCCGGGATCAAGGCACTGCGCGATGGCCATCACGGCTATACCCCCGCCAACGGTCTGCCAGCGCTGCGCGAGGCCGTCAGCGCCGATCTGCACCGCCGCCACAACGTCGAGGTCAACCCCGACAACGTGGTGATCCAGCCGGGCGGCAAGCCGACGATGTTCTTTGCCTGCCTGATGTTTGGTCAGCCCGGCGCGGAAATCATGTACCCCAACCCCGGATTTCCGATCTACGAAAGCGTGATCAGATATTCCGGCGCCACCCCGGTGCCGATCGCTTTGAAGGAAGAGAACGGCTTTGCCTTCAATGCCGAGGAAGTGCTGGGCCAGATTACCGACCGCACGAGCCTGATCATCATCAACTCGCCCGCCAACCCGACCGGAGGCGTCACCCCGCGCGAAGAAATCGACAAGCTGGTCAAAGGCCTCGAGGCGCATCCAAACGTCGCCCTGATGTCGGACGAGATTTACTCAAACATGCTGTACGGCGGGCGCGAGCACGTATCGCTCTTGCAGTATCCGGAAATCCGCGACCGGCTGATCATGCTGGATGGCTGGTCCAAGACCTATGCGATGACAGGCTGGCGCCTTGGCTATGCGGTCTGGCCCGATGCCTGCGTCGATCATGTCACGCGGCTGTGCATCAACGATCATTCCTGCGTCAATGCCGCCACCCAATACGCCGGGATTGCCGCGCTGAACGGGCCGCAGGATGCAGTCTATGCCATGCTGGAACAATTCGACAAACGCCGCCAGATCATCGTTGACGGGTTGAACGCGCTGCCCGGCGTGCGCTGCGCCGATGCGGCGGGGGCGTTTTACGCTTTCCCGAATATCGAAGGCACCGGCCTGACCGCGATGGAGGCGCAGAACCGCTTTCTGGACGAGGCAGGCGTTGCCACGGTCGCTGGCACCTCATTCGGAAAATGGGGTGAAGGTTACCTGCGCTTTTCCTACGCCAATTCGGCGGAAAACATCCAAGAGGCGCTGTCCCGCATCGCCAAGCTTCTGTGAAAGGACACGATATGAGCCGTACTCCCCTATTGATCGCCGGTGCCTTCAACGCCGAGGAACGCGCCCGGCTGGAGGCCGCCCATTCCAGCACCTACGTCGCCGGACCCGAAGAGATGGGCGCGCTCGACGACGAAACCCGCGCTCAGGTGCGGGCCATTGCCTACAAGGGCCACAAGGCTTTTGGCGGCGACGCGATGGACCATTTCCCGAACCTTGGTGTGATCGCGAATTTCGGCGTCGGCTATGACGCCATAGACGTCAGCGCCGCCTCTGCGCGCGGCGTCAAGGTGACCAACACCCCGGACGTTCTGAACGACGACGTGGCGGACCTTGCGGTGGCCATGCTGCTGGCTCAAAGCCGCAACATGATTGCAGGCGATGCGCGTGCACGGACCGGTCTATGGGCGAAAGAGGGAGAGCTGCCTCTGAACCGCAAGGCCAGCGGCTCCAGCGTCGGGATCGTCGGTCTTGGCCGCATCGGGCGCGAGATCGCTGATCGTCTGGCGGCCTTCAAGATGGACATCCATTATCACGCCCGCAGCGAAAAAGAGACGCCGGGTTGGACCTTTCATGCCGATGTCGTGTCGCTGGCGCAGGCGGTGGATTTCATGGTGATCGCTCTTGTGGGTGGCCCGGCCACGGAAAATTACGTCACGCGCGAAGCGATCGAGGCGCTTGGCCCGCGCGGTGTGATCATCAACATTTCGCGTGGGACGACCATTGACGAAGGCGCCATGCTGGACGCGCTCGAGAATGGCACAATTGCGGGCGCTGGTCTGGATGTCTTCCTGAACGAGCCGAACATCGACCCGCGTTTTGCCGCGTTGGACAACGTGGTTCTGCAACCGCACCAAGGTTCGGGCACGGTGGAAACCCGCCGCGCGATGGCCATGCTGCAACTGGACAACGTCACTGCCCACCTTGAAGGCAAAGACTTGGTCACGCCAGTGAACTGACCCGGCAAACAGGCCGCCGGATCGTACACCGGCGGCCTGATTATTGTCGTGGAATTTACCGCAGCGGCGACGTAGCGGGCTGGCCCGGAAAACGACTCGCTCAAACTGTCCCGGCTTCGACGTAGAAATCCTGCGCCGTACACATCGCCGCATCGTCAGAGGCCAGGAACAGCACCATCCGCGCCAGATACACTGGCTCGATCAGATCGGGCAGGATTTGCCGCTCAAGATGTTTCTTCTCGGCTTCGGGGGTCAGCCACAATTCGCGTTGGCGTTCGGTCAGGATCCAGCCGGGGACGACGGTATTCACGCGGATGCGGTGCTTGCCCAGATCCTGCGCGATACCGCGCGTCAGCCCGTGAACGGCGGATTTTCCGGTGGTATAGGCGGGCATCCCGCCTTGCGGCATCATCCAACTGACCGATCCCATATTGATGATCGAGCCTTTGCCCGCCTTGATCATGCCCGGCGCCACCGCCTGAATCGCAAAGAACTGGTGGCGCAGGTTTGTATTCATGCGCTCGTCCCAGAAATCAGGTGTGACTTCGGTCCAGTCATGGCGGTCGTCGCGCGCGGCGTTGTTGACCAGAACCGTGGGCGTGCCGATACGCTCGGCCAGTTTGGCGAAGGAAGACTGCAATTGGTCGATGTCGCGCAGGTCGCAGGGTTCAAAAGCGATGTCACCGTCGAGTCGCTCAAGCAGTTTGGCGGCGCTGGCTTCGTCGAAGTCGACAAAACCAACGCGGGCGCCTTCGGCTGCGAAAGCCTCGACAATGGCAGCGCCAATGCCCGAGGCGCCGCCTGTGACAATCACCGAGGTGCCTTTGAGGCCGGGGTATTTGGCGAATTGGGTCATGTATGACGCTCCGTTCAGGGCGGGGAGGGGGCCGTGCCCCCGCGCAGCAAGCTGCGCCCCCCGTGATATTTTCAGACCAGTGAAGACGGATTAGCCGGGCAGATCGTCTTCGAGGAAGAATCGGATGTTGTCCTCAAAGCTGCTGTCGGCCTTTAGGCCGAGCGTGGCGGCCTTTTCCGGACGCACGTCGAGCCGCCAGCCATCAAGGATGGTCTGGATTTCCGGCTGCGCATTCCATGTAATCAGCTTGGCAGGTTCAGGGCCAGCGACGGCGGTCATGGCGTCGATCATCTGTCCAATGGTCCAGACCCTGCCCGGCATGGTCATGCAACGGCGCTTACCAAAGGCTTCTGCCTCGATTTCCGCGGCGGTGACAAGGTTTTCGACGCATTGCCGGGGCGAGAGATAGAAATGCGGGAAATCCTTGTCGACCGGGCAGTTGGCCGGTTGGCCCTGCAACGGTTCGCGGAAGATCGAGGACATGAAGCCCGAGGCCGCGCGGTTTGGCGCGCCGGGGCGGACCGAGATCGTTGGCAGGCGAAAGCCGCGCCCGTCAATGAATCCCTTGCGGGCGTAATCTTCGACCAGCAGTTCGCCGATCAGTTTCTGCGCGCCGTAGGAAATTTGCGGGTTGAGGGCGGAGTTGTCGGTATAGGGTTGCGGGACTTCGCCGCCGAACACGGCGATCGAAGAGGTAAAGACCAAGACCGGTTTGGTCCCCAATGCGCGGGCGCGTTCCAGAACGTTGATGGTGCCATACATGTTGATCTTGTAGCCGAAGTCGAAATCCTCTTCAGCATGGGCCGAGACCACGGCCGCCAGCAGGTAGATCACGTCCACATCCGCCGCGATCGTGGCATCGACCGAAGCACGGTCAGAAATGTCGCAGGTGGTGTAGTCCACCGGGAAGGGGGCCTCGATGCGGGCCGGGTCGTTGATGTCTGCGAGGGTCAGCTTGGTGATTTCCTTGCCGCGCAATTCGCCGCGCGAGGCGAGTTTGCGGGCGAGTTTCTGGCCGACCATGCCGCCGCCGCCGATAATCAGGATGTTCATGGGGTCCCTCCCTCAAAGATCTGGGGCGCGAGGGCCCCGCGTTGTTGAATGACTTGCGCCGCCAGATGCGCCGCCTGTTTTGTCGCATCGGCAACCGTGGCCCCGGTGGCCCGCGCCGCAAGAAAGCCCGCGCCAAAGCTGTCGCCGGCCGCTGTGCTGTCGATCACCTGCGGGACGGCGGGGGGATCGTAGCGGAAGTCTCCTTCGGCCTGTGACCAGACGTGGCAAATCTCGGCCCCGTTCTTGACCGCAATGGTGGTGGCGCCAAGGCCCTTGTAGCGGGCGATGGTGTCGTCGGGCGTGATGTCGCCAAAGGCCATTTGCTCTTCGTCGAACGAGGGCAGGACGGTGTCCGATACCGCGGCGCCCATCAGCAGGCCTTTGGACATGGTTTCTGCGTCCTCCCACAAGCGCGGGCGCAGGTTGGTGTCAAAGGCGATATGACTGCCACGCGCCCTTGCGCGCGCAAGGGCTGCGCAAAGCGCGGTGCGCCCCTCGGGTGGCAGGATCGCCAGCGTGATGCCCGAAAATTGCACGACGTCTTGCCCATCTAGGATCTGATCCAGCCATGCCGGATCGTCGCCCAGCGTCTTGGCCGCCGATTGCCCGCGCCAGTAGGAAAAGCTGCGCTCGCCCCCAGCGAGCTGGATCATATAGAGACCGACGGTCCGGCTGGGATCGCGGCGCACGGCGTTTGTCTCGATGCCCTGCTCAGCGATGAAGTCGATCATATCGCCCGAGACCGCATCGGTGCCGACGGCGGTGCCATACCCCACGGTCCAGTCCGCAGGCAGCAAGCGGCGGGCGTACCATGCGCAGTTGAAGGTATCCCCGGCAAAGCCCATGCGAAACAACCCCGCGTCGGCCGGGGCCATTTCGACCATGATTTCACCCAGACAGAGAAATCGGCTCATAGAAGGCCCCGGGCCGACAGGTTGCGCATCAGTTGTCCGGTGCCAAAGCTCCATTCCGGCGCTTCTGTCGACAGGCGCACGGTGTTGCGCAATTCGCCCAAGCCCGGCTCCGAGATCGAAACCACGTCACCCATCTTGTGGGTAAAGCCCTGCCCGGGCGCGTCGCGGTCCTGGATCGGGGCGAAGAGCGTTCCGAGAAACAGGAAGAACCCGTCGGGATACTGGTGATGGCGCCCTATGGTCTGGGCGACGATATCCGCAGGTCGGCGGCTGATCTTCTTCATCGAACTGTGGCCGTTCAGAACAAAGCCATCCTCGCCCGTTACTTTCAGCGTCAGCTCGGCGCTTTCGACTTGAGCCATGCCATAGTCCCCATCGAACAGCCGAAGGAACGGCCCGATCGCGCAAGAGGCGTTGTTGTCCTTGGCCTTACCCAAAAGCAGGGCCGAGCGCCCCTCGACGTCGCGCAGGTTGACGTCGTTGCCAAGGGTCGCGCCCTTGATCTGGCCGCGGCTGTTGATCGCTAGGACAATCTCGGGCTCGGGGTTGTTCCATGTGGAAATCGGGTGCAGCCCGACCGACGCGCCCCAGCCGACCGAGGCCATGGGCTGACATTTGGTGAAAACCTCGGCGTCCGGGCCGATGCCGACCTCAAGATAGGCGGACCAAAGCCCTTCGGCCTGTAGAACGCGCTTGACCTCCATCGCCTTGGCGCTGCCGGGCTCGATCCCCGACAGGCTGTTGCCGATGACGCCCTGCACTTTTTGGCGGATCTCATCGGCACGATCAGCGTCGCCCGCGGCCTGTTCCTCGATCACCCGTTCGACCATGGATTCGGCGAAGGTCACGCCCGAGGCCTTGATGGCCTGCAAATCGGGCGGCGCGAGAAAGCGAAGGCTGTCCGGGCTTGCGGTTTCGGTCGATGCGTCGTTCAGATCGGCAAGCGAGATAACCTCTTCGCCGCCAGCATGGGTGACGTAATCGGCGGCGTCGTCACGTTCGAGCAGGTCACGCAGGGTGGGTGCTTCGCGGGATGTGATGTCAACCACGGTGTCGCCGCGCAGGGTGACAAGCGCAGGGCCAAGACCGGGCCGCCAGATGCGCGTGACAAGGCAGGCTTTGGGATCGGGGTTCGAAAAGGGCAGCATTGGGGGGCTCCTTTAAAGGCTTGCGGTGATGCCACCGTCAACAAAGAGGGTATGACCATTCACAAAGCTGGCGGCGTCCGAGGACAGGAAGATACAGGCGCCAACCAGTTCCTCGACCTTGCCCCAGCGGCCAGCCGGGGTGCGCTTTTCCAGCCAAGCGGAAAACTCGGGGTCGGCGACAAGCGCTGCATTCAGCGGGGTGTCGAAATAACCCGGCGCAATGGCGTTGCAGTTCAGCCCGTACTTGGCCCAGTCGGTAGCCATGCCTTTGGTCAGGTTCGCAACCGCCCCCTTGGAGGTAGTATAGGGAGCGATGCCCGGACGGGCGAGCGCGGTTTGCACCGAGGCGATGTTGATGATCTTGCCGCGGCCACGTTTGATCATGTGCCGCGCCACGCTTTGCCCGACGTAGAAGACCGAGTTCACGTTGGTCCGCATTAGTGTGTCAAAGGCCTCGGGCGGGAAATCCTCCAAGGGGGTGCGGTGCTGCATCCCGGCGTTGTTCACAAGGATGTCGATGGCACCGTGCTGCGCCTCATAGGCATCGACGGCAGTGCGGGCCGCTTCGGCATTGGTCACGTCAAAGGGCAGGGTGTCGACGCTGGCCCCTTCGGCCCGGAGCGTTGTTGCGGCTTCTTCGAGACGCTCGGCGTTGCGGGCGTTGAGCACCAGCGTTGCCCCCGCCTGCGCCAGCCCGCGCGCAAGCGCCAGACCGATTCCCATGGACGAGCCAGTCACGAGCGCCCGGCGCCCGTTCAGATCAAACAAATTCATATGTCCTCCCAAACCCCTTACCTGCCCGCTGCGGGGCGTTGACATTCCGGGGCAAAATCGACTTGATGGAAATGGTATACCATTTATCCCGCGATGCAAGCAGGCGTCGCCGGATCAATGTCCTTGGGAGGGGATCCAATGCCTTTGCGCCAAGCGCCCGCAGGCCAGCGCCTATGCTGAGCTTTGCCGCCGCCGTTCTTTTCCTGATCATCACGCCGGGGCCGGGGGTCTTGTCGACGGCCGGTCTGGGTGCGGCTTATGGCGTGCGCGCCGGGCTTCGCTATGTTCTGGGCCTGTTCATCGGTACGAATCTGGTGGCCTTGGCTGTAATTTCGGGGGTCGCGGCCGTGGTGCTTTCGGTGCCGGTGATCCGCACCGTGCTGATGGTCGCCTCGGTGGCTTATCTGATCTACCTTGCTGCGCGCATCGCCTTTGCTGGGTCGAAGATCGCCTTCATCGAGGCCAAGGCGCCGCCTGCCGTTCTGGCTGGGATTGCGCTTCAGGCCATCAACCCAAAGGCTTATGCGGTCAACACCACGCTGTTCGCGGGCTTTGCCTTTGCCCCTGACAACCTGATGTTCGAAACCCTCGCCAAGTTGCTGATCGTCAACGCCATCTGGATTCCCATCCACCTTGGCTGGCTTTGGGCCGGGGCGAGCCTGCACAAACTGAACCTGAGCGAAAGCGGCCAACGCCGTATCAACTATCTGATGGCGGCCTCAATGCTGCTGGTGGTCGCGCTGGCCATCTATTCCGGACTGAAACAGACATGACGATCGAAACCGCCATAGTGCAATTGTCCGCTCAACTGGGCGATCGGCTTGTGACGACGCAAGCCGACCGCAGCCTGCACGGCCAGAACGAGACCTATTATCCCAACACCCCGCCCGACGCTGTGGCCTATCCCGAAACCACGCAAGAGGTTTCAGAGATCCTGCGCATCTGCCACGCGGCGGATTGCCCGGTCACGCCTTATGGCGCGGCCAGTTCGCTTGAGGGGCAGCATCTGGCGATCGCGGGGGGGATATCTTTGGATATGAACCGGATGAACAAGGTGCTGGCGGTCAACGCCGAGGACCTGAATGCCGTAGTCCAGCCCGGCATCACCCGCATCGCCCTGAACGAAGAGTTGCGCGCCACCGGGTTGTTCTTTCCGGTTGATCCGGGCGCAAATGCCTCGATGGGCGGGATGGCGGGCACGCGGGCGTCGGGCACCACCGCTGTGCGCTATGGTACCATGCGCGAGAATGTTCTCGCGCTTGAGGCCGTGATGGCCGACGGCACGGTGATCCGCACCGGCACCAAGGCGCGCAAAAGCTCGACCGGTTATGATCTGACGCACCTTCTGATTGGCTCCGAAGGCACGCTGGGCATCATCACGGAACTGACCTTGCGGCTGCAGGGCATCCCCGAGGCAACGGCCGCAGCGACCTGCCGTTTTGAAACGGTCGAAGACGCGGTGAACTGCGTGATCCTGACGATCCAGTCGGGCCTGCCCATGGCGCGGATCGAACTGCTGGACCATATGATGGTGCGCGGTTTCAACGCCTATGCGGATGCTGGTCTGCCGGAAATGCCGCATCTGTTTCTGGAATTCCACGGCAGCGAAGCGGGCGTCGCCGAACAGATGGCGACCTTTGCCGAGATTGCCGATGACTTCGGCGCGGCGGGCTGGCGCACAGCCACCCGCGCCGAGGATCGCAGTGCCCTGTGGAAGATGCGCCATAGCGCCCATTACGCCAGCGCGGCGCTGGGCAAGGGAAAAAGCCTTTGGCCCACCGATGTCTGCGTGCCGATCAGCCAATTGGCCGAGGCGGTGGTGCAGGCGCAGGAAGACGCGGTCAAACTGGGCCTGACCTCGACGATTGTCGGCCATGTGGGCGATGGCAATTTCCACGCCGGGGTTTCGGTCAACCCCAATGACCCCGATGAAATGGCCCGCGCCGAAAAATTCACCAAGGCC
The DNA here is from genome assembly GCF_049341065.1 of Pacificoceanicola algae. Lineage (NCBI taxonomy): Bacteria > Pseudomonadati > Pseudomonadota > Alphaproteobacteria > Rhodobacterales > Roseobacteraceae > Pacificoceanicola > Pacificoceanicola algae. The sequence continues at coordinate 310,653 of NZ_JBMPIX010000002.1, read as the reverse complement.
CTTGCCGACACCGCCCTGCGTCTGGGCGGCACGGTCAGCGGCGAACATGGCATCGGCGTCGGAAAACAGGGCTTGATGCTAAAGGAGCACGGCCCCGCCGTGGCCTATATGCGGGCAATCAAGCAGGCGCTTGACCCCAAGGGCATTCTTAACCCGGGTAAGATGTTGCCGCCTTTGCACACCGACAAAGCGGCCGAATAAGGGAGGAAAGACAGATGACAGACAAACCGACAGTGGGCTTTATCGGCGTTGGCCTGATGGGCCACGGCATGGCCAAGAACATCCTTCAGGGCGGCTATTCCCTTGTGGTCAAGGGCAACCGCAACCGCGCTCCGGTCGAAAGCCTGATTGGCATGGGCGCGACTGAGGTGCAAACCCCGCGCGAGATGGCCGAGGCCTGCGACGTCATCCACCTGTGCCTGTCCAACTCGCCGCAGATCGAGGCGATTTATCACGGACCCGATGGTATTCTGGCGGGCGCGCGTCCGGGGCTGATCGTTGTTGATGCCTCGACGGCTGATCCGACCTCGACCATGAAACTGGCTGCTGAACTGGCGGAAAAGGGCGGCAAGATCGTCGATGCCCCGCTTGGCCGCACTCCGAAAGAGGCCGAAGAAGGCACTCTGGACGCCATGGTTGGCGCCGACGACGAAAGCTATGCCAAGGTGCTGCCGATCATCGAATGCTGGGCTGGCAACATCAACCGCGTCGGTGAAACCGGTGCAGGTCACAAGATGAAGCTGCTGATGAACCTGATTTCCATGTCCTACGCGGCCCTTTATGCCGAGGCGACCGTGCTGGGCGCCAAGGTCGGCATCTCGCCGCAAACGGTGCAAAAGGTCATCGGGTCGTCGCGGCTGGGCAATGGCTTTTTCGACACCTTCATGAGCTATGCCGTGGACCGCAACAAGGATGCGCATAAGTTCAGTATCGCCAATGCCTCCAAGGACGTGCGCTATGCCAACGCCATGGCTGCGGATGCGGGCGCCCTGACCCTGATCGCCTCGGCCACGCGGCAGTATTTCACTTACGTCGAAGCCATCGGCCATGCGGATGACTATGTGCCCTTCCTCACCGATCACGTGGCGCGCATGAACGGCATCGACATGGAGGAAGAGGTGAAAAAGGGTGCTTGATCCACGTCTTCTTGTCCCATTAACCCCGGGGGAGCGCGAATGCTCCCCCAGTCTGCGCAACCGGAGTGTGCCATGTTGAGCCAGCAGCAAAAGGATTTCTACGAAACCAACGGCTATCTGATGGTCGAAGACGTTGTGACGCCCGATCAGTTGGCCCACCTGCAAGAGATCACCTATCGGCTGATCGACGCCTCGCGCACGGTCACCGACAGCGATGAGCGGTATGATCTGGACAAGGGCCACAGCCCAGACAATCCGCGCCTGACGCGGATCAAGCTGCCGCATAAGATCGATCCATATTTTTGGGATATCCTTGCGAAAAGCAAAGTCACCGAAGTGCTCACCGATCTTCTGGGGCCTGACACTTTCATCAACACCTCGAAGCTGAACACAAAGGCGCCCGGTGGCGGTGCGGCGGTCGAGTGGCATCAGGACTGGGCCTTTTACCCGGCCACAAATGACAGCTTGCTGGCCTTTGGTTTGAACCTCGAAGATGTGGACGAAGCCAATGGGCCGCTCATGGTCATTCCCGGAACCCACAAGGGGCCGGTGCTGAGCCATCACAACGACGGCGTGTTCTGCGGGGCGATCGATCCGCAAGATCCGCTGTTCGAGATGGACAAGGCGGTGACGCTGACCGGCAAGGCGGGCAGCATGACGGTGCACCATGTGCGCACCCTGCATGGCTCGGCGCCCAATGTGTCCGACCGGGCGCGGCTGATCCTGTTCTATGAATGCGCCGCGGCGGATGCATGGCCGCTGCTTGGGGCCTCAAGCTATATCCATTCGCTGGGGCAGCGTGGGTTCTGGGCGGATTTGCAGGACCGGATGATCACCGGCGCCCCCTGTATCGAACCGCGGCTGGAGCAGGTTCCGGTGCGCATGCCTTTGCCGCCCGCCAAGGACAACACCTCGATCTTCAAGACACAGGAAAGCGGTGGCGCGAAAAGCGCCTTTGCCAAGATGTGACAGGCGGGGGGGCGTTGTATGGGGGCTCTGCCCCCGCCGCTGACGCGGCCCCCCGAGGTATTTTCGGCCCAAAGAAACCCTTGGCGGTGTGCTTTAGCTGCGGGAGACTGCTTTGCCCTCGGCAATCATCGCGTCAAGGTCCAGCGGCGTGCGGAAGCCGCTGGCAACCTTGGCTTCCAGCTCGACCTCCAGCTGTTTGACGGTTTCGAGTTTGCTGATCACCTCGTCCATGCGCGCGAAGGGGACAATTACAACGCCGTTACGGTCTGCGATGACCATGTCGCCAGTGGCCACAACGCGCCCGCCGATCATCGCTGCGCCGCCGACTGTTGCAGGGCCTTTGGCATAGGGTGAGGCCGGATTCAGCCCGGTGCACCACGCGGGCAGGCCGACCTGAAGGATACCTTCGATGTCGCGCATCGGCCCGTCAGTGACAAAGCCTGCGACGCCCGCGTTCTTCATCATGCCAAGGATCTGATCGCCGCAGGCGGAACAGCCCTGATGCCCTTCGACCGCGGCCAGCAGCATATCGCCGGGCTGGGCAAGGCTGACGGCGGCCATGGTGGCCAGGATCTCGGCCGGACCGTTTTCGGCGACCAGGGCTGGGCCGGCAGCGTGCCAATCCCCGAGGCCACCGTCGACCGGGCTGATCGCGGTGGTCAGCGCGCCTGTCCCGTCCATGGCGTCACAGACAAAACCGGTGGGAATGCCCTGAAAGGCGGCGATCTGCGCGGCGCTGGGGCGCGGGCGATCCTTGACGATGGTCAGGATGGCGGGGTCTTCGATCATCTCACTTCTCCTCGAGCGGCATGTCAGCCGAGCGCCAGACAAGGCGCAGATAGGCCAGCCCCGAGGCGCTGGCCTCGCAACGGGCTTTCTGGCGTTGGATTTCTTCGTTTGTGGCCTCACCGACGCGGGACAGCTCTTCCATGCGGTCGCATTGGGTGAGGTTGGCCAGAAGGTCGTATTTCACTTCGATCCCGGCAATGGCGGCCACGTTTTCGGGGGCCGACGCACTGATCAGTTGCATGCGGTCGCGAATGCCTGTTCCCCAGACCTCGCGCGCCTTCGTGTAGCAAAGCGCGGCGACCATGTGGCTGTCCGAGGTTTCGGCCTGACAATCCGCCTGGGCGGCGTCAATGCAGGCGGTGGGCACTTGCCCGTCGCTGCGGGCTTGTTCGATGCAGGCGTCGACTGTGGCCAGATCGACCTCGGCCAAGGCGGGCAGGGCACTGGAGTATATCACTGCCAAAACCCCCGCAAAAGCGACTCGTCTCATCCCATCCTCCCCTAAGCGATGTGAGTATCTCTTGCATTTGGTATACCAAATTGAAATGCTGCTGCAAGCAGCCGAAAGATGTGGGAATCGCACTCGGCCAAAGGGAGGACGTCATGTCAGACACACGCGCACACAAGCGGTTCCGCTCGCAAGAGTGGTTCGACAACCCGAACAACCCAGGTATGACCGCGCTTTATGTTGAGCGATACCAGAACCAGGAATATACCCGCGAGGAACTGCAAGGCGGGCGCCCGGTGATCGGCATCGCCAATACGGGCAGCGACATTGCCCCTTGTAACAAGATCCACGTCTTCCTGATGGACCGGATCAAGGCGGGCATTCGCGAGGCGGGCGGCGTTCCGATGGAATTCCCGGTGCATCCGATCCAGGAGACCGGCAAGCGCCCGACCGCTGCGCTGGATCGCAACCTTGCCTATCTGGGCCTTGTCGAAGTGCTGCACGGCTATCCGATTGACGGCGTGGTGCTGACCACGGGCTGTGACAAGACCACGCCAGCGATGCTGATGGGCGCGGCCACAGCGGATTTGCCTGCCATCGCGCTGAACGGCGGTCCGATGCTGGACGGCTGGTGGAAGGGCAAGCGGGCAGGCTCGGGGACCATCGTCTGGGAAAGCCGCCGCCTGCTGGCTGAAGGCAAGATCGACTACGAAGAATTCATGAGCCGGGTCTGTTCCTCGGCGCCCTCGCTTGGGCATTGCAACTCGATGGGGACGGCGAGCACGATGAACGCCATGGCGGAAGCGCTGGGCATGTCGCTGACCGGCAACAGCGCAATCCCAGCGCCTTTCCGCGAACGTATGGCCATGGCCTATGACACCGGCAAACGCATCGTGCAGATGGTTCTGGACGATCTGAAACCCTCGGACATTCTGACACGCGAAGCCTTTGAGAACGCGATTGTCGTGAACGCCGCCATTGGCGGCAGCACCAACGCGCCGCCGCATCTTCAGGCGATTGCCCGTCATGCGGGCGTCGATCTGGACGTGAAAGACTGGGAGACGGTGGGTTTCGACGTGCCGCTGCTGCTCAACATGCAGCCTGCGGGCGAATATCTGGGCGAAAGCTTTTTCCGTGCTGGTGGCGTACCCGCAATCATGGGCGAGCTGATGAAGGCCGGGCGCATCAACACCGGCGCCATGACCGCCACGGGCAACAGCATGGGTGCGAACCTTGCGGGCTGCCAAAGCGTCGATCTGGACGTGATCAAGACCTACGCCGAGCCAATGCGTCAGAACGCGGGCTTCAAGGTCTTGTCGGGCAATCTGTTCGACAGCGCCCTGATGAAGACCAGCGTCATCTCTGAGGACTTTCAGAAACGGTTCCTGTCAGAGCCGGGCAACGAGGGTGTCTACGAGGCGCGTGCCATCGTCTTTGAAGGGCCCGAGGATTATCACGATCGGATCAATGATCCGGCTTTGAACATTGACGAACATTGCATCCTGTTTATCCGCAATGTTGGTTGCGTCGGCTATCCCGGCAGCGCCGAGGTTGTGAACATGCAGCCACCCGACGCGCTGATCAAGGCGGGGATCAACCATCTGCCCACGGTTGGCGATGGTCGGCAGTCGGGCACATCGGAAAGCCCCTCGATCCTCAACGCCTCACCCGAGTCGGTTGTGGGCGGCGGTCTGGCCTATTTGAAAACCGGTGACATGGTGCGGTTGGATCTGAACGCCAGCCGCATGGATGCGCTGGTCGATGAGGCGGAATGGCAGGCCCGGATCGACGCCTGGGAGGCGCCGGAAATCCACAACCAGACGCCTTGGCAAGAGATCTATCGCAAGCACGTTGGCCAATTGGCCGATGGCGGTTGTCTTGAACTGGCAACTGCCTATCAGAAAGTTGCGCGCGATCTGCCGAGGGACAATCACTAGACCCGAGCGAGGGGGAGATTTTACTGCGGGAACTGTGAATGCGGGCGCCGCCCCGTCGCAGACTCGTCTCGCTCAAGATAATTCTGGCCCACAGAAACAGGGAGAGGTTTCATGGCGCAAACAATCATCATCACCGGCGGCGGGCAGGGCATCGGCAAGGCCTGCACGCTGGCCTTCGTAGAGGCAGGCTGGAAGGTCGGCGTCGTGGGGCGCCGGGCGGAGCCATTGGAGGCGCTGGCCTCCGAACATGAAGGCGTCTTGGCATTGCCCTGCGATGTGTCCGACGAGGCCAGCGTCGATGCCGCCTTTGCCAAGGCGGTTGCGGCTTGGGGGCATCTCGACTGCCTGTTCAACAATGCCGGGATCTCCGTCATGGGCGGAACCATCGACGAAACCAGCGTGGATGATTTCCGCCGGGCCATCGACATCAACCTGACCGGATCGTTCATCTGCGCACGCGCGGCTTTTGCCCGGATGCGCGCACAGGACCCGCAGGGTGGGCGGATCATCAACAACGGCTCGGTCAGCGCCTATGTGCCGCGCTGGGGCTCTGCGCCCTATACGGCGTCGAAACATGCGGTGACTGGGCTGACACGCTCCATTTCGCTCGATGGGCGACCCTACAACATCGCCTGCGGGCAGATCGACATTGGCAACGCGCTGACCGACATGGCAGCCAAGATGACCAAGGGCGTGCCGCAGGCAGATGGCTCGATCGCGGTTGAGCCTGTCATGGATGTCTCGAACGTGGCGAAATCGGTGCTGCACATGGCGTCGCTGCCGCTTGAGGCTAACGTGCAGTTCATGACGGTGATGGCGACGGCGATGCCTTATATCGGCCGCGGCTGATCCAGAAATCGCTATTTTGAAATGAAAGGTCGGGCGAATTTGTCCGGCCTTTTGCGTTGGCGGGAGGCTTCGACTTGCTTAGCGCTCTGCCGGGACCGGGCGGCGCACCCTGCCGCGCACGGCGCGTTCGCGTTGCCATATATAAAGGCCCGAAGCGATGATGATCGCGCCGCCGCCCAGCGTCCAGATCGTCGGCCATGTTTCAAACAGCAAGATGCCTGCCACTGCTGCGAGGAAGATCTGAATATAGATCACCGGCGCAAGGATCGAGGCATCGGCCAGGCGGTGCGCGGTGGTCGCCGCGATATGCCCCGCAGCGCCAAATCCGCCAATCAAAAGAAAGGCGATCCAGTCCACGCCGGTGGGCCAGACCCAGTCTTGGAAGACAAACGGCACCAGCGCCGCCGCGGCCACGCCCGATGACCAGATTTGTTGCGTGGAATTGCCCTCGATCCCGGCCAACAGCCGGGTCATGATGAAATACATCGAGGCCATGCTGAGCGCGCCCAGCGACAGGAACATGGCGGGGTGAAAATCCACCCCCCATGGCCGCATGACCACCAGAACCCCGACAAAACCAAAGCAAACAGCGATGATCCGGCGCAAGCCAACCGTTTCGCCAAGAATGGGGATCGCCAATAGTGTGATGACGATGGGCCCCGCGAACATGATCGTCGTGGTCACCGTGATCGGCAGGTATTGCAGCGCAGTAAAGTTGAACACAGTGCTGCCAAGCAGGAAAAACGATCTGAGCAATTGTTTGACGGGCGCGTTTGAGCGGAACGCCTCACGCCCCTCTTGCGTGGCATAGAGCGCCACGGTGATGATGAAATGCCCGAAATAGCGGACAAAAACCACCTGAAGCGCGGGCAAGCCGCCAATGATCAGCCATTTGGCGGAACTGTCGATGCAGGTGAAGAACACCACGGCCAGCGCCATCAGCAACACGCCAGCGGCGGTCCGGTCCTCTCGGGGAATGGCTTTCGACATTGTTTATCCGGTCCTGTGAGGCGGGTTCATGCCCCGCCAAGCCTTGCGTCAGCCGTTCGCCCAGCCGCCATCGACGATATGGGCCTGTCCAGTGGTAAAGCCGCTTTCGTCCGAGCCAAGGTAGATCGCCAGATAGGCGATTTCTTCGGGCGTGCCGACGCGGCCCATGGGTTGGCGGGCGACAAAGGCTTTTTGGGCCGCCTCATAGTCCCCCATGGCGCGCAACCGATCGTGCAGCGACGGGCTGTCCACAGTGCCGGGGCAGATGCAGTTCACGCGGATGCCTTGGGTGACAAAGTCCTTGGCGACGGATTTGGTCAGCCCGATCACCGCTGCCTTGGAGGTGCCATAGATGCAGCGGCTCGGGGCGGCCAGAATGCTGCCCGCAACCGAGGCGATATTGACGATGGCTCCGCCGCCGCGCTCGATCATGCCGGGCAGGGCGGCCCGCATCGAATGGAACTGCGAGCGCACGTTAAGTTCCATCGCAAAGGTGAAATCGTCGTCCGTCGCCTCGAGGATATTGCCGCCATGCACGTAGCCTGCGCAATTCACCAGAATGTCGGGCGCGGCGTCTTGCACGGCCTTGGTGAGGGCAGCCTTGTCGGTCACGTCCAGCGCAAAGGTTTCGCAGGGCAGCCCCTCCAGCAGATCGCCGTTCAGATCGGTGGCCACGACACTGGCACCTTCGCGGATGTACCCTTCGGCAATCGCCCGTCCAATACCCTGGCCTGCAGCGGTGATAAAAGCGCGTTTTCCTGCTAGTCTCATGTTTTCTTTCCCAAGTTTGCGACCATCCAGTCGACCATTTCCGGCACCATGATGTCGCCGGCGCCGCCATCGCGGGCCTCGCGCAGCGTGGCGTCGGCGGCGGTGGACATACGTGACTGCTTGCCCAGATCCGCCGCCATCTGGCGGTAATAGCCTACATCTTTGGCGCCGTTTGCGACGGAAAAGGCAAGGTCGATTTTCCCGTCAACCGCGTAGTTGCGCACGAATTCCATCATGCCCGAGTGGTTCGGCCCGGCCGCCATAACGCCGTACAGATCGTCGCGTTCGATGCCCGCCGCATCGGCCATGGCAAAGGCTTCGGCCATGGCATTGGCGGTGGTCATGGCAAAAAAGTTGTTGATCAGCTTGATCGTGTGGCCATTGCCCAGCTTTCCAAGGTGAAACACGTTTTCGCCTAGCGTATCAAGCACGGGCTTTACCTTTTCATACGCCGCCTTGTCGCCCGCGCACATGATGTTGAGCAGACCGTCTTTGGCGTGGGCCGGGGTGCGACCCAGCGGCGCGTCCAGATAGATCGCACCTTTGGCCGCCAGATCGGCGCCGATTTTCAGCGTCGAGCCGGGCAGGGAGGTGCCAAAGTCGATCACGATCTGATCCGGTTTGACGCCTGCCAGCACGCCGTCCTCGCCATAGATGCGGCTTTCGACCTGATCGCTGGTGCCAACGCAAAGCATGACGATATCCGTCTGGGCGGCCAGTTCCTGCGCAGTCGCGGCCTCTTTGCCGCCGCGGGCCAGCGCCTCTTCGACACCGCTGCGGTCGCGGTTGCCCAGAACAGTGACGGGGTGTCCGGCCTTTTGCAGGCACTCCACCATGGCGCGACCCATCAGGCCCAGACCGATGAAACCGATATGTTCTTTGCTCATCTCATACTCCTTTGTAGTCGCCGGGAACCTCGCCCGCTTTGACGGGGTGTCCCTGATGCCCCGAAAGGGCGGCGGCCAGCGTCATTTCCATGGCTTTGATCCCGTCCGTGCCGGTGCACAGAACATCGTCTTGCCCGCCCGCAACCACGGCGGCAAAGCGGTCGATCTGGGCCAGCAGCGGATCGATCCGGTCAAAGTGCTGGCCTTCGAAGCGCTTCAGCGGTTTGGACCATTCGACTTCCCCCGGTGCGCTGCGACCCCAGCAGGTCAGCGACGGGAACGCCAGCGCGCCATGCGTGCCGACAAGGCGCAAATAATCCTCGCCTGATCCGGCGATGGCGGGGTTCTCGTAACTCGCCGCCTCGAAAGACCAGGGCGAAGCGCCTGCGTCGGAAATCAGGAAAGACCCCAGCGCCCCATTGGCAAAGCGAAAGGCGACACTTGCGGTATCTTCGATGACAAAGCCGCGCCGGGCCGAGGACAGCAGCGCGCTGGCCTCGGTCATTTCGCCGACGAAAAAGCGCAGCAGGTCGATCTCATGCGTGAGGTTGGTCAGCAGCGGCCCGGCACCGGGCGCACGGCGCCAGTCGACGTCGTAATATGTGTCGTGTTTGCGCAGGGACCACAGGCCCTGCACGCCCACCAGATCTCCGATTTCCGCCAGCGCATCGCGCGCTGCGACGGAAAAGGGGTGGCAGCGGCGGTGGTGGCCGGTGAACAGGGGCAGGCCCTTGGCCTCGGCCTCGGCCACGATCTCTTGGGCTTCGTCCAGTGTGGCTCCGGTGGGCTTTTCGACGATCACTGCCCAGCCGCGCAACAGGCAGGCGAGGGCACTTGGGTGATGGTCCTGCGTCGGAGTGGCAATGATCGCGGCGCGGGTGTCTGCAGGGACGTCGTCCAGCGAGGCGACCATCGGCAGGCCCTGTTGCGCCAGCTTTTCACGCAGGGGGGCATGGGGTTCGACAACCGCGGTCAGGTGGATATGCTCAGACAGCCCGGCAACCTCGATGTGGCGTTGACCAATCGAGCCGGCGCCGATCACGCATAAGGGAAGCGCTGCCATTACATCACGGCCCCGATTTGCCATGGAACAAATTCATAATCCCCAAGGCCTTGCGCTTCGGATTTCGACTTTTCCCCGCTCGCCATGCGCAGCCACATCTCGTAAATCTCGCGGCCGACGTCCTCCAGTGATTTGCCATCGCTCAGCATGGTGCCAGCGTTGATGTCCATGTCCTCGGTCATGCGGTTATACATCTCGGTGTTGGTGGCGACCTTCATCGAGGGGCTGGGCTTCGCCCCAAAGGCCGAGCCGCGCCCGGTGGTAAAGCAGACAAGGTTGCAACCGCTGGCGATCTGGCCAGTAACGCTGGCAGGGTCGTAGCCGGGGCTGTCCATGAAGGTGAAACCCTTGGCGGTGACCGGTTCAGCGTATTTGTAGACGCCGGTCAGCGGCGTGGTGCCGCCCTTGGCCGCCGCGCCGAGAGATTTTTCGAGGATGGTGGTCAAGCCGCCCTTCTTGTTGCCGGGGCTGGGGTTGTTGTCCATGCTGCCTTTGTTGCGGGCGGTGTAATCCTCCCACCACTTGATCAGGCCGATCAGCTTGTCGCCGGTGGCGCGGTCGACTGCGCGGGCGGTCAACAGGTGCTCGGCGCCGTAGATCTCGGGCGTTTCGGCCAGAACCCCGGTGCCGCCTTGGGCGACCAGCAGATCGCAGGCATAGCCGACGGCGGGGTTGGCGGTGATGCCCGACCACGCGTCCGAGCCGCCGCATTGCAGGGCGACCATAAGCTCTGAGGCAGGGCATTCTTCCCGCTCAGCCTGATTGACCAGCGGCAGCATTGCCTCGATCTTCTTGATGCCGAGTTCGATGGTTTTGCGCAGCCCGCCTACATCCTGAATGTTCATCGACTGGAACAGCGGGCCGGGAATCAGACCATAGGCCTCGATCAGCCAGTCGATCTGGTTCATCTCGCAGCCCAGACCGGCCATCAGAACTGCCCCAACGTTGGGGTTTTTCGCATAGCCCCACATCACGCGCTGAAGCGCCTCAAAACCATCGCCTGACCCCGCCATGCCGCAGCCGGTGCCATGCACAAAGGCCACCACACCATCGACATTGGGATATTGGCTGAGCTTTTCTTCGGTGAAGTGGTTCGCGATCATCCGCGCGGCGGTGGCCGAGCAGTTCACGCTTGTCAGCACGGCGATGTAATTGCGCGTACCGACGCGGCCCGTGGCACGGCGGTAGCCCATGAAGGTATCTTGCTTGGCAGCAGGGGCGACGGGGCGCAGGTTGGTGCCAAACTCATACTCGGTATCGACATTGCGGAATTCGAGGTTGTGAGTGTGCACATGGGCACCCTTGGCGATGTCCTGGGCAGCATAGCCGATGACCTGCGCGTATTTGTAGACCGGAGCGCCTTTGGCGATGTCCTGCGTTGCCATCTTGTGGCCGCGCGGGATCAACTGAATGGCGCCATCTGCCCCGGTTTCCAGAGCGGTGATGGCGGTGACGACATTGTCGGCATCAGAAAGGCGAACGGTTTTCATACGAGGTCTCGCTAGGTTGAGGGAGAGACAATTTTACTGCGAAGAATCTATCGGTGTCAGGCGCAGGCCGGAGCGTCGCCTGTCCAGCGGTGGATCGGGATATAGGGCTCTGGCGCAAGTTTTCTGCGAGTCTCCAGCCACATTTGCTTCCATGCCTGCCAGTCGCGGAATTCGGTTTCAGGCGCGCTGCGCGACCGGGCGACAAAGTCGGGAAAATGCGCGCGGCCAGTGGGTTGACCGGTGACATTGTAACGGATGTCAAAGCTCCAGCGGAAAACGCCCGAGGTATTGTCCAGCGAGGCATGCGGCGTCAGCGGGTGAAAGATCACCGCGCCGCCCGCTTTCACCGGCAGCGGCACGGCCTTGGACAGATCAAGGATGCCATCGGCGATCGAGGTCTGTTTCTTCGGGCAATGCGGGTACATCTGCGGTTTGCCCGGGATCACCTGCAAGCAGCCGTTTTCCGGTGTTGCGTCGTTGATCGCCAGCCAGACGGTGATGATCTGCGTCGCGTCGCCTTCGGCATGGGCGACGGCGCGGTCCTGATGCCAGTCCGTCGCCATGATGTGGGCGGTGGTCTCATCTCCGCGCAGGGTGTTCGAGGGCGGCTTGAGCCGGACATGTTGAATAGGGTTAGAGGTGATTTCGGGGCCGATGAGATCCTCGACTAGATCCAGCAGCCTGGCGTTGGTGAGCATGTCAAACACCGCAGAGCCAAAGTGAAAGGGCGTATCGGCCTCGATCTTGCTGCCGGGCAGGGTGATGTCCATCGGCTGGAACCACTCGCATTTCGCTTGGTAGCCGGTCAGCAGCTTTTGGTAAAAATCCTGATCGCCGGGGGGCGGAACAAGGCCCTTGGCGTGCCAGTCGTCGTACATGCCGTCCAGCAGGTCAGTATACTCCGCCTTCACCGCCTCCAGCGTTGCGTTGTCCAGAACATCCTCGATCACGAGATAGCCCTTGGTTTCGAAAAATTCGATCTGGTCTTGCGAGAGTACAAGTGTCATGCGCGCAGCCTTTCCAGTTTGTCCCAGTCAAACACGATGCCATGGCCCGGGGTATCGGGCGCGATGGCCATGCCTTGCTGAATGTTCAAAGGTGTTTCGATGTAGTTTTCCAGCCCAAAGCCGTGCGCTTCCATAAAGGTGCGGTTGGGGCAGGCGGCCAGCAGGTGGACCGTCACGTCATGGGCTCCGTGGCTGGTGACAGGCAGGTGGTAGGCCTCGGCCAGATGGGCGATCTTCATGAAGGCGGTAATACCGCCGCAGTTGGTCACATCCGGTTCGGGAAAGGTTACGCCATTTTCGATGGCAGTGCGGAAATCCCAAAGCGAGCGCAGGTTTTCGCCCGAGGCAATCGGAATACCGCCTTCGGTGGCGATCCGGGCATGGCCCTGAGGATGGTCGGGCGGGATGGGCTCTTCGAACCAGACAAGGTCAAATTCGCGAAACGCCCGGGCCGCCCGGATCGCACCGTCGACGGTGAATTTCATGTTGGCGTCGGCCATCAGCGGCATGTCGGGGCCAAAGGCTTTGCGCAGGGCGTCGATCTTGGCGACATCTTCGGACAGGCGTTCGCGCCCGACTTTCATCTTGATTGCGCGGTGGCCCTTTTCGAAATTGCCGTGAGTTTGATCCACCAGTTCCTGCGGGCTCAGATCCAGATCAATACCGCCGGCATAGACCGGCACCTTCGGGTCATAACCGCCCAGCAGCCGGTAGAGTGGCAGGCTGGCGCGCCGCGCCTTGAGATCCCACAGCGCCATATCCAACGCGGACAGGGCCAGAACAGTCGGGCCGCCGCGTCCGCCATAGTGGAACCCCCACCACAGGTCGGTCCAGATCGCTTCGATCAGCGCAGGATCGCGGCCCATCACGCGCGGCGCCATTTCACGGCTCAGAATATCGGAAATCGCGCCGCCATTTTCGCCGCAGGTATAGGTATAGCCCACACCCGTCACGCCATCGCTGTCCGTGATGCGGCAGGTGATCACCTCGAACCCGGTCATGACGCCGTGCATCGAATCCTCAAGCGCACGGGGCAGGGGGATCAGATAATGGTCAGCCTGGATCTGGTTGATTTGGTACATTGAGGCCTCTTGCGCGATCACCGGGGGCGCGGCCCCCGTTGCCGCTGTGGCAGTCCCGGAGCATGAAAAAACTTTGTCGTAGGAACCGGGGCGGACAGAACGCCGCCCCGGTCGTGCCTCTGATCAGAGGAAGATCGTGATGATCGGCGGCCATATCAGCAGCACCGACAGCGCGAGCAACTGGATCGCGATGAAGGGCAGGAAGCCGCGGAAGATATCCGTAAGCGAGATATGCGGAGGTGCCACCGATTTCAGGTAGAAGGCGGCAGGGCCAAAGGGCGGTGACAGGAAGCTGACCTGCATGTTCATACAGAACACCACACCGTACCAGATCGGGATATAGCGCGCATCGATATGGCCAAGGTAGCCAATCTCTTCGGCTGGCAGTTTGACCACGATCGGCAGGAACACCGGCATGATCAACAGCACGATGCCAACCCAGTCCATGAACATCCCCATGATCAGGAAGATGAACATCATGACAAAGATCACGCCCATCGTTGGCATGTCTGCGCCCACGATCATGTTGGCCACGTAGGTCGGACCGCCTGCCAGCGTATAGGCCGCCGCCAGCGCCGCCGCACCGATGGTCACCCAGATGATGGTGCCGGTCGATTTCAGCGTCCGCATCAGGCTGTCCCAGACGATGTCAAAGGTCATCTCGCGACGGATGGCGCCGATGACGAAGACCGCCACAACGCCCATCCCGGCCGCTTCGGTGATGCCTGTGATGCCGCCATAGATCGAGCCAAGAACAACGCCGATCACCACGGTCGGGGCGATCAGGCCTTTGCCCATCACCCAGCCTTGGGCGGTGCGCTCTTTGCCGACCACAAAGAAAATGGTCACGGCAAACAGCACGAATATCCCGATCAGCCAGGGCAGATCAGACACCATCCCAAGAAAGATCGGATCGACACCTTCGGTCACCACGTTCTGCCCCAGAACCGTGAAGAACAGGTTCCGGAAGATCAGCACACCGACGATCCACATGCCAAAGCGCGACACGAAGCCAAGGAACATCAGGCCCTTTTCGCGCCCCTGGGGATCGTTCGGATCCTCGGGCGGCAGCGGAGCAAGGTCAGGGTTTATCCGGGTGCGTACATAGATGTAGATGATGAAGAACGAGGCCAGCATGAACCCGGGCAGGAAGGACGCGGTGAACAGCGCCTTGATCGAGGTTTCCGTGACAAGGCCATAGAAGATCAGAACGATCGAGGGCGGGATCATCGTCCCAAGGCTGCCCGAGGCGCAGATCGTGCCAATGGCAAGGTTCTGGTCATACTTCAGACGCAACATCTGGGGCAGGGCGATCAGGCCCAGCAGAACCACTTCGCCGCCGATGATGCCCGACATGGCGGCCATGATGACGGCCATGATCGAGGTCACGAAGGCGATGCCGCCGCGCACGCGGGACAGCCATTGGTTCAGCGAGGAATACATGTCCCGCGCAATGCCGGATCGTTCCAGCAGCGCGGCCATGAAGATGAACAATGGCACAGAGATCAGGACGTAGTTGGTCATCTGGCGATAGACCGCCTGTCCAAGCACGGACAATGGTCCCTGTCCGAAGGTCCGGAACAGGATGTCGACGTCGAACTTCAGGACCAGCGTGACCACCGCGAGGAAGGCCGAGGCAAAGCCCAGAGGCATCCCGATGGCGAGCAATGCGAACATGCCCAGCAACAGGATAAGTGAGAGTGTGCCGATATCGACCATTACTTTTTTTCCTCCAGGGTGCGGCGGATGTTTTCGATCTCGGTTTCGTCGATATCGTCAGCGGCAGAATGATGCTCGGGCTCTTTGTGCCAGTCTGCAATCAGGTTTGATATCGCCTGAACGGTCACCAATACGATGATGAACAAAATGGCGGGCTTCACAGTGCCCGGAATGGGTGGATCCCACGCGGTGCCAAAGGTTTCCATCCGCAGCATCCGGCGCAGAGCGTCGTTATAACCGCCCCAGAC
Organism: Pacificoceanicola algae; assembly: GCF_049341065.1. Classification (NCBI taxonomy): domain Bacteria; kingdom Pseudomonadati; phylum Pseudomonadota; class Alphaproteobacteria; order Rhodobacterales; family Roseobacteraceae; genus Pacificoceanicola; species Pacificoceanicola algae. Next base: position 295,268 of record NZ_JBMPIX010000002.1, on the reverse strand, counting down.
AAGGGCAAAGGTAAAGATGCAGATCAGGCCGACCGAAATACAGTCCGCCGTCTTTTGCATCCAACGCGGCATCAGGTCGTAGATGATATAGATGCGGATGTGACTGCGCTGCTGCATGGCGTATTGCCCGGCAAACAGGAAAAGGAAGGCCGCGATCCAAAGCGACAATTCGTTTGCCCAAAGCGTCGGCCTGGAAAAGACATAGCGCGAGACGACTTCGTAGAACATGACAAGCACGATCAGGGCGATTGAAATCATCGCAAGTCGCGACGTCACCAAAGACAGCGTGTCAAAGAACCCCTGAGGTTTCGACTCAATCACGCCCTTCGTGTCGGACAGATACAACGATGCAAACAGCAGCGTCGCAATGATTGAGATCAGCGACACCGTGACCAAAGGTCGGCCCGCCGGGCGGATCATCTCGTGCATGCCGATTGCTTCGTGATCGATTATCTTGTTGATCACGAGCCAGGCGTACAAAAGCGCTGTCAGTCCTGCGAAACCGATCATCGCCATCTTTACCGGTCGTCTGAGCGACCCTAACCATAGGCTGTTATCTTGCATTTTCAGCCTCCTCCCCCTGCCTTGCGGAGTTGAAAAAATGGCGAGCCCCTGAAGTAGGGGCCCGCCAGAAGCCAGTTTCTTGGCTTGTTATCAGGCCCGAAAGATCAGTTGCTGATCAGGCCAAGCTGCGAAAGGTATGTCTTGTGGCTTTCCAGCAGGGCGGCAGCTTCGGGCGAACGGGTGCCCCAGTCTTCCCATGCAACCTGAGCGGCCTTGCGGAACTCGGCGCGGTCCTCTGGCGACCATGCATAAAGCGTCACGCCCTCTGCTTGCAGTTTGGCGGCGGCTTCGGCATTGGCCTTTTCGTTCGACAGTGCGATCTGGAAGGACAGTTTCTGCCACGCGGTGTCGATGATGCGACGCTGCTTTTCGCTCAGGCCGTTCCAGACGTCCAGGTTACAGGCCAGGTGGTCCGACGGCATCGAGTGGAAGCCGGGGTAGGTGGCATGCTTGACGATGTCATACAGACCCAGGCCGACGTTGTTGGCCAGACCCGAAGCGTCAGCACCGTCGATGATGCCAGTTTCAAGCGCTGTGAAGATCTCGGTGAAGTCCATCACGATGGGCGATGCGCCCATACCTTCGAAGATCTCGGTTTCCATGCCCGGAGGCGAACGGAATTTCCAGCCCTTCAGGTCTTCGAAGCCGGCCAGCGGCTTGGAGGACGACAGCGATTCCTGACCATAGATGGACCAGCCGATCAGCTGCATGTTCTGGGCGTTGTACAGTTCCTGAGCGGCGTCATAGCCACCACCGTAGTACAACCAGGAGTACTGCTGCCAGGGCGTGTCATAGCCACCCATGATGTCGCCGACGAACTGGAAAGCCGGGTTCTTGCCGGTCTGGTAGGCACCGCCGGTGGCGTCGCAGTCCAGAATGCCGTTGATTGCGGCGTCAAAGGTTTCGGTCGTGGCAACCACGGACGAGCTGTAGAACATCTCGACGGCGATCTCGCCGCCGGACATGGTCTGCACGTCGTCGATCCACTGGGCCAGCATCTTGCCGGTGGGATGCTCGGTTGCATAGTGCGTCTGGATGCGCAGCGTTACGTCCTGAGCGAACGCGGCGGTGCCGGTCACTGCAACGGCTGCGACGGCCGCGGATTTCAAAAGAGTCTTGAGCTTCATGTTTTCCTCCCCATGGACAGCCTCCTCAAGCTGTCCGGATTTTCGATTTTGGCAGGGGGGCACCCCACCGGTTTCAGATGGTATACCATCTTGCCGGTCCACGCTAACCAAACCAATGTCGACAGGCAAGGATTTTTGGTATACCAAATTTTAGGTATGGGAGGCCGTCCTTTCGGGGGCGGGCGAACGCGGCGAAACCACGCAGAACAATAGTCAAAAGGCCGCCAAATGCCGGAAGAAACGTTACCGGAACAGATCGCGAATCAACTCCGCCGGGACATCCTACGCGGGAAACTCGCGCCCGGTGCACAAGTAAAAGAACGCGACAATGCCGCGGAAATGGGGGTCAGCCGGACGCCTATGCGCGAAGCGATTCGGATTCTCGCGAAGGAAGGGCTGGTGATTCTCCGCCCTGCGCGCAGCCCCGTCGTGGCGCAACCGACCCTTCGCGAAGTGGCGGACAACATCGAGGTGCTGACCGTTCTTGAAATGCTTTCGGGCGAATTGGCTTGCGAACGCGCGCTGGACGAGCAGATCGAGGAAATCGCCGAAATCCAGAACCGCATGGCGTCGCTCTATGACGATATCGACATGTTGGATGTGTTTGAGTTGGATATGGAGTTCCATCTGGCAATCGTCCGGGCCGCGAACAATCCGGTTTTGATCGAAACCCACCGATCCATTCTGGCCCGTCTCTGGCGCGCGCGTTATCTGTCGGCGACCCGCAAACGCTCGCGCGATCGGGTCTTGCGGCAGCACACGGATATCGTGGAAGGTCTGCAAGCGCGCGATCCCGAACGGGTCAAGCTGGCCTTGCACAGCCATCTGGAACATTTGCTGATCAACGTGCAGGAATATTTCCAGATTGGGCAGACCGAGCTGCCCCCGGAATCGCCACATGAACCCGCCGCCTGACAGCGGTATAACTGACAAGAGGAAAGACACCCCCATGAAACTACTGCGTTTTGGCCCAAAGGGACAGGAAAAGCCCGGCATTCTGGACAGCGACGGCAAGGTGCGTGACCTTTCGGGGAAAGTCGATGACTTTGCCGGGGCCGCGGTGTCGCTCGAAGCGCTGGACGCCATTCGCGCCATCGACGTCAGCAGCCTTCCCGTCGTCGAAGAACCGGGCCGCGTCGGGTCCTGCCTTGCGTCGGTCCCCAACTTCTTTTGCGTTGGTCTGAACTACGCCCTGCACGCCAAGGAAAGCGGCATGGATGCTCCGACCGAACCGGTGCTGTTCTCCAAAGCGTCCTCGGCGCTTTCCGGCCCCTTTGACGATGTCATCATCCCGCGCAAATCCACCAAGGGCGATTGGGAAGTCGAGCTTGGCGTGGTGATCGGCAAGACCGCGTCCTACGTCAGTGAAGAGGACGCTCTGGACCATGTCGCGGGCTATTGCACGATCAACGACGTCTCGGAGCGTGAATTCCAGATCGAAAAGCTGGGCCAGTGGATCAAGGGCAAATCCGCACCGACATTCGGCCCCACCGGTCCCTACCTTGTCACGGCGGACGAGGTTGGCGACCCGCAAAACCTGCGCGTCAGCCTCGATCTGAACGGCGAGACGGTTCAGGACAGCAACACCTCGGACATGATCTTCTCCGTGCGTGAAATCGTCAGCTACATGAGCCAGTTCATGGAGCTGCAACCGGGCGATATCATCGCCACGGGCACGCCGTCCGGCGTTGGCATGGGCATGAAGCCGCAGCGGTTCCTGAAACCCGGCGACGTGATGGAGGTCGAGGTCGAAGGCCTTGGTCGTCAGCGTCAGGTAACGGTCGCCGCCACGTAAGGCGCGACATTGGGGAACGGGGTTTCGGCCCGAAATTCCGTTTCCTGTCTTCCCATGGCCCGTCCCCCCAGCCTCAACGCTTTTTTGCATTTCGAATGCGTGGCGCGGCGCGGCTCTCTGAGCCGGGCCGCTGAAGAACTGTCGGTTTCGCCCTCGGCGGTAAGCCAGCAGATTCGCCAGCTCGAAGAGCAGATGGGCGTCAAACTGTTTCGCCGCCAAGGTCGCGCCCTGCGCCTGACGCTTGAGGGCGAGCAGCTTTTCCAAGCCAGTTCCGCCGCGATCCGCATGTTGCGCGATGCGCAGGCGCATCTTGGCCAAAGCCGCGATTCGCGACGGCTGAACCTGCGCGTCACCCCCAGTTTCGGGGTGCGGTGGCTTGGTCCGCGCCTGTCCGGCTTTGTCGCCCGGCATCCCGACTGGGATCTGCGCGTCGACGCAGCCCCCGATCCATCGGATTTCGAGCGCGAAATCATGGATCTGGACATCCGCTATGGCGCGGGCGGCTGGCAAGGCTACCCCGAACGCGCGGTTCTGGACGATCTGGTGCTGCCGCTGTGCAGCCCTGCTTATCTGGCCGCTTTGCCCGAGGCGCCCGAAGCCCGTCTGGATGCCGCGCGCCTGATCGACAGCGCACGAGCGTTGTGCCAGTGGGATCTTTGGCTGTGGCGCATGGGAATCAAGACCGTTGCAAATCGCAAGACGATCCTGATGGATCGTTCTTCGATGGCGCTGCAACTGGCGCTGGACGGGGCAGGGGTCTGCCTTGAATCGCTTGCCCTTGCCGCGCCCGAGGTCGAGGCCGGGCATCTGGTGCCGGTCACGCCGCATCTGCCGGTGATCCGCTTTCCGGCCTATTGGGCGCTGTGCCCCGAGCGTAACTTGTCACGCCGCGCCGTCCGCTTGTTTCTGACCTGGCTCGAGGGCGAGGCCGCCGGACACGAGAAAACGCTTGGCCGGATCATCGCGGGGCATGCTCTGACGGTCGAAACCGTCAGCGCAGGCGACTGGTTGGTGGCGGGCGCCGAAGGTTAAAGCGCGCCCCTTTCGAAAAGGGCGCGCCCGGCATCAATGGATGAGCGAGCCGCCGTTCACGTCGACTTCGGACCCGGTGACATAGGCCGCAAGGTCAGAGGCAAGGAACAGGCAGCAGCCGGCCACGTCCGATGCTTCACCGGCGCGGCCCATGGGGATGCCCTCAAGGATCTGGGTCATCATCTCATCGGTCAGCATACCGCCGGTGATGTCCGTGGCAATGAACCCCGGACAAACGGCATTGGCGCGGATGCCATCGGGCGCCAGTTCGCGCGCCATGGCCTTGGTCAGGCCAAGAATGCCCGCCTTGGCCGCCGAATAATGCGGCCCGCCAAAGATCCCGCCACCGCGCTGCGCCGAAACAGAAGAGATGTTCACGAAGGCGCCGGTCTTGCGCTCGCGCATGTGCGGGATGACGGCCTGCGACATATACAGGGTGCCGCGCAGGTTCACGTCAAGGACCGCGTCATAGTTCTCGGGCTCGATCCCCATCAGCTTGAGCGGCTGTGTGATCCCGGCGTTGTTCACCACGATATCGACCTGACCGAACTGCTTGATGACCTCATCGGCGGCGGACTGGCAGGCGGCTTTGTCGGTGACGTTGCAGGCAAGGCCAATGTGGCCGCTGCCCGGCAGATCAGCTGCGGCCGCGGCGGCCTGATCTGCGTCAAGATCAAGGATCGCCACGCGGCAGCCATTTTCGGCATACAGTTTCGCGGTTGCCTTGCCCAACCCGCGCGGGCTGGCACCGCCAGTGATGATGGCGGTTTTGTTCTTCAAAAGCATCGTTTTACTCTCCTTCGGGGGATTTTGTGCCATAGCCGGTGAGCGCCTCGTAGGCGCGGATCACGCAGGAATCGTCCAGCCGGCCATAGCCCATGGCGCTGGCCGCCAGCATCATCTGGTGCGCGGCGGCGGACAGGGGCAGCGGCGTGGCGCAATCGCGACCGGTCTGAAGCACCAGTCCAAGGTCTTTGACAAAGATATCGACCGTCGAGGTCGGCGCGGTCTCGCCTGCCAGAATGCGCGGCACGCGGTCCTCGAACATCCAGCTTTGACCGGCACTGGTGCTGACGATCTCGAACAGCTTTTCCGGATCACAGCCCGCGCGGGCCCCCAGCGCCATGACTTCGGCGGCGGCGACCAGATGCACCCCGGCGGCCAGCTGGTGCACAACCTTGTAGGTGGCACCCAGACCGGGGGCATCACCAAGTCGGTGAACCTTGCCAGCGATGGCGCCCAGCACCGCATCGGCGCGGCTATAGGCGGTCTCGGAGCCCGAGGTCATCAACGTCAGGGTGCCCGCCTCGGCGCCAACCTGACCACCCGACACGGGGGCATCGAGCATGATATGGCCCGCCGCATCGATATCTGCGGCAAGGGCGCGGGCGTCCTCGGGGGCGATGGTCGAGCAGACCATGATGGTGGCGCCGGGCGTCAGCGCCTGAGCCACGCCGCTGGCAAAGATCGCGGCCCGCGCCTGTTCGGCGTTGACCACCATCAGGACCAGCAGATCGCAGCCAGTGGCCGCTTCGGCGGCGGTTTCGGCGGTGGTGCCGCCCTCAGCTACCAGCTGCGCCCGTGCTGGCTCCGACAGATCAAAGCCGCGCAGGGCGATCCCAGCCTTCAGGATGTTGCGGGCCATCCCCATACCCATGGCGCCAAGGCCGATCAGACAGGTCTCATTCATCCAGCCACTCCTTCACGCGGGCCGCAATGCGCGGCACGGACAATCCATATTGGTCGTGCAACGTGGGCAGCGCGCCCGCGTCAAGAAATTCGTCCGGAAGGGCAATCTGCCGGAACCGGGCCTGCACCCCTGCGCGCATCAGCGATGCGCCGACCGCCTCACCAAGGCCTCCGACGATTGTGTGGTTTTCGGCGGTGACGATCAGGCGGCCGGTCTTGGCGGCCTCGGCGCGGATCGTGGCTTCGTCCAGAGGCTTGATCGTTGGGACGTGCAGCACGGCGCAATCGACGCCATCGGAGGCCAGCGCCTTGGCGGCGTCGAGCGCGCGCATGGTCATGAACCCGGACGAGATAAAGAGCACATCATTGCCATCTCGCAGGGTTTTTGCCTTGCCCAGTTCAAACTGATAGCCGTATTCGCCCAAGACATCCGGGACATTGCCGCGCAGCAGGCGCATGTAGGTGGGGCCGGGCGTGGCAGCCAGCGCCTTGGTCGCTTGCACCGTTTCCACCGCGTCGCAGGGGTCGACGATGGTCAGGTTCGGCATGCCGCGAAAAATCGCCAGATCTTCGGTGGCCTGATGCGACGGGCCGTAGCCGGTGGTCAGGCCGGGCAGGGCGCAGGCAATCTTGACTGGCAGGTTTTCCTCGGCAATCGCCATGCAGATGAAGTCATAGGCGCGGCGCGATGCAAAGACAGCGTAGGTGGTGGCGAAAGGCGTGAACCCTTCGCGCGCCAGCCCTGCGGCGGCCGAGAAGAGCACCTGTTCCGCCATGCCCATCTGGTAGAAACGATCAGGATATTTGGCCGAAAAAACATGCATGTCCGTGTATTTCGACAAGTCCGCCGACAGGCCGACGATGTCACTGCGCTCGGCGGCCAATTCGCAAAGGGCCGCGCCAAAGGGGGCCGAGATGGTCCCGCGTCCCTCGGCATCGAGAGAGGCGATCATGGCTGAGGTTGCCAGTTTCGTGTCCGGCGCGCGGCGGGTTGCGTATTTGGACTTGCGGCGCGAATTGGGGCCGAAGGGGACGTCATTCATTGCGGCATCTCCTGATCGAGGTGGGCGATGGCCTTGGCCCATTCATCGGAATCGACGCGGACAAAGTGATTGCTCTCACGCGCTTCGAGAAAGGGCACGCCTTTGCACATCTTGGTGTTACAGATGATCACGCGCGGCTGATCGGTGGTCAGGGCGCGCGCGGCGTCAAAGGCCGCGACGACGGCGGGAAGGTCGTTGCCGTCCACCTCTTGGGCGTGCCAGCCAAAGGCCTGCCATTTTGGCGCTTCAGGGGTGGTGGCAAGCGCGTCTCGGGTCGGGCCATCAGCTTGCTGGTTGTTGAAATCGACGACACAGATCAGGTTGCCAAGCTTGTGCTGGGCGGCGGACATGACCGCCTCCCAGGTGGAGCCTTCGCCAAGTTCGCCGTCACTCATCAGGTTGTAGACAAAGGCGGGGTTGTTCTTGCGCTTCAGGCCCATGGCGGCGCCGACAGCGATGCCAAGACCGTGACCAAGCGAGCCGCCGGTGATCTCCATCCCCGGGGTGTAGCTGGCCATGCCCGACATCGGCATGCGGCTGTCGTCCATGCCGTAGGTTTCGATCTCATCCTCGGGCAGGATCCCGGCCTCGATCATCGCGGCATACAGCGCGATGGCATAGTGGCCAATCGACAGGTAAAAGCGGTCACGCCCTTCCCAGTTCGGATCTTCCGGGCGGTAGGTCGTGGCGTGGAAGTAGGACACCGCCAGCACATCGGCGACGCCAAGCGCTTGTCCGATGTATCCCTGGCCCTGAACTTCGCCCATGCGCAGCGCGTGTCGGCGGATCGCCCAAGCGCGGCGCTCCAGGCTCATGTTCGAGCCGTGATGTGGGTTTTGGTCTGGCATAGATCCCTCCCTCGCAGTGATAGATCTGTTCTACCTTGCGTGGGGGATGGGACAATTGAGTTTTGCTAATGTGTTTGTTTAGTTTTAGTTAGGTATACATGCGCCGCATCAGAAGCGGTGTCAGATACATCGGCAGTTGGTAGCAGCCGACAAAAGGCAGGATCTGGGCGGTGCTTTCAGGCGGAAGCGAGACAAGGAAAAGCGCGATGTTGCGGTTCCCGGCGATCAGCGACAGGGGCAGCGCACGGTCGCGTGGTTGGCCTTGGGTCAAGCGCCAAGTGACGATCTGCGCACCGAAATTCGCGGCAAAGGCCACGGCGATCCAGAAGGCCAATTGCGCCAGAGAGGCCTGTGCAAGGCTTGCCACGGCGGGCATCAACGCGACGACAAAGACAGCCAGCGCGATGGCCGAGGCACCTTGCAGGCGTTCCTCGGTGGCGGGCGAGGGGCGCGGAAACAACAGGCGACGGATGGCCATGGCGGCCGCGCCAGTCAGGGCAATCGTCACCAGCAGGCGCAGGGCGGCGGCGGCAACCTGACCCGCGCCCTCCAGAACCGGCGAGAGCGCAAAGATCGGCAGGACGGTCAGCGGCAGCAGAACCGTACCGGCCACCATCAGCCGCAGGGCGTGGTCGGGCGCCGTGCCCATGATCATTGCGATATTGGGGCTGCCGACGATAGACGGCGCTGAGGCCACCAGCATCAACGCCATGGCCACCGGGGTCGTCGCCGTGCCCGTCACGCGGGCGATGGCGATGACCCCAATGGGCAAACCCAGTTGCAGGATCAGCGCGGTTGGCGCGACACGCGGCAGCTCGGTCAGGGACGACAACAGGGCCACCGAGGACATACGCAACAGCGAGACGAAAAGCAGGCCAACGACCATCAGCGGCAGGTGGGGACGCAGCAGACCTGCAAACGAGGGCAGGGCCAGTCCGAAGACCAGCCCTGCAATCAGCACCCATTGGCCGTGGCGCGCCGCAGCGCGCAGGGGATCACTCACACGGGCCTCTGTCGGATGTTGTCGGGCAGCCACGTCGCCAGATCCGGAAAGAGGATCAGCACAAAGACCATGACCACCATGATCAGGAACATCGGGATCGCGGCGCGGGCGATAAAGCCCATCTGGTGTTCGGTCATGCCCTGCAACACAAACAGGTTGAACCCGATGGGCGGAGTGATCTGTGCCATTTCCACGACCACCACGATGAAGATGCCGAACCAGATCAGGTCGATCCCGGCCTCGCGGATCATCGGCTCGACCACGGCCATGGTCAGCACCACGCTCGAGATGCCGTCAAGAAAGCAGCCAAGGATGATGTAGAAAACCAACAGCGCCATGAGCAGTTGGAATTTCGACAAATCCCACGAGGCAATCAGATCGGCCAACCCGCGCGGCAACCCGGTAAAGCCCATCGACAGCGACAGGAAGGATGCGCCCGACAGGATCAGTGCAATCATGGCGCTGGTGCGCACCGCGCCCATCAGGCTTTCGCTGAAGGTCGACCAGTTGAGCGAGCCTTGGGAGGCGGCCAGCAGCAGTGCACCGATCACGCCAAAGGCAGCGGCCTCGGTTGCGGTGGCATAGCCCATGTACATCGAGCCGATCACGACAATGATCAGCAGCATCACCGGGATCAGAAAGCGCGAGTTCTGGACCTTTTCCATAAAGGTCATGGGCGGCTCGGCATTGGGCTGCCAATTCTTCGAGGTGAAGGAATAGACCGCCACGTAGGCCATGAACATCAGCGCCAGAACAAGTCCGGGCAGGATGCCGGCAAAGAACAGCTTGGTGATGCTTTCGTTGATGGTCACACCATAGACGATCAGCGTCAGCGACGGCGGGATCATCAGGCCAAGCGTCGCCGCCCCGGCCAGCGTGCCGATGACCATGTGCTCGGGGTAATTGCGTTTGCGCAGTTCCGGGATGGACATCTTGCCGACGGTGGTCAGGGTCGCGGCGCTGGACCCCGAGACTGCGGCGAACACCGTGCAACCAACGATATTTGTATGGACCAGCCCGCCGGGCAGGCGCGCCATCCACGGCGAAAGGCCGCGAAACATATCCTCGGACAATCGCGTTCGGTACAGGATTTCGCCCATCCAGATGAACAGCGGCAGGGCCGTCAATGTCCAGCTCGAGGAAGAGCGCCAGATCACCGTGATCATCGCGTCGCCCGCCGGGCGAACGGTGAACAGCTCCATCCCCACCCAGGCGACCCCCATCAGCGCAAGGCCGACCCAGACGCCAGAGCCGAGCAAGGCAAAGAGAACGAACAGAAAGATGAGGATCGGTGCAAATTGTTCCATGTCGCCTTACTCCGCGTGTGACTGATCGACGAGGTCCTCGCGGACATTGGTCCCGCCGGTAGCGAGAAGGCGAATGAGGTTGTCCCAGAAGGCAATGGCCAGCAGCACCGCGCCGACAGCCATCAGTACCTGCGGGATCCACAGGGGGGTGGCGTCCTGCCCTTGGCTGACGTCCTTGAACTTGTAGCTTTCCTGCGTGACCTTGATGGCATAGCGGGCAAGGAAGGTGGTCGTCGCCGCGCCAACCGCAAAGCAAAATGTCTCGCCCCAGCGGCGGAACCGGCCCATGGCATTCAGCGCGATGCTGACGCGGATATGGGTGCCGTGGTTCAACGCATAGGCAAAGGCAAAGAACGACGCACCGGCCATGCAATAGCCCGCGTAATCCGTGGCGCCGGGAAAGACCTGCCCAGTCCAGCGCGCCACCATCTGGGCAACGATGATCAGCAGGATCAGCACGGTAAAGAGGGCGGCAATGACGCCCCCGGCGGTATAAAGCGTATCAAGCGTGCGGCGTATGGCGGTCATGGTTTTTGTCCTGAATAAAGAATGCTGGGCATGGGCACCTCGATGCCACGCGCTGTGCGGTAGGCCTCCATGCGCTCGTTCATTGCTTCGCGGATTGCGGTTTGGACTGACGGCGCCTGCGCCTGAACGATCAGCGGCACGCGCACGCCAAACCGCATGAAAAAGTCAAAGAAATCCTCGTCCGCCGCGCCCAGAATGTTATGCACGACGCGGCTTTCGACAGCCTCGAAACCGGCAGCTTCAAGGGCGGCGCGCGCGGTTGCGGGTTCAGACAGCGCATAGGCATCGGGGGCCGCATCGCCCAGCGTCACATCCGCATGTTCGCGCAGCACGCTTTGCAGTTCACGGTATAGGTCGGACTGGTCCGGGCCCAGCCACTGGCTGAAAACAAACACCCCGCCGGGGCGCAGAACCCTCGCGGCTTCGGCCATGGCCTTTTCGGGGTTGGCCAAATGGAACAACACGATATTGCTGGCGACAATGTCAAAGCTGGCGTCGTCAAAGCTCAGCGCCTCGGCGTCGCCGCCGTGAAATGTCACGCCGGGAAAGCGCGCCTGCGCCTCTGTCACCATGTCTTCGGCAAAGTCGATCCCCGTGCAGACACCGCCAAGCGCTGCGGCCGCGCCGGCCAGATATCCCGGTCCGCATCCCATATCGAGCAGCCGTGCCCCGGATCGCAGCCGTGCCATGTGCAAAAGCATCGGAATGGATTGCAGGGTCGCCCCTGCGGTTGCTGTGTCATACCCTCGGGCGCGCGCATTCCACCCCATACGCTCGCTTTCGCGAAACGCTTCAAATTCCATATCTCGTCCTGTCCAGATAGGGGGCGGGCCAGATCGGACTGGCCCGCCAGAGTGCGATCACTCCATCGCTTTGTAGGCGTCGACAATGGCCTTGCCGTCGTCGCCTGCGCTTTCCAGCCACTCAGCGGTCATGGTCTCGCCAATCGCTTTCAGCTCGCCGACCAGCTTGTCGCCAGCGCGGCCAACCGTCATGCCGCCTTCCTTCAGGCCGTCCAGCGTGAACTGGGTGTAGTCCTTGGACATCTGAAGGCCGCGCGTCTTGGCCTCGGCGGCGCAATCGGTCATGGCTGTCTTGGTGGCGTCATCCAGTGCGTCCCATGCGTCCTTGTTGGCAAAGACGATATTGCGCGGCAGCCAGGCGTCGACCTCGTAGAAGTGGGTCAGGTGTTCCCAGACCTTGCGGTCATAGCCGGTTGCGCCCGAAGAAATGAACGACTCGGCCACGCCGGTCGCCAGAGCTTGGCTCAATTCCGCCGCCTCGACCTGCACCGGCAGCATGCCGGTCAACTCGGCCATGCGGGCGGTTGCGCTGGAATAGCTGCGGAACTTGATGCCCTTCATGTCGGCCACGGATTCGATCGGCTTCTTGAAGTACAGGCCCTGCGGCGGCCAGGGCACGGAATAGAGGTAGACAAGGTTCTGATCGGCCAGCACTTCGGCGATCTTCGGCCCGGCGACCTTCCACAGCTTTTCGTGGTCGTCGAACGAGGTCGCAAGGAACGGAATGCTGTCGATGCCGAACAGCGGGTTTTCGTTCTGGTGTGCGGAAATCAGACGCTCACCAATCGGGGCCTGCCCGGTCTGGACAGCGCGCTTGATGTCGTTGCCCGCAAACAAAGAGCCTGAGGGGTGGGTGACGATTTCGGTCGCGCCGCCGGTCTTTTCACCGACGCAGGCCGCAAATTGCGCTGCGTTTTCGGAATGGAAGTTGGAGGCGGAATAGGCCAGCGGCATGTCCCACTTGTCCGCCATGGCGGCCGTGGCAGCGACAGTCGTCAGCGCGGTCGCGGCGAGGAATTTGGTCAGTTTCTTCATTATTTTCACTTCCCTGTTGGTGGTGGTTGAAGTCACTCCCCCGGTTGATCCGGGGAATTCTTATGCAGTCTTGGTGAAGCGTGACGGAGAATAGGGGGTCACGTCAACATTAGGTGTGCGCCCGGCGATCAGTTGCGCCAAGAGGCGCCCGGTTTTCGGGCCGCCCGTCAGTCCCACATGATGGTGGCCAAAGCCAAGGAACGCGCCCTTGGCGCCCGGCACTGCGCCGATCAACGGGATTGAGTCCGCCGGGGCAGGGCGGTGGCCCATCCATTCAACCTCGTGTTTCCAGGTCAGGCCGGGCATGGCGGTCTTGATGTTTCGGCGCAGCAGATCAAAGGGCGCTTTCGAGGGGCCAGCCTTTAGCCCACCGAATTCCAGAATGCCCGCCAGCCGCAACCGCCCGTCCATCGGGGTCGCCACGAATTTGCCGCTGGCCACCATGACGGGCGCGCGCGGCATGACCGAAGGCTCCCAAAGTTCCAGATGATAGCCGCGTTCGCTCTCCAAAGGAACGTCCAGCCCCAGCATGTCAGCCAAACCCTTTGACCATGCGCCCATTACCAGCACCGCCGCATCGCAGGCAATCAGTTCGCCGCCCGCGCGGACGCCGGTCACGACGCCGCCCTCTTGCGCCAACCCCGAGGCTTCGGCGCGGATGATCTGGCCGCCCTGCGCCTCGACGTGGCGCGCGAGTGTCTTGACATAAGCGCCGGGGTCGCTGATCCGTCCGTGATTGCCCAAACGCGCGGCAAATCCGATTTGCTCGGAAAATGAGGAGTCATAGGCGCGCCACTCTTCGCCGTTCATTTCGTCCCAGCGAAACCCCAGATCGCGGCGCAAACCCCAGCCAAAGCTGTCCGCTTCAAAGGCCGCGCGATCCTTGTAGAGATAAACGTAGTCGGCCGGCACCACATAGCCTTCGGCCCCGGTGCCCGCGCTCAACGCCTGATGGTCGGCCAGACTGTCGCCGATGATCCCGGTCAGGGCGGTGGCAATGCGGCGCGTGTCGCTGGCGTTGGCGTGGCGCAGGTATTTGACCAACCAAGGCGCCAGCTTGGGTAGATAGCCCCATTTCAAGAATAACGGCTGCCGCGGATCAAGCAGCATCCCCGGCGCCTTTCTCAAAAGACCGGGGCCGGTGACCGGAACGACCGAGCAACTGGCCAACACCCCGCCATTGCCATGGCTGGCGCCTTCGCCGGGGGCCAGCCTGTCGATCAGGATGACCTTGTGCCCGTCGCGTTGCAGCCATATCGCGGTGGAGACTCCGACAATCCCTGCGCCGACAATGGCGATGGTCTTGGGTGTGGCGCTCATGCGGCCCTCTTGTCTTTGAAATGGTTTAGTTTTTCCAGATCCGGCGCAATCCCCAGACCGGGTGATTGCGGCAGGATGACATGGCCGTTCTCGATTGGGAAGGGCGCGCTGAGCAGGTCGTCTTGCAAGTAATAGCGCGCCTGATAGAACTCGCACCCCAGCGTGATTTCCGGGGTGGCCGCAATCATATGGGCGCCCGCCAGATGCGCGAGCCCGGTTTCGAACATGTCGCCGCCATAGGCGCTCAGCCCATTGGCTGCGGCCATGCGCGCCACAGTCTGGGCGCGGCCAAGGCTGCCCGCCTTCATGATCTTGATCGAGACCCCGTCGCAAATCCCCTCGCGTGCGGCGCGGGTCATGTCCTCGGGGCCAAAGACCGACTCGTCAGCCAGCAGCGGCACGTCGATGCAGTCCCTCAGCCTTGCCATGAGCGTGAACTGATGCGCCGCAACGGGTTGTTCGATGAAGTCGGGCGCAAAGCTGGCGACGTCGCGCACGCGGCGTTCGGCTTCGTCCGGCGTAAGGCCTTGGTTGAAATCCACCCGGACACGGAACTCCGGGAAATCCTGCGCGATTTTCTCAAGGCGCTTGATGTCAAAGGCATGGCCGGCAAACCCGGCCTTGAGCTTGATGATCCCGACGCCCTCGGCGCGCAACCGGGCCATCAGTTCAAGGTCGGCGTCGAAATCCGGATCGGCGATGGAAACCGACAACGGCAAACGCGCCTGCGCCAGACCGCCCAGCAGGGCCCAGACGGGCAATCCCGAAATCTGTCCGGTCAGGTCCAGAAGCGCGGTGTCCAGCGCGGCCTTGGCTTCGGGGCAATTGGCGACGGCGCGCGCTGCATCGGCCATGATCGCCGCCCGATCCGCCACCCGGCGGCCCAGAACCAAGGGGCGCAGATAGCGATCCAGCGCGGCGAAACTTGCCTCGGGCGAGCCGGTGAAGACGACCCAAGGGCTGGCCTCGCCCCAGCCTTCGGCGCCGCCTTCGGCCCGCAGCCGCACAACGATCACCTCGACGCTGCCCGAGACCGAGCCGATGCCATGATCGCGGCGCGACACCACAGGTAAGGCAAGCGGCCACAAATCCATTGCGACGATCTTTTGATCCAGCACGCTTTTTCATCCCCCAAATCCAATTACGACCCTGCCAAGCGCAATCCATCATTTCAAATACTAATATTTGCATCCCCCATCATCTAAACTTATGACTTGGGTTTATGTCCCTGCGTTTTCGCCAACTTCAGGCCTTTCATGCCATCATCGAGACCGGCACAGTCACTGCTGCGGCTGCCCAATTGGGTATCTCGCAGCCCGGTCTGTCGAACCTGCTGGCGCAACTCGAACGCGAAGTTCGCTTTCGCCTGTTCGAACGTCAGCGCGGGCGATTGATCCCCACCCCCGAGGCCGAGATCCTGTTTCGCGAGGTGGAAACCGTTGTGCGCGGGCTGGACCATGTGGCGCAGGCCGTCACCGACCTGCAAAACAAGCAGGCGGGTCAGTTGCAGGTGGCCTCGCAACACTCGATTTCCTTTGGGTTCATGCCGCGCCTGATTGCCCGCTTTGCCCAGACGCGGCCCGACATGGCGATCTCGTTCCAATCACAATATTCGACGAAAATTCAGGAATGGGTGGCCTCTGGCCTGTTCGAGATCGGCATTTGCGAACGCCCGCTGATGCAGGATGCCTTCAACGTCTATCCGTTCTACTTTGAAACACTGTTGGCCCTGCCCGAAGGCCATCCGCTGGCCCGGCACGATGTGCTGACACCCGCACTTCTGGATGGAGTACCCTTCATCGTCATGGGGCCGGAACACATGACCCACCGCCGCACCCGCGAGGCTTTTCAGGCGGCGGGCGCGATGTTGCATGCTAGGGTTCATTCGCACCTGTTCCGCAACCTTCTGAGCTTTGTCAAAGAAGGTATGGGCGTTGCTTTGCTGGACCCTTTCGCGCTGGATTACGACGGCGAAGGCGGGGTTGTTTCTCGCCCCTTCCGGCCGCGCATCCTGATGGACATGTGCGTGATCACCTCGCGCGCGCGGCCTTTGTCAGCCGTCGGTGAGGCCTTTCTTGAAATGCTGTTGGCCGAACTGGCGACCATTGCCGCTCCGGAAACCGACCTGCCATAGAGACTTGGGCCCAGCCCGTGATCTGGCCAGAGGCCGCCCCGGAGCCTTTGCCGCAGCTTCGGGCGATGCGTCTGATTACCCCATCCAACGCATCACAGGCGCGGCGCTCTGTTCCAGCGGTTGGGTGATAATGTCAATCAGCGTTGGCCCTTCGTGCGCAAGAGCTTTGGCCATGACGCGGTCCAGATCCGCCGGGGTCTCGACCCGCCATGACGTGACGCCAAACCCCTCGGCGACCTTGGCGTTGTCGGTGCGGCCAAAATCGACGTTGTAATATCGCGCGTCCTTGTCGTCTTTCTGGCTGGCCTTGATCCAGCCAAAGCTGGCGTTGGACAGCACGATGAAGGTCACCGGCACGTTGTAACGCACCGCCGTTTCCAGTTCGCCGCAACTGAACCCGAACGAGCCGTCCCCCATCAGCGCAACGACCTTTGACTCGGGGCGCCCGAACCACGCGCCGATCGAGGCGCCGATGGCATAGCCAAGCGCGCCATGCGCGCGGTTGGTGATATAGTGCCGCCCGGCTTGGGGGCGGAAGCCAAAGGCGTTGTAATAAGGGCAAGAGGTGCCGGGATCGCTGACCACAACCGAGGCTTCGGGCAGCAGGCGATTGAGCGTGTCGATGATCCGCTCGGGGCGAATGGGGGTCGCGGCGCTGGTTGCAAGGGTTTGGAACCGCGCGAATTTACGGGCCTTGATGTCAGCGACGCGGGCCGCGCCGCCAAAGCCGGGCAAGTCGTCCAGTCCGTCCAGTACAGCGTTCATCTGGCTCAGGGCCAGCCGCAAATCGCCGATCACGCCCACCTCGGTCCGATAATTCGCCCCTATCGTCATCGGATCATTGTCAAAATGCACAACGCGGGCGCCGGGTTTCGGCGCGGTCCAGCGCGATGTGGTGGTCGACCCTGCTCGGCACCCCATGAAGACCACCAGATCGGCCTCTTGCATCATCTCCCAAGTCTCATCGGTGCCGCCGTTCGACCCCACGACGCCAAGGCTTTGCGGATGATCGTCCGACAGCGATCCCTTGCCGGAAATCGATGTCGCCACGGCGATGTCCAGCCGCGCGGCGATCCGGGCGAGATCCTCGCATCCGCCCGAAATGATCACGCCGCCGCCGCAAACGATCAGGGGATTTTGTGCCGAAAGGATTGCCGCCACCGCCGCCTCGACCTGTGCCGGATCTGGCGCGGTGGGATGGGCCGGGTAGCTGGCAAAGCTGAGATCGCCCCAGACGTCCGTCGCCTCGACCGCGTCATACTGGATGTCATAGGGCAGCCCCAGATGTGCCGCCCCGGCGCGCCCGGACGTCATGGCGCGGAAAGCGGCACGCACCATGCGCGGGATATGCGCGGCCTGTTTGATGACGGTGTTGTACTTGGTCAGCGGGCGCATCAACGCCTCTTGATCGACCTCGGTCAGGGGGAATTTGCCATAGCTGCCGACCGAGATGTCGGTGGTGATCGCCAGCACAGCGTAAGAACTTTCGTTGGCTTCAATCAGGCCGGGCAGGATATAAGTCGCGCCGCCCCCGGATGGGCCTTCGCAGACCCCGACGCGGCCTGTCACGCGGGAATAGCCATCGGCCATATAGGCGGCGCAACGTTCATCGCGGGTCAACACATGGGTGATGCCATGATCCAGCTGCAACATCGCGTCATAAAACGGCAGGGTGGTGTCGCCGCACAGGCCAAAGATATGCGTCACGCCCTGCGCCTCCAGCATGCGGACCATGGCCTCGGCGCCGTTCATCTGGTTGCTGTCGCCCATCGTTGTCCCCTTTGCACAGGTCGGTTTCGGGTGCAGAGTGCGGGGCAATGACGCCGAATTGCAAGAGAGGTTGGCATGGGCAAAGGGGATTGGGTCGCGACCGGGGGCAAGTCGATCTATGGGGCCGCGGTTGGCATCTTGATGCTGGATGCCCGATTCCCGCGCATTCCGGGCGATATGGGGAATGCCGAAACATGGGATTTTCCGGTGCTTTACCGAATCGTGCGCGATGCCTCGCCGGACCGGGTGGTGCGCGGCGGCGCGCAGGGGATGCTGCCTGCGTTTATCGACGCGGCGCGCGATCTGGTCGCCGATGGTGTGGACGGGATCACCACCAACTGCGGGTTTCTGTCGATCTTTCAGGACGAGCTGGCGCGGGCCTTGCCGGTGCCGGTGCTGACCTCGTCGCTGTGCCAGGTCGAGATGGTGAACCGGATCTTGCCGCATGGCAGACGGGCAGGGGTGTTGACGATTTCAGCCTCCACGCTGACCGAAGCCCACCTGACCGGTGCCCGCGTGCCCCAAGGCACTCCGATCGGCACCACCGAAGGCGGGCGTGAATTCACGCGGGCGATCTTGGGCAATGAATGGCAACTGAATGTCGATCTCGCGCGGCAGGACAATGTGCAGGCGGCATTGGATCTGCAAGCGGCGCATCCCGATCTGGGGGCCATCGTTCTTGAGTGCACGAACATGTGCCCCTATGCGGCGGACATCACCAAGGCCACTGGCTTGCCGTGTGTCTCCATGGTCACACTGGTCAGCTGGTTCCAAGCAGGCCTGAGCCCGCAAAATTTCCGCCTCTGACAGTGATCCCTGCGGCGTGGCAAAAAAAGACCCCGCGCCAGTCTTACCGGCGCGGGGGGAAGCTTGATTGATAAAAGGCGCAGGTTTGTGCGCGATCAGGCGACGTGCTCCAGCTTCACCTCGGGGGTGACGCCAAGGGCAAAGCAGACGTCGCGCGTCAGTTCCGGGCGGTTCAGCGTATAGAAATGCAGCTTGTCGACGCCGCCGTCGATCAGATCGCTGCACAACTCGGTGCAGATGGCGGTGGCAAGCAGGTCTTCGCGGCCGTCACGCTCGGCCTTTTCAAAGGCTTCGTGGACCCATGTCGGGATGTGGGTGCCGCAGTTCTCGGCAAAGCGGCGCGCGCCTTTCCAGTTTTCGATCGGCAGGATGCCGGGGATGATCGGCGCGTCGATGCCCGCTTTCACGCAGGCGTCGCGGAAGCGGAAAAAGGTTTCGGCTTCAAAGAAGAATTGGGTCAGGGCTTCGGCGGCACCCGCGTCGATCTTGCGCTTGAGCCAATCGATATCGGCCTGGGCGCTGACGGCTTCGGGATGACGATCTGGATAGGCGCCGACGCGGATGGTGAAATCGCCTGTCTCGGCAAGCGCCTCGATCAGTTCGACAGAGTGGGCAAAGCCTTCGGGATGGGCTTCGAAGCCAGTGGAACCCTTGGGCGGATCGCCGCGCAGGGCAACGATGTCAGTCACGCCTGCCGCTGCGAATTCACTTGCGATCCCAAGGGTTTCCTCACGGGTGGCGTTTACGCAGGTCAGGTGCGCAGCGGTGCGCAGGCCCGAATGTTTGTGCAGCGCCGAGACCGCATCGCGGGTCAGATCTCGGGTCGTGCCGCCAGCGCCGTAGGTCACGGAAACAAAGCGCGGGTCCAGCGGCGCAAGCACCTGAACCGTATCCCACAGGCGAAAGGTCGCCTCGATGTTGCGGGGCGGGAAGAATTCGAAAGAAACTTCGGGACGGATCATTTTGGCACCTCGTTAGCGTTGTCCTCTTGTTGCACAGGCAGCAATGTGAGACAAACTCATAAATCTCATCACCTTTATGAGTTTCGCATGCATATCGAATTTCGCCACCTGCGCACGATCAAGGCCATTCACGACTGTGGCGGGCTGGCCAAGGCCGCCGATCAGTTGAACATCACCCAGTCTGCCTTGTCCCATCAGATCAAGGGGCTGGAGGATCAGGCCGGGGTCGAGCTGTTCATTCGCAGGTCCAAACCGATGCGGCTGTCTGCCGCCGGGATGCGTCTGCTTCGGCTGGCCGAGCAGGTCTTGCCGCAGGTCGAGGCGCTTCAGGATGAATTCAGTGGGCTGCGCAGCGGGAAATCCGGGCGCCTGCATATCGCCATTGAATGCCACGCCTGTTTCGAATGGCTTTTCCCGGTCCTCGAGGCGTTTCGCAAAAGCTGGCCGGATGTCGATGTCGATATTCGCCCCGGACTTGCCTTTGACGCGCTACCCGCGCTGATGAAGGAAGATGTGGATGTGGTCATCTCGTCAGACCCCGAGGATCTTGCGGGCGTGACCTTTACTCCGCTGTTTGACTATAGCCCGGTCTTCGTGGCCGCCGCCTCGCACCCACTGGCGCAGAAACCCTATATCGAGCCAGAGGATTTTCGCGGGGAAACCCTGATCACCTACCCGGTCGAGCGGTCCCGCCTCGATATCTTCAGCCAGCTTCTGACTCCTGCGAAGGTAGAGCCCGCCGCGATCCGGCAGGTCGAACTGACGGCAGTCATCCTGCTGCTGGTCGCATCGAACCGGGGCGTTTCGGTGCTGCCGGACTGGGTGGTTCGGGAAGTGAAATACAGCTCGGACTATATCACGCGCCCGCTGACCAAAGATGGCGTGACAAGGCGCCTTTATGCGGCAACCCGGACCGAAGACCTTGAAAAACCCTACATGCAAGAGTTGATCGGCCTTGCCGGACGCGAAGCACGGCGCTTGCAGCAGGCCTAGGAGCAGGCCGCAGTTGCCTGAGATTTGGCCAAGTCCCATTTGTCTGCATAGGTCCAACCGGCGATTTTCTGGTTATCTTCCTGCAGGATCTGGCTGGCCTTTTGCGAAAAGCACTCACAGTCGACGCCGGACAGTTCGGCACGGCAATGCGCGTAACCGCCGTCTTTGGCGGCCTCGTGCTTCTCGGATATTTGTCGGGTCGGCACAGGCGATTCCCATGCGGTCAGCGGAGCAACCCGGCTGACACCCGCAATAAACAGGCCGCCGCCGAATAGAACTGCAAGGGCAATGCTGACTTCGCTGGTCATGATGGCCTCTTCCATACAAGGGCCTTGATCATAGACCAAAACCGGGAAAAGACGCAGGACTTTCAGTCTAGGATTTATCTAGAATGCGCGGGGTCTTGGCCGCAAATGACGCGGGCCGCGCAGAGCGGCCCGGATCGGTCTTGCCAAGTTTTGATGGCGTCTCCAGCGCCTTAAAGCGGCTGAATATCCGAGGCCATTTCGCGCCCGTCACGCCCCTCACGCAGTTCGTAGCTCACCTTTTGGTTGTCGGCGAGGCCGGTCAAACCGGACCGCTCGACCGCCGAAATGTGAACAAAAACGTCTTTTCCGCCCTCATCCGGGGCAATAAAGCCATAGCCTTTGGTTGTATTGAACCATTTCACGGTGCCGTTCGGCATAGTTCCCGTGCTCCTTTCCCAGTCAGTATTGAAGGCCCTGCCGAGCGCAGGACCACGCCGTCACATTCGCCTTTCAGGAAAGAACATGGGATTTTCAGTCGCGATGTTCTGTGACTGATCGTCGAAGGTCACAGTTTTAGGTTTTGCAGCGGTTTTGTAAAAATCAAGCAAAACCGGCTCGTATTTCAGCGTTCCGGCCACTATGTGAACGAAAATGACGAAGGAAACAGCATGATCCTTTACGGACTGAAGACCTGTGACACCTGCCGCAAGGCGCGCAAAGCCCTGCCGGATGCCCAGTTCGTCGATGTGCGCGAAGACGGTGTGCCCAAGGCCGTTCGCGCGGCGGCTTTGGCCGCGTTCGGCGACAAGCTGGTGAACACCCGATCGACAACTTGGCGCGATCTGCCAGAAGATCAGCGCACCCGCCCGCAGGCCGAACTGTTGGAAGCCCATCCAACCTTGATGAAGCGCCCCTTGGTTGTGGACGGTGACCGTATGGTTCTGGGCTGGGACAAGGCCGCGCAAAGTGCGCTGGGGGTGAACTGATGCGCAACGCGGCTTTGACTTTGGGGATCATCGCGGGCGTCTTTGGCATGCTCGTCGGCTTTTTTGGCTTTGGTTATACCGAACTTGCCCGCAACTATGGCGAGGTCGAGCAGATGTTCGGCATGTTCGACAATCCCGATTTGGTGCGGGCGGTTTCGATCCTCTCGCCGCTTCTGGCGATTGCCGGAGGCGCCATGGCCAAGGCGCGCGCGCTTTGGGGCGGGATCTTGCTGCTGATTTCAGCCTTGGGGATGTACCTGGCCTTTGGCTTCAACGTCTTCACCATGTTCCCAATCGCCTTTGCCGGGCTTGGCGGTGTGCTTGGCCTTGCCGCTGGCAAACCGGACGAACCCAAGGCGCATTTCTAGGGCTCAGGCCCGGCTGGGGGCGGCGGCCATTGCCTGTCGCCCCGCCAGAAGACGATCCACAGACAGCACTCCGGCGCCCTTGACCACCAGTGTCACCAGTATGAACACCCAAAACGTGCGCTGATCCATGATCAGGCTGTCCGAGGCCCGGTCGAACCAGGCACCAAACGTGGCTGTCTGCTCGATCACGCCGTGGCCATAAAGGTCGGTCAGGGTTTGCATCACAACAAAGCCGATCATGCCCAATGCCGCCAGACGCGTGAACAGCCCGATCACGATCAGCAGGGGCAGCAGAAATTCGGCCCAGGTTCCGGCGACCACCACCAGCCAATGTAAGACGGACAGCTGCGAGGTGTCATAAACCACCGCCTCCATCTGCTTGGGGAAGATCTGGGCATAGGCCCCGGTCGACGGCATCAGAAAGCCAAAAAAACCTTCCCCCAGCTTGGTCAGGGCCGAGGCCCAAAAATACCCCAGCAAGGTTGCGGCAAAGGCAAAACGCGCCAAAATCGGCAACAACGCGTCGCCCCAGCGCTCGATAAAGCCGAAAACGCGGCTGTGAAGGGTGATCAGCATATCCATGGCAGCGGTCCTATCCATCAAACTCAATGTCGCTCAGTGCCCCGGCTTGCAGCAAAAGCCCAAGTGTGGCGCCCAGATCAAAGTCTTCGCTGACAGCCTCCAAAGCCGAGCCAAAGCGCTGACCATCCTGCAGGGCGGCGACAAAATCCACGCATTCCGGGGGCAGGGCATGCGGGACGGGGTCAAACTCGGGGCGGGCAATCAGCACATCCTCGGCGCGGGCCTCGGGCTTCGGGCTGCCTTTGCTCATGGTGTAGCGGTAGACCGACAGAACCGGCCATATTGACCGGACCACCTGCACCGAGGGCGCAAGCACCAGCCGCGCCGCCATCAGCGCGTCATCCTCAAGCCCCTGCAAGCGCGCTGCGTCAAACAGCGGCACATCTGCCGCGTGATAGCTGCGCCGCAGGGCCAGTTCCAAGCGCGCCACATCCGGCAGATAGCCGGTTGTTTTCAAGGCATCCAAATTTGTTAAAAACTCGGGAAAATCGGCGCCGTAATGCATCATCAGGGGCGAGCTCGGCGGCGCTTGCCGCAAATAAAGCCCGGACAGATGCGCGAAATTTTCTGCTCCGATCAATCGTCGTACCGCCGGAAAACCGCTTTCCAAGGCCTCGCGAAGCGATACCGCGACGTTGTTGCGATAGACGGCAAACCGGCGCCCGGCGGCGCGGCCTTCGCCGTCGGTCAGCCCATCCGGCACGGGCCCTCCGGCCTCAAGCAGGCCCTGCCGGAATGCCGCCTCCACAGCGCTGATGTCCAACGCGACCTCAGCCCCTTCACGGGTCCAAAAATATCCCGGGGGAGTCGCCTTGGCGACGGGGGCAGAGCCCCCTTTCTGCGCATTGGTAACCGTCATGCCAGAACCTTGGACAAAACCGCTTCGGCGCGCCGCGCTTCATCGCGTAGCACCGGCCAATCTGGCACGTCATTGTCCCATTCGATCAGCACAGGCTTCGCTCCCGACCGAGCCAGAGTGTACTCCAGCAAAGCCCAGACCGGATCCGCCACCTCGCGCCCGTGGCTGTCGATCAGCAGCGGCGCGCCGTGCTCGTCCTCGTCTTCATCATGACCGCCAAGATGGAGTTCTCCGACTGTCTCAAGATCAAAGGCCTCGATATAGCCCTGCGGCGAAAACCCAAGGTTGACCGCCGAGACAAAGACATTGTTCACGTCCAACAGCAGGCCGCATCCGGTCCTCCGGGCAATTTCGCGCAGAAAGGCGGGCTCTTCCCAGGTGCTTTCTGCGAAGGCCAGATAAGACGAAGGGTTTTCCAGAAGCATCTGGCGTCCCAGCGTTTCCTGCACCTCATCGATATGCGCACAAACGCGGGCGAGCGTGGCATCGGTATAGGGCAGGGGCAAAAGATCGTTGTAGAAATGGCTGTCGTGTGTCGACCACGCCAGATGTTCGGAAAAGCTGGCAGGGTTCAGCCAGCCGACAAGATGTTTCAGCCGTGCAAGATGGTTCGGATCAAGGCGGGCATCGCCGCCGATCGACAGGCCGACTCCATGCACGGAAATCGGAAATTGTTCAGACAGGGCGCGCAATTGCGCCAACGGGCGACCGCCATCTCCCATGTAGTTTTCGGCATGGATTTCAAGCCAGCCAACCGGCGCTGCCTCGGCCAGGATCTGCGCGTAATGCTGGGGCTTGTAGCCGACACCGGGCCGGGGCGGCAGGCTTTGGGTCTGGTCGAACATGGCAGCCTCGTGGTGCGGAAAAACGGTGGGGCGGAGGTGTTCCCCCGCCCCGCGAAAAGCTCAGCCGTCCATCGGCAGGTCGCGATCCAACGCTTCGAGGCTGCCCATACGGGCACTGCCATCGGCCATTGCCGGCAGTTCGATCTCGGTGCAGGTGCCGGCATCGACGAGCGACCAGGAATTGCCCTGGTAATCGACTTTCGATGTTCCGGCGCAGGTGGTGCCTGCCCCGGCTGCGCAGTCATTCTGGCCTGCCAATGCCACGCCAAAGCATTTCTCTTTTTCCTGCGCCTGAACGCCATGGGCTGCGAAAGAGGCGGCAACGACACCTACGAGGGCGGCAGTTTTGAGGGTCTTGGACATGTGACTTCCTTTCAGTTGAGAGATTTGAAATTCGGGGCCTCAAGACACTGTGCCTGAGGCCTCTCTAGGCTGACCTGACTGGGCGGTTTGCGCTATTCACGCCCCCGTGCATCACGCGCCTGTCAGGTCGCGGCAGAGCAGCGTGACACTTTGCGCCCGCAGAAAATCAATGATATCAATCACAAAGAAAAAGGCCCCGAAACATTTCGGGGCCTTGATCGATGCTTCCAGCGCTGGAATGTTACAGAAGATCGGGCGGCGTTGCGTCTTTGGACAGCGTGCTCACGATTTCCGTCAGCGATGTAACAGAGGTTTGCTTTTCGCCAAGGCGGCGCACGGTGACGGTGCGTTCCTCGACTTCGCGGTGGCCGATGGCAAGGATCACCGGGACCTTGCCCAGCGAATGTTCACGGACCTTGTAGTTGATCTTTTCGTTGCGAATGTCCGCCTCGGCCCGCACGCCCGCCTTTTGCAGCGCGGCCACGACCTCGTGCACATAGTCATCCGCTTCCGACACGATCGAGGCGACAACTACCTGACGCGGCGCCAGCCAGAACGGCAGCTTCCCTGCGTGTTCTTCGATCAGGATGCCGATGAAACGCTCAAAGCTGCCCAAGGTCGCGCGGTGCAACATCACCGGGCGATGCTTGGCCCCGTCCGCGCCGATATAGGTCGCGTCCAGACGCTCGGGCAGCACAAAGTCCACCTGGAAGGTGCCGCACTGCCAGACCCGGCCAATGGCGTCGGTCAGGCTGAACTCAAGCTTGGGACCATAGAAGGCCCCTTCGCCCGGGTTCATTTCCGGCTCGACGCCCGCCGCGCGGGTTGCCTCGAGCAGGGCGCTTTCCGCCTTGTCCCAGACCTCGTCCGATCCGGCGCGGGTCTCGGGCCGGTCAGAGAACAGCACGCGGAATTCAGCGAACCCGAGATCGCGGTAAATCTCGGACAGAAACTCGATGAAGCGTTTGCATTCTGCGCCGATCTGGCTTTCTTCGGCAAAGATATGCGCGTCGTCCTGAGTAAAGCCGCGCACCCGCATGATGCCGTGCAAGGCGCCCGAGGGTTCATACCGCGCACAAGAGCCGAACTCGGCCATGCGCAGTGGCAGATCACGGTAGCTTTTCAGCCCGACCTTGAAGATCTCTACGTGGCAGGGGCAGTTCATCGGTTTCAGCGCGTTGATCGCCTTTTCGCGGGCGTGTTCCTCGTCCACTTCGACGATGAACATGTTCTCCTGATATTTCTCCCAGTGCCCGGATTTCTCCCACAAACGCCGGTCCACGACCTGCGGAGTGTTCACCTCCACATAGCCGCCCTTGCGTTGCTGGCGTCGCATGTAGTCCTGAAGCTGCGTGTAGATGGTCCAGCCGTTCGGATGCCAGAAGATTTGGCCGGGGGCCTCTTCCTGCATGTGGAACAGGTCCATCTCGCGGCCCAGCTTGCGGTGGTCGCGCTTGGCAGCCTCTTCGAGCATGTTCAGATGCTTGCGCAGGTCTTCCTTGTTCTTGAAGGCCACGCCGTAGATGCGCTGCAACATCTGGCGGTTGCTGTCGCCGCGCCAATAGGCCCCGGCCACGCTCATCAGTTTGAAGCTGTCGCCCGGAACTTGCCCGGTGTGCTGAAGGTGCGGGCCGCGGCACAGATCCTGCCAGTGGCCGTGCCAATACATGCGGATCGGTTCATTGCCGGGAATGGCCTCGATCAGCTCGACCTTGTAGGGTTCGTTATTGGCCTCGTAATACTTGATCGCGCGGTCGCGTTCCCAGACTTCGGTGGTCACGGGATCACGTTTGTTGATGATCTCGCGCATCTTTTTCTCAATCAGGCCAAGGTCTTCCGGAGTGAACGGCTCGGCGCGGTCAAAATCGTAGTACCAGCCGTTTTCGATCACCGGGCCGATGGTGACGCGCACATCGGGCCAGATCTCCTGCACGGCGCGGGCCATGATGTGAGCCAGATCGTGGCGCACCAGTTCCAGCGCTGCGGCATCGTCGGCCATGGTGTTGATGGCGATCTGCGCATCGGACTGAAGCGGCCATTGCAAATCCCAATGCTGGCCATCAACCATTGCGGAAATCGCCTTTTTGCCCAAGGACTTGGAGATCTCAGACGCGACTTTGGCGGGGGTGATGCCCTTGTCGAAGTTGCGGCTTGCACCATCTGGAAATGTCAGGGAAATCTGGCTCATGGCCTAGCTCCTCGTCGGTTTGGCGCCCACGGAACGCCCGGTTGCGGGTAATATGTGATGGCCGCCTTTTGGCCGCGCGAAGGACGGCTGTCAAGTCATCGCCAGATGCAGAAGCATGGGCCTGCACCAGTTGGGTACGGGCCTTTGGGCGAAAGGGAAAAGACGAGATGAACGAGGCTGTCGAAAAGGCTTACGCCAAAGTCACCGGAGCCGATGACGACGTTCCCGCCACAGAAGCGCGCAATGGGCTGCGGCACGTTCTTTCGCTGTCGCTGACCAAGGTGGCCGATGGGCTGATCGACCCCAAGCTGGTGCTCAGCTGGCTGGGCAACGCGCTGGGCGCTCCGGCCGCAGTGACGGGCCTGTTCGTGCCGATCCGCGAGGCGGGCGCGCTGTTGCCGCAGATCGCGCTGGCGGGCTGGGTTCAGAGCATGGAGCAGCGCAAATGGGCTTGGGTTCTGGGTTCGGCCGGGCAGGGAATCGCGGCGGCGGCAATTGCCGTGGCGGCGCTGAGCCTGTCCGGCCTTTATGCGGGCCTTGCGATCTGCGCGGCTCTCGCGGTGCTGGCGCTGAGCCGGGCAGCCTGTTCGGTCAGCTATAAGGATATTCTGGGCAAGAGCATCGCCAAGCGGCGGCGGGGTGCCGTGACCGGGACCGCCAGCGCCGTGGCTTCGCTGGCAGTGGTGGGGTTTGCCTTGTTGCTGATGTCGGGGCTGTTGCGGGAACAAGCGCCGGTGATCGTGGCGATTGGACTGGCGGCGGTGCTGTGGCTGGCGGGCAGCTTACTGTTTTCGACCCTCGAAGAAGAGCCGTCCGAACGCGCGGCTGCCAGCAAGCTTGACCTGTCGCCGCTGCGCGAGGACAGGGATTTCCGCCTGTTCATTGCAGTGCGTGGCTTGTTGACCGTGACGGCGCTGGCACCGCCGTATTTTGTCATGCTCGGCGGCGGGCAGGGCGCTTTGCAGGGCCTCGGGGCCTTGCTGCTCGCCTCAAGCGGCGCGAGCTTTGCCAGTTCCTACATCTGGGGACGGCTGGCAGATCGCTCGGCGCGGCTGGTGCTGGCGATTTCCGGGATGTGCGGCGCGGCATTTGCGGCGCTGGCGGTGCTGGCCGAAACCCTTGGTTGGGCAACGAGCGGTTACGTCGTCCCGGTGATCCTGTTCGGGTTCATGCTGGCCTATCAGGGGGTGCGGCGGGGACGCTCGGTCTATCTGGTGGACATGGCGCCCGAGGATCAGCGGTCATCTTATGCGGCGCTGGCCAATACGGCGATCGGGGTGCTTTTGCTGGCGGTCGGGGCCTTGGGCGGCGTGCTGGCGCTGGCCGGGCCCGTGGTGGCACTGGGCGGCTTTGCCGTCTTGTCGCTGGCCGGCGGTCTGCTGGCGTTGCGCTTGCGGGATGAAAAGGCCTGAGGTTGTTCTAGGCGGCTCGTTCCGGCTGTGCCAAGCTGCGCGCGAAAACGCAGGAGGGACCAATGCGCAGCTTTGAAGACATTCTGGACATCGCGGCAGATCGCAAAGGCGGACGAAGCGCCGTGCTGGACGGTATCGAAGCGTCGAAAAGCGCGGATGCGCTGGCACAGATTCCTGACGATCGCTGGTTGTCGCAAATGGCGCGGGGCATCATGCAGGCCGGGATCAGCTGGCAGGTGGTCGAGAACAAATGGCCCGACATGGAAGAGGCGTTCTACGGTTTTGACGTGGGTCGGTGTTCGATGATGTCCGAGGAATGGTACGACGAATTGCTGGACGACCCGCGCATCGTGCGCAGCCCGCCCAAGGTGCGGGCGATCCAGCAGAATGCTGCCTTCATCCGCGAAGTGTCCGAGGAATATGGCTCGTTCGGGCGCCGTGTCGGGGAGTGGCCAGCCTCGGATTTCGGCGGGCTACTGGAGTGGCTGCAGAAGGAAGGGGCGCGGCTGGGCGGTGCGACCGGGGCCTATATGCTGCGGGTGATGGGCAAAGAGGGCTATATCCTGTCGCCCAGCGTTGTCGCTCGGCTGGAGGCCGAAGGCGTGATCGACAAGGCACCAACGTCCAAGGCCGGACGGGCCGCGGTGCAGGCGGCCTTTAACGCCTGGGCTGAAGAGAGCGGTGAAACCCTGACGGTAATTTCCCGCGTGCTGGCGCAGAGCATCGACGGATAGCGGGAGGGGCTTGGGGTTTCTGCCAAGGGGATTATGCTGAGCCGCAAAGAAGGAGGCTTGGATGGCTGAAATTGCATTTATGGATGGCCCGGGCGGCACGCTTTTGGGCTATGCCTATACGCCGGGCGAGGGGCCTTGCGTGGTGTTCCTGTCGGGCTACCGCTCGGACATGGAGGGCACCAAGGCGGTGCATCTGGAGGCTTGGGCCAAGGCGCAAAAGCGGCCTTTTCTGCGGTTGGATTATTCCGGGCACGGGGTTTCGGGGGGCGTGTTCGAAGAAGGCTGCATCGGTGATTGGGCAGCCGACGCCGAGGCGGTGATCCGCGCCGTGGCGCCGGGTCCGGTGGTGCTGGTGGGCAGTTCCATGGGCGGTTGGATCGGCTGCATTTTGGCGCGACGTTTGCCCGAGGTGGTCGGCTATGTCGGGATCGCCGCCGCGCCGGATTTCACCGAAGATGGCTTTTGGGCGGGCTTCGACGAGGCGCAGCGCCGCACCGTCATGGAGGAAGGCGGGGTCGAGCTGCCCTCGGCCTATGAGGACCCTTACATTGTGACGCGCAAGTTGATCGAAGACGGGCGCGCTCATCTGGTGCTGCGTCAGCCTTTGACGATGAACTGGCCGGTAAGGCTTTTGCAGGGCACCAAGGATGAGGCCGTCACGCGGGAAACCGCGCTGGCCTTGCTGGATCACATCGAAGGCGATGACGTCAGATTGACCTTGGTGAAAGGGGCCGATCACCGCTTTTCCTCAGATGAATGTCTGGCGCTGATCGAACAAGCCATTGCCGAAGTGCTGCGATGACAGCGATCCATTGGCATCGCAGCAAACGGGTTTGAACAAGGAGAGAGCGTTGGAACAACGGATCAGTCTGATAACGCTGGGTGTGCGGGATCTTGAAGAGGCCGCTGGGTTTTACGAGGCGCTGGGCTGGCACCGGGTCGAGGCGCAGGACGGGATCGTGGCCTTTGACCTGATCGGCCAGACGCTGGGCCTTTACCCGATCGAAATGCTGGCGCGCGACATGGGGGTGCGCGTGGACGAGCTGGGCAACGGTGCGATGACGCTGGCGCATAATCTGCCGGAGCGCGAGGATGTGGATGCCCTGACCGCACGCGCCGAAAGCGCCGGAGCCAAGGTGCTGCGCGCCCCGCATGAGGTGTTCTGGGGCGGCTATATCGCCTATGTCGCCGATCCCGAGGGGCACGTCTGGGAATTCGCCCACAACCCCTTTTCGCCGCTTGGGCCCGAGGGCGCCTTTCGCTGGAACGGTTATGGTTAGGGCCTGTCATTGAGACCACCGCGCAGCATGCGGGGGCTGGAAACGCTGGGCCGGGTGCGCCTGTCTCGGCATTTCTGGATGCGCGAATTTCTGCATTCTGAAATCGGCAATCTGCACCAGATCCAGAACATCCCCGACAACCCGGATCTGGCGATCGCGCGGGGCAAGGCGCTGTGCGAGACGCTGCTTGACCCGCTTGAGGAAACCTTTGGCCGGATCTTTGTGCGCTCGGGCTATCGCGCGCCTTCGCTGAACGCCTTTGGCAATGAGAACGGCCTGAACTGTGCGCGCAACGACTATCCCTTGGAATGCCATATCTGGGATTTCCCTGATGTCCCCGTCGCGGGCGCTTCGGTGGTGATCCCGTGGTTTGCCGACCGCTATGCGCAGGGGCGTGACTGGCGCGATCTGGCGTGGTGGATGCACGACCATCTGCCCTATTCCGAAATCTGGTTCTTTCCCAAGCTCTGCGCCTTCAACATCGCCTGGCGGCCCAAGCCTTTGCGCCGCATCGACAGCTATATGGCCCCCAAGGGCTGCCTTTTGAAGCCGGGGGCGACACCGGATGAGACTCTGGATCAGCGGGCGCAGCGCTATGCGGATTTCCCGGCGTTCCGGGGGCTTGATTTACCATAAAGCGCCCGCAGCGGTTGCGGGACGGTCGCAAGAGGGCCATGTTCTGCCTGAACAAGGCGACCGGAGGGGCAGGTGTCCGAAGGGCAAAGAGGACCTAAAGCGCAAGGCAATCCCGTCACACTTCCCGAGCGGCGGGTGGCCCTTGAAGCGGCGGTGTACCTAGCGGGCGCGCTACCGCAAGAAATGGAGCGCAATGCCGAGGGGCTGCTGTACACGGCAGGCACTTCGGTATTTGAAAACGGCTGCGCGGCTTTGGGCGCCTTGGGGATCTACGCCCCGGCGGATCATCCAACCCTGTGGGCGCAGGTGATGCCCGCGTCGCAGGTTCGCGCCCATCTGGAAGCCGCCGCCCTGTGCCGTTCGCAGTTCGATCAGACGCTTCAGGCCTTTGTTGACCATGCGGCTGGCCATGCCACGACTTTGCCAGACACCCGCGCGGGCTTTGATCTGCCCGAGATCCATGCCCGGATCGGCGCGGCGCTGTTGCGGGCGGGCTATCTTGTCGCCGATGGCAGCCGCGTGATCTGGGCGGAAAAGATCACACCTTACATGCAACAGGCGATCCTCTGGGATGCCAAGGGTCAATGCCTGTCCGAGATCTGGGTGGCACAGGAAGAAGCCGAGGCGCGGCAATTTCTGACAGGTCTGCCCGAACGGTTGCGCGCCGATCTGCAGCGCACGATCCTGAACAAGGGCGGGCTGGCGGGGATCGACCTGCTCAAACGCCACTGGACCCCCGGCGGATGGACCGTGTTGCGACAGGCCCGCCCCGGCGATCTGACCGAAGCAGGCTTTCGCATTAACGTTTTCACAACCATCGTAAGGTTAATTCGCGAAGGGCGGGTTTGATATCAGCCGACCAGCGCGCGACTGGACAGCGGGCATTCGGACCCATACCCTATTGATTGTGCCGACACCCCGGAGTGCACCTTATGCTTGATCTTCTTGTCATCGTCCTGTCCGGAAACAGCGGACGATGAAGCATGAACCCGCTCTTCCCCAGATCGCAAAGTCCGCAGATCATGATGCCGACTTCCCGGCGTTCTTGAATCAAACCGCGCAGCTTTTGCGCAAGGAGCGCAGCCTGGATGGCACGCTTCAGTCTACTTTCCATTCGCAAGTGATCCGGCGCGACGCGCAAGGCATCGGTTTTGGTCGTCCGGCGGTTCTGGCCGATCTGCATGGCCAATTGCTGGCATGCCCGGACCAAGAGGCACTGGCCGAGGATGTCCTTTACTCGGGCAGTGACGAACTGGGACTGCTGGGCGCGCAGCGGCTGTTGTTGCGCGGGCGTCACCAAGGGGCGGGGCCTTATGGCGCGCCAACGGGCCGGGTCCTGCGCTATCGCGAAATGTCCGAGACCTATGCAAAAGGCAACCGGATCAGTGATATCTGGTGTCTGCGCGACACCGGCGCGATCTGCGCGCATCTTGAGTTGGACCCGGAAGCACAGGCCGGCAAGATGCTGGCCGTGGCCGATCTTGAAACCGCGCCATTTCGCCCCTCGGTTGACAGTCAGGGGCCGTACACCGGCCTCGGGAATGAAAACCAATGGGGCATTGCCTTTGCCGAATTGCTGGCAGGGGTCATGGACGGGGCCTTGCATTCCATTCCCGAACAGTACGACCCGGCCTGCCAGCTTGACTATCCGGGCGGGCGTACGCTGCACGGCCCGGACGAGGCCGCGACTTTCTGGATGGCGCTGCGCGCGGCTTTCCCCTCGGCCCGCTTCACGGTGCATCACTGTATCGGTGTGGCCGACGCCTTGATGCCGCCCCGGGCCGCGATCCGATGGTCTTTGGAAGGCACCCATGATGGCTGGGGTCTGTTTGGCGCGCCTTCGGGGGCAGTTGTTCATGTCATGGGGATGAGCCATGCGGAATTCGGACCGCAAGGGCTGCGCCGGGAATGGACGCTTTATGATGCTCTGGCGATCTGGATGCAGATCCTCGCGCAGAAGGGATGACCGAACTTTCAGAGCAGACCCGCGCGATTTATGAGCGCGAGGCCGAGGCTTTTGACCAAAGCCGCAGCCGCGATCTGTTCGAGCGCAGCTGGCTCGATCGTTGTTTGGCCGACGTGCCCAAGGGGGGCGCGGTGTTGGATCTTGGCTGCGGCGCGGGTGAGCCGATTGGGCGCTATCTGGTTGATCAGGGGCTGGACGTAACCGGCGCGGATTTTTCGCCGGCCATGCTGGAAATCTTTGCCAAACGTCTGCCACAAGCCCGCGCCGTCTGGGCGGATATGCGGGTTCTGGACCTTGGCCAGCGTTTCGCGGCGATCATCGGCTGGGGATCGTTCTTTCACTTGACCGAGGTCGAGCAACGCGAGGCCTTGCCGCGCATTGCAGGCCATTTGGCGCCCGGCGGCAGGCTGCTGTTGACCGTCGGTCCCGAGGCTGGTGAAGCGGTGGGGCGGGTCGGCGCGTCGCAGGTCTATCACGCCTCGCTCTCTAGCGCGGATTACACATCGATTCTTGTGAATGCGGGCTGCGAGACCGAGGCATTTGCCCCCAACGACGCCGAAAGCCGTGGGCACAGCTTGCTGTTGGCGCGGAAAAACTGCGGCTAATCTGCCATTAATATATCGTTAACACTTCGCATAGGGGGAGATGATGCCACTACTGCTTGTGTAACGGTTGACGAACACCAACTACATGCGCCAGTTTTTGCGGAATAAAATCTGGGGGATGGGATTATGTTGAAACGTGTTTGCATGTTTGCAACCGCGATGGTGATGGCGACGACCGTGTCACTGGCAGCTCAAGAAACCTGCGGTGGTCTTTACACTGTCCAGCGCGGTGACAGTCTATCGGTGATCGCCGACAAACTTTACAAGAACGTCGGCCAGTGGTCGGCCATCTATCGCAATAACATCGACAAGATCCCCAGCCCGGACAGTATCCGCGTGGGGCAGACTTACCGGATGCCCTGTATCGACGGGCTGCCGACGGGCCTGAAGGGGGGCACTGTCGTCGACAGCTTTGCCGCGCCCAAGATCGCCGCGCGGACGGTTTCCGCCCAAGCGCAACTGGCCGAGCGCCAGCGCGCCGCGCAGGAAAGCGCGCGAGGGGTGGATGTGCGGCTGCTGGCGGGCGACGATTTCCGTCCCTTCACCAACCGCCTTCAGATGAGTTCCGGGATGATCACCGATCTGGTCAACCGCGCCTTTATCGCCGATGACAGCACCGGTCAGCACAAGTTCTACTGGGTGAACGACCGCTCGGTGCATCTGGACCCGATGCTGTCCGAGGGCATGGTTGATCTGGCCTTTCCTTGGAAAAAGCCGCGCTGCGAAGACGGTGACACCGCCGCGATCTGCACCGATTACGTCTATTCCGAACCGATGTTCGAGATGCTGGTGGTGCTGTTCACCGCGAAAGACCGCCCCGTCACTTTCAACGCCGAGGCGGATCTGGCCGGGATGCGCGTATGCAGCCCGCTGGGCTACGACGCGGGCAGTCGGCAAGGCGGTGCCAACTATCTGACCAAGGTCGGCGCGCGCCTGCAGCAACCGGTGTCGGCCGAGGCGTGCTTTGACAGGCTGGTGAAGGGCAGCGCCGATGCGGTGGCGATGAACGAATTCACTGGCCGGGTGGTCCTGAAGGATATGGGACTGGCGGATCGGGTCGAGCTGATGCTGCGCCGCCCGCTGGCCATCGAAGGGCTGCACGTGGTGGCGCATAAATCCAACCCGCGCGCCGAAGAGCTGATCGCGGCCTTCAACGGCGGTCTTGCCGAGATGCGTGACAGCGGCGAGTATCTCAAGGTGATTGACACCCATATGTCCAGCATCTGGGCGGGGCTGTAAGCGATGACACTCTGGAGGACACTGACGGCGGCCCTTGCCGGGGCCGTTCTGGGGACGCTTGGGGCTGGTGCGCAGGCGCAAACAGGCTGCGTCCCGTCCGCGCACCGGGTGCAGTCCGGCGAGACGATCTTTACCATCGCCGAGGCGGTTTATGGCGATCCGGAAAAGTGGACGCTGATCTATTATGCCAACGAAGTGGCGCTGACGGCTTCTGTGTTTCAGGTCAAACCGGGGGATATGCTGATCATCCCCTGCGAGACCGTAAGCGCCCAGGCCGACGCAACTCCGCTGCGGCAAGACGATAACGCCGAGTTGAAATTGCTGACCGGATCGAACTTTGCGCCCTTTTCTGACCGTGACTGGCAAGGGCAGGGCATGGTGACCGAATTGGTCAACGCCGCGCTTGAGGCGACGCCGGATCCGGTAAGTTATTCCATCACATGGGAGGATGACTGGTCCAAACATTTGTTCCCGATGCTGGATCAAAAGCAGTTCGATATGGGATTTCCGTGGTACAAGCCCGATTGTGACGCCACGCCGGACAACGACCGCTGCGCGAATTTCCACTTCTCGGACCCGCTGGTCGAAGTGTTGGTGCTGCTGTTCGTCAACAAGGAGGCGGGGTTCGACTACAACAGCGATGCCGATGTGCTTGGCAAGACGCTGTGCCGCCCCAAGGGATATTTCACCCATGATCTGGACCGCGCAGGTCGCGAATGGATCCGCAAGGGGCTGATCACCTTGGTGCAGGCCGACACGCCGCAGGCCTGTTTCGAGCAGTTGCGGGCGGGCAAGGTGGACGCGGTGACGGTCAATGTGTTCCTCGGCGCCGAGACCATCGACGCGATGGGCCTGCGAGGCGCGGTCGTGCCGCTGCAAAAGCCACTGTCGTCGGAAGGGTTGCATGTGATCATCTCGAAAAAGCATTGGCGTGGAACAACCTTCCTGTATCGCTTCAACGCCGGGCTGGCGGCGCTCAAGGCAAGCGACCGCTATAACGAGATCGTCGCCAAGCATCTCGGGATATTCTGGGATCGGATGAAGGTGAACTGAGGCGATGCCAGTCCTGCGAGTCAAAGCCAGCAAGGGACCGGCGCGAATTCGTGCCGGTTTTTCGTTTGCATCTTTCGTCCGCTGCTGGCTCTGCTAGGGTGCCGGGACTACAGGATTTTGTTGTCTGTGGTGCCTCAGGGCGCGGGCAGACAAACAGGGGCTGATCGGGTCATCATGCGTGAAGTAGTCGTTTTCATCCCCGGGTTGATGGCGGATGCGCGGGCCTTTGGGCCGCAAATCGCTGACCTGTCACGGGACTTTGGCGTGATGTGCGTACCGCCGACGCGTGGCGAGCGGATCGAAGAGATTGCCTCGGGGATGCTGGACCTGTTGCCCAAACGCTGCGCGTTGGTCGGCCATGGTCTTGGCGGTATGGTCGCGATGGAGATCCTGCGCCGCGCTCCGGACCGGGTGTCGCGGCTCGCCTTGATGGACACCACGCCATTGGCCGAGACGCCGCAACAGGCGGCGGAACGTGATCCGCGCATCATCCGGGCCAAGACAGGCAAGCTGGCCGAGGTCTTGAAAGAGGAACTGCCTGCCTCGGCGCTGGCCGCAGGGCCATATCGGGCAGATATTCTGGCCTTGGTAGAGGATATGGCCGCAGTTCTCGGACTCGAGACCTATCTGCACCAGATTCGCGCCTTGCAGCGGCGACGGGACCAGCAGGGGACGCTGCGCCGGATTTCTGTGCCCACTCTGATCATGTGCGGCGCGCTGGACAGGTTGTTCGAGGTCAAACGCCACACCTTTATGGCGGAATTGATACCCGGGGCGAATTTACACGTCATTGAAGAGGCAGGGCATCTTCCGGCGCTGGAGCAGCCCGAAGAGGTGGCGGACGCGCTGCGTGGCTGGCTGTCTGCGCCGCTTGTTCTGCGCTAGCTGTTCCTTGATTGGGCGCGCCTTGCGGCGCGCGCTGGATGTCTCGTCCTTTGCCTGCGGCGGCGTCCTCGGGGTTGGCGCCTGTGTCGGCGGTATCTCTGTCTGAGCAGCGGCAGGCAAGTCGAGGGTTTGAGTATTTGCAAAAAGAAACCGCAAGGGATTGACCCGGGCGGCCGTGCTTTCTAACTGGGCCTTGCGCGGAAGGCTGGACGGCCGCTGCCTCGCAAGGGGGAGAGGAAAGTCCGGACTCGCTGGAGCATCGGTGCCGGGTAACGCCCGGGCAGGGCAACCTGACGGATAGCGCCACAGAAAACAAACCGCCCGTCGTACCCGAGGTTCGCCAAGGGGGTCTGCGTACGGGTCAGGATGAAACGGTGGGGTAAGAGCCCACCGGGGGTCTGGCAACAGACCTCGCATGGCAAGCCCCACCGGGAGCAATGCCAAATAGGGACTTCGCGCACGTCTGATCCCTCGCGGGATATCGGTGCAGGGCCGCTTCAGCCCGAGAAGTCCGGGTTGGCAGCTTGAGCGCGCAGGCAACTGTGCGTCTAGAGGAATGGTCGTCGATGGGCCGGGGAAACCCGGCCCGGAACAGAATCCGGCTTACAGGCCTTCCGCGCATGATTTTTGTCCAAACCCCGTTGACTCGGGGGGCGGGAACGGTAAAAGGCAGGCTCGACGGAATTTCACGGGGCCGGAGCCCTGTTGCAGGAGACGACCCATGGCGAAGCCGACCACAATCAAGATCCGCCTGAACTCGACCGCAGGCACCGGGCACTTCTATGTGACCAAGAAAAACGCTCGCACCATGACTGAGAAAATGTCGGTGCGTAAGTACGACCCCGTTGCGCGCAAGCACGTGGAGTACAAGGAAGGCAAGATCAAGTAATCTTGCCTTGTCCCTTTCGGGGGATTTGAAATTGGGCCGCGCAGGGCAACCTGCGACGGCCTTTTTTCTGTTGGCCAATCATTGATGTCTCAGGGCCTGAACCTGAGGGCGCCGAGAGCGCGTCAACGTTGAGATGGGTTTCGGCGCGACCGGTTGACAGAGGCTGCCAACGAAAAAGGGCCGGTCAATCGACCGGCCCTGACCTTGTCATGATCTGACGCTGTTATTCGCGGTTGCCAAGCAGTTGCAGCAAGAACATGAACATGTTGATGAAGTCGAGGTACAGCTCAAGCGCGCCCATGATCGCGGCCTTGCCCAGCCATTCCTGATCGGCATGGGCGGCGTGCTGGATGTAGGTGTTCTTGATCTTCTGGGTGTCATAAGCGGTCAGCCCCGCAAAGATCAGCACACCAAGGATCGACACGGCAAAGTAGATCGCCGGCGATTGCAGCCAGATGTTGATCAGCGACGCTACGACCAGGCCGATGACGCCCATGATCAGGAACGAACCCCAACCCGAGATGTCTTTCTTTGTGGTGTAGCCCCAAAGGGACAGCCCCGCGAAGGCGATCGAGGTCACGAGGAAGACCTGCGCGATCGACATGCCGGTGAAGGCCACGAAGATCCAGGCCATCGACAGGCCCATCACGGAAGCAAACCCATAGAAGAACAGTTGCGCGCCAGCGGCGGAGATGCGGTTCAGCAATCCGCTAAACAGGAAGATCATCCCCAGCGGCGCGAACATCACGATCCAGCCCAGAATGTTGGGTTGCAGGGTCACCGGATCGCGGAACACGCTCAACAGGTTCGCATTCGAGCCAACGGCCCATGCGACAAGGAAGGTCAGCAAGGTGCCGACCGACATCGTCGCGTAGACCTTGTTCATATGGGCGCGCAGCCCCTCATCAATCTGGGCGGCGCGGGCACCAGAGACGCCAGCCGCCCGGATCGTGTCATATTCAGCCATTTAAGCCTCCGTTTTGAACTCCATGCCCCTCACGCGCGTGCGCGCAGAGGGTTGTGATAGGAATATTGGGGAAGGGTGGCCGCTTTTCAAGGATTTCCGGGGCGATTTCCAAGAAATGATGCGTCTCAAATGCGCCAATTGTCAGGAGCGTCCCAAAATGGGCGTTCGGCCTCGGTGCGGGCCTCATGGCGGCTGAGCCCGACATCGCGCAGGGCCGATTCGTCCAGACCTGCAAGGATGCGCCGTTGACGGGCAAGGGCCCGCCACTGGCGAAGCAGCGGCAATGGCGAGCGGGGCAGGCGGGGCAGGGCAAGGTGGGAAACACGGATCATGATGCTATCCTTCACGGTATGTGATGTTTTCTTGTTTGGACATGTTGAATATTGATGAGTATGCTTTTGCGGGATACATTTGTGAAACGAATGTTTTTGAGTGATGGCATCACGGAGTTTGATGAATGCGCAATCTGGACATCACCACGCTGCGGTCCTTTGTGGCGGTGGCGCAATCGGGCGGTGTGACCCGCGCTGCGGGGTTCTTGAACCTGACGCAATCTGCTGTGTCGATGCAGTTGAAGCGGCTCGAAGAGCTGTTGGAGCTGCAACTGTTAGACCGATCCGGGCGGGGCGTATCCCTGACGCCTGCGGGCGCGCAGCTTTTGACCTATGCGCAGAAGATGGTTGATCTCAACGATGAGATTTACAGCCGCCTCACAGATCAAAGCTGGGAAGGCGAAATCGCGCTTGGGGTGCCGGATGACATCGTCTATCCGGTGATTCCCGAGGTGTTGAAACGCATGGGGCGCAGCCATCCAAGGGTACGGGTGGAGTTGATCAGCTCATCGACCAAGCGGCTCAAGTCGCAGTTCGACAAGGGCGAGGTCGATGTGATCCTCACCACCGAGCCCGGGTTGGATCAGGGCGGCGAAACTTTGGCCAAAGTGCCGCTGCGCTGGGTTGGCGCGCCGGAAGGACATGCCTGGAAACAGCGGCCGCTGCGTCTGGCGTTTTGCAGCTATTGCGCTTTCAGCAGCAAGGCGATTGCGGCGCTGGATGCTTCGGGCATTGCGTGGGAAATGGCGGTGAGTTCGGAAAACGACCGCACGATCGAAGCCTCGGTCAGCGCCGATCTGGCAGTCACGGCTTCGCTCGAAGGGCATGCGGCATCGCAACTGGTGCACATTGACGCGGGCAACCAGTTGCCGGAACTGGGGATGCAGAACATCAACCTTTATGCTGGCAACGGCAAGGGCGGGCTTGTGCAGCCCATGGCGGATTATCTGCGGCAGGGGTTTTCTGCGCTCTGAGCGCGGCTACACGCCGACATCCGGGCCAAGGCACATCATCGGTTCATCGTTCTGATTGGCCTCATACAACACGGTGCTGGAGGGGTCGTTTTCAAAGACCGCGCGCAGCCCTGAACCTTCGCGGAAGAACGACCAGCACTGCGGTTCCGGATTGTCTTCGTAGACGAAACAAATCTCGCCCGCGTCTTCGTACCAGCGACCTTCTTTGCACTTGCCATCAAGAAAAGACCAGCGCACCTGCCGATCCGGCAGGTATTCTTCGGCGCCATAGGCTTGGCCGGAGAGGCCGAAATAAAGCGTCTTGCCCGCGACATAACTTTCAAATTCGCCGGCTGTCAGTGGCTCAGCGGCAAGGGCGGGCAGGGCGGTGAGGCTCAGCATCAGGCCTGCAATCAGAGAGGGCATCTGTTTCATGCCCATATGGTGCCAGAGCCACGCCGGAGGGTGAAGAAGATAGTTACCAAACGGTTAATTTCAGCGCGCCTCTGCCGGTGAGGTCCAAGGCGCCGCCCGTTTGTCCATCACTTTGCGCCATACTGGCGGGACTAGGGCCAGAACCGCCATCACTGGCAGCGAATGGGGCAGGATCGGCATGCGGTCGCGGTCCAGATCAAGGCCGGGATAAGGGCGGCTTGGGTTTGCGTGGTGATCGGAATGGCGCGGTGCGTTCAACATCAGGGCCGAGGAAAAGCCATGTGGGCTGTTCCAGCTGTGCTGCGGGCCAACCGGCTCCCATTTGCCGGGGGCGATTGCGGCGCGGCGCAGCCCGTAGTGCTGGACGTAATCGGACAACAATAGCTGGATCTGCGCATAGGTGGACAGGGCGAGCAATGTCGCAATGCCCGCTCCACCCGCAATGCCCCATGCCAAGAGGCCCGAGATCAGCGCCCCCAGCCCATAACCGACATAGGGATGCAGCCCCTTGCCCTTGCGAAACCGCGATTCGGCGCGGAACCCTTCGACCAGCTCGCCCATCCAGGCGCGCGCGGCGAAGGCGTAGAAATTCTCGCCCTTGCGGGCCGAGTTCGGGTCCCGATCTGTCGCTGCGTGAACATGGTGGACCCGCACATGGGCCGATGCGTGCTGGCCGTAAAGTTCCGAGGTATAGACCGCCATCCCCAGCCGCCGCATCAGGCGCGAGGACCGGTGGATCAGTTCATGCGCATTGGAATTGCTGACTTGCCCCAGAAACAGCGCAAGCGCGAAGAAGATCAATAGTTTGTCCATGGCGGGCAGGGCACTGGCGGCAATCGCCCAGACACCGCCATAAAGCAAGGGAAAATGCGCCAGACCCAAAGCAACGGACAGCCCGTCGCCCGCCGGGAACTCGGCCCCCGGATGATCCGGGACCGCCGCTGCGCTGATCCGGTCCATGAAATAGGTGAAGACGGTGATATAAAGCAGCGCCAAAGCGGCCCAGAGCCCGCCAAACGCCATGGCCAGCGCCAACAGCACCACCATTCCGCCCGTCACTGCCGTAAACCGCGCCATCCCGGCCCCCTTATCCGCCTTCACAAATACCCCTATCGGAACTTTCCGTCACCCATCGGGCAAAAGCGCGGGCATTTGGGGGCGCTTCACCCCCGCTTTGAGTCGTTTTCCGCCTGCCCAACCGGATGCGCCGCGATTAGATTGACCGCAAGCGAATGGGAGACATGCGGATATGGCACTCGATGAACGCAAGGGCGTCTGGAAATCGGGCAAGGGCAAGGGACGTCACACGCCCAAAGGGCGGCAGCTGGACGACGGCGCATGGGACGAGGTGCGCGTGCTCTTGGGGGATCAACCGCGTCGCCGCGATCTGTTGATCGAGTATCTGCACCGCATTCAGGATACCCATGGCCATCTGTCAGCCGCCCATCTGCGCGCCTTGGCCGAAGAACTGCGCATCAGTCAGGCCGAAGTCTATGAAGTCGCGAGCTTCTACGCCCATTTCGACGTGGTCCGCGAAGGCGAGGCCCCGCCGCCAGCCCTGACAATCCGCGTCTGCGATTCGCTGTCCTGCGAGCTGGCGAGCGCCGAACAGTTGCGTGCCGCGCTCGAGGACGGCATGGACCCGGCGCAGGTCCGTGTACTGCGGGCGCCCTGCATGGGCCGCTGCGACACGGCCCCGGTGCTTGAGATCGGGCATAACCACATCGACAATGCCACGGTGGACAAGGTCAAGGCTGCCATTGCAGCGGGTGACACCCACGCCCATATCCCGGACTACGAGACCTTTGCCGGCTACCAGCAGGCAGGCGGCTACAAGGCGCTTTCGCGGCTGCGCTCGGGCGGCGATTGGGAAGCGGTGCAGGATCAGATCCTGGCTTCGGGTCTGCGCGGTCTTGGCGGCGCGGGTTTCCCGTCCGGCAAGAAATGGGGTTTCGTGCGCGCAAATCCCGGCCCGCGCTATCTGGCTGTGAACGGCGACGAGGGCGAGCCGGGCACCTTCAAGGACCGCTTCTATCTTGAACGCACGCCGCATCTGTTCCTCGAGGGGATGCTGATCGCCGCATGGGCGGTCGAAGCGGACACCTGCTTTATCTACATGCGCGACGAATACCCCGCCGTTCTGGAGATTCTGCGGCGCGAGATCGCCGCGCTGGAAGAGGCGGGCATCGTTCAGCCCGGCTATATCGACCTGCGCCGCGGTGCGGGCGCCTATATCTGCGGCGAAGAAAGCGCGATGATCGAATCCATCGAAGGCAAGCGCGGCATGCCGCGCCATCGTCCGCCCTTTGTGGCGCAGGTCGGGGTCTTCAACCAGCCGACGCTCGTGCACAACGTCGAGACGCTGTATTGGGTCGCCAAGGTCTGCCGCGAAGGCGCCGAGGTGCTGAACGGTGTTGAAAAGAATGGCCGCGAGGGGCTGCGCAGCTATTCGGTGTCGGGCCGGGTCAAGGCGCCGGGGGTACACCTGTTGCCCGCCGGATCGACCATCATGGATGTGATCGAGGCGGCCGGCGGGATGCTGGACGGTCACAGCTTTAAGGCTTATCAGCCGGGCGGGCCGTCTTCGGGACTGCTGCCCGCTTCGATGAACGATATCCCGCTGGATTTCGATACGCTGCAACCGCATGGCAGCTTTATCGGCTCGGCTGCGGTGGTGGTTTTGTCCGACAAGGACAGCGCCCGTGGCGCGGCGTTGAACATGCTGCGGTTCTTTGAGGATGAAAGCTGTGGCCAGTGTACGCCCTGCCGGGTGGGGTGTGAAAAGGCGGTCAAGCTGATGATGGCCGAGCGCTGGGATCAGGGCCTGCTTGAAGAACTGAGCACCGCCATGGTCGATGCCTCAATCTGCGGGCTTGGGCAGGCGGCGCCGAACCCGATCCGCATGGTGATAAAGCATTTCCCTGACGAAGTGTGATCGACTGGGGCCTGTCCTTCGCCGCTGCTGCGGCGTTGATCTATCTGATCCGATTTGCGGGCAAATTCCCGTCACTGGCCAAGTCCGTGATCAAATCGCTGTCTGTCGGCGTGCTGGCGATGGTCGCGGTCTTGGCGGGGTTGCCCATGCTTCTCAGCCTTGCGCTGGCGCTAGGGGCTTTGGGGGACGCCTGCCTGTCGCGTGATGGGGACAAGGCGTTTCTGGCCGGGCTTGGCAGTTTTGCCCTGTCGCATCTGGCCTATGCGGCGCTATTTCTGCGCCATCCGGCCAGTGATCTGTCGGCTCTGCTGTCGCTGGGCGCGTTGCCCGCAACCGCTGGCGTGCTGGGGTTGGCGTTCTGGATGGGCTGGCGGCTTTGGCCAGTGACAGGCGATTTGCGCGGTCCGGTGATGGGCTATGTCGCGGTTATCGCCGGTATGGGGCTGGCTGCCGTATCGGTAGGCCCACCGGTGCTTTGGGCCGCCTTGTTGTTCATGATATCCGATACAGTTCTTGCCGCTGAACTGTTCCTGCTCGGCCCCGATAGCCGTTGGCGCAAATTCGCCCCTTACGTGGTCTGGAGCACCTATTGGCTGGCGCAGGCGCTGTTTCTGCTCTCATTCCTTGCGCTCGCCGCTTTGGGAACAACGGCTTAACGGTTCTTGTAGACCGCACAGACGCAGCCGCGCGCCTTGAGTTGCCCACACAGCTTCCACGCGGCATCGCGGCTGTCCCGTCCGATCCGCGCCATGTAATAGCCGCCTTTGGGTGAGGCGCGGCTTTTCTGCCAGACCAGATCGGGGGTCTCGCTCTTAACCACCGCCGAGCAGGCGCGCACCTTGTCCTTGAACTGCGACATGGCGCGCGATTTCGTTGTGCCAAAGGCAAGCTGCACCCCATATTTCTTCAACTCAGGCTCCGGTTCGGGGTAGGCCGTCAGGATCCGCTTGCGGGCAAGGTCATGGCAAGCCTCGGCAAAGGGTTTGTCCATTTGCAGGCGGTAGTC
The DNA here is from genome assembly GCF_049341065.1 of Pacificoceanicola algae. Taxonomy (NCBI): domain Bacteria; kingdom Pseudomonadati; phylum Pseudomonadota; class Alphaproteobacteria; order Rhodobacterales; family Roseobacteraceae; genus Pacificoceanicola; species Pacificoceanicola algae. The sequence continues at coordinate 250,742 of NZ_JBMPIX010000002.1, read as the reverse complement.
ATGCTGCTTTGGCGGCGTCTCGGCCCATGTTTCGGCGCGAATCCCGGTGATGATGCGCACATAGTCGATGGTTTCCTGTGCCAGCCCGCCTGTCCCGGCCACCAACCCATCAGCGCGCCGTTCGCCGCCATTATAGGCCACCGCCGCCAGCCCGGGATTGCCATAGCGGCGCGTCAGCTCGCCAAGATATTCCGCCGAATACTCAAGCGCCTCGGCCGGGTTGTACGGGTCGCGCAGGCCTCGCAGGGCCGCGGTCGAGGGGATGAACTGCGCGATCCCCTGCGCATTGGCATGGCTAAGCGCATTGGGGTTAAACCGGCTTTCCTGCCAGATCAGCCGGGCGAAAAACCCCGCGTCCAGCCCGTTTTGGCCAGCAAAGGCCTTGATCGCCTGACAGGTATCATGGATGAAATGGCTGGGCCGAATGCACTGAACCTGTCCAAAAGCGCCGGGCGAACACAGGGTTCCGGGCTCGGCCCGCAGGGGGGCAGGCAACAGGGCCACAAGCAATACCAACACAGAAAACCGCATGTCCAAGTTAAGGAGCAGGCGGGACAAAGGGTCAACACACACTTTCATTACAGCGCTGGCCGTATTAGGTGGAAAGGGATCCTAAAGACGAGACCACCCATGTCCCTTTTCGGCAAGCTCAAGAACCGGTTGTTCAAATCCTCCTCCAAGCTCGATCAAGGGCTTGAAGCGATCGTCGAGGAAGGCGGTCAGGAAGAAACGCCCGAGCCGCACCCCGCGCCGGACTTGCCGCCCGAGGCGCCCAGCGAACAGCCTACTACGCCGCCGCAAGAAGCGCCGCAACCCGCGCCCGTCACCCCTGATCCGGCCCCCGAAACGCCGCCCGAGCCACCGCGCGAAGTGCCCCAGCCGGATCTGCCCGAGCCAGAGCCGACACCGCGCCCGCAAGAAGCGCCGCAACCGGTCGATCCCCAACCCGCGCCCGAACCGACGCCCGAAGCGCCGCCGCGCGAGGCCCCTCAGCCCAGCGATCCAATTCCGGATACGACTCCCTTCGAACTGCCCAGTCCCGGCGATCCGATGCCCAATGTTGGCCCGGATGAATTGGCGGTGGCAGCGGCGCTCTCGGTTGGAACGGACGAACCCACGGTCCAAAAGCCCGGCTTCCTTGGCCGCCTGCTGGGCCGCGGCGCTGCCAAAGGCGCCCCAGTCGTCAAGCGCGTGCTTGATGACGACATGGTCGAAAGCCTCGAAGAGTTGCTGATCGCGTCGGACATGGGGGTGGACACCGCCCTGCGCGTCACCGCGAACATCGCCGAGGGACGCATGGGTCGCAGGCTGTCGGTGCAGGAAATCAAGCAGCTTCTGGCAAGCGAAATCGCCCGCATCATGGAGCCGGTGGCCCGCCCGCTGCCGCTCTATCCGACGAAACCTCAGGTGGTTCTGGTGGTCGGCGTGAACGGCTCCGGCAAGACAACGACTATCGGCAAACTCGCCTCGCAATTCCGCGCGGCGGGCAAGAAGGTGGTCATCGCGGCGGGCGACACCTTTCGCGCCGCCGCTGTCGAGCAGCTTCAGGTCTGGGGGGATCGCGCCGGAGTGCCGGTCCTGACCGCTCCCGAGGGCTCGGACCCGGCCAGCCTTGCCTTTGACGCCATGACCCGCGCGCAGGCCGATGGCGCCGATCTGTTGATGATCGACACCGCAGGCCGGTTGCAAAACCGCGCCGACCTGATGGAGGAACTTGCGAAAATCGTCCGCGTCATCCGCAAGAAAGACCCCGAGGCGCCGCACAACACCCTGCTGGTGCTTGACGCCACCACCGGTCAAAACGCGCTGAGCCAGGTCGAAACCTTTCAAAAGCTCGCGGATGTCACGGGCCTTGTGATGACCAAACTCGACGGCACCGCCAAGGGCGGGGTGCTGGTGGCGCTGGCCGATAAATTCGGTCTGCCGATCCATGCCATCGGTCTTGGTGAGCAGATCGACGATCTGTCCCCTTTCGATCCCGAAGAATTCGCAGCTGCCTTGACGGGTCTCGACACCGAATGACGCGGCGCGCAAAGCCTTTGGTTTCACTGGTCCAAAAATATCCCGGGGGGGCGCAGCGCTGCTGCGCGGGGGCAGAGCCCCTAATCGAACCTTGACTGATTGGCTCATCTCCATCGAAGGGACCGAGGCCGGTCACCAACTGGCGCTGATCCTCGCCGTGCTTGCCGCCTTTTTGCACGCGGTCTTTGGCGCGCTGCAAAAGGGGCGGCACGATCCCTGGCTGTCGCGCGGGGCGATCGACGGCGCCTATGGTCTGATGGCGGCGCCCTTTGCACTGTTTGTCGTGCCGTGGCCCGAACCGCATATGTGGCCGATCTTCGCAGGCGCTTTTGCCATTCACACTGTCTACAAACTGCTTCAGGCCTACGCCTACACCCGCGGCGCCTACACCGTTGTCTACCCGGTGGTGCGTGGCACCGGGCCGCTGTTCGCCGTTATCGGCGCCTGGTTGATCTTCGGAGAGGTCTTCACGCTGACCCAATGGCTTGGGGTTGCAACCTTGCTGGCGGGCATCTTCGGGCTTGCCGTCTATAACTACATTTACCTGATAACGGCGCGCGATACGCTGATTTCGGCCCTGAGTTTCGCGTTTGCGACGGGGCTGTTTGTGGCGCTCTACACCACCTATGACGCCTATGGCATCCGCGCCACGGCCAACCCGTTTACCTTCCTCGCGTGGTTTTTCATGTTCGATGGCGCGATCATGCCAGTGATCGCAACCCTACGTTATCGCGCCATGACCGCGCCGCCTGAACTGGCGCCCCTGCTGACCCGAGGGACAATCGGCGCAGTGATTGCTTTTTTCAGTTTCGGCTCAATCATGCTTGCCACGCGGCTCGACAAGGTCGGCGAAGCGGCGGTCTTACGCGAAACCTCAACCGTTTTTGCCGCCTTGATTGGCTGGCTGGTGCTCAAGGAAACGGTTGGTCCGCGCCGCATCGCTCTCATGGCTTTGATCGCTCTTGGGGCGGTTATCGTTGAGGTTGGCGGCTGAACCGCCTATCTGATGCTGAGTATTCGGCCAAAGGAGCCCTCCATGTCGCAAAAACGGATCAATCCAGGCCTCAAGACCACTCTTGAGATGGGCCCGATCATTGCCTTCTTCGCGGCCTACCTTTGGTTGAAGGATCGCGTCTTTATCATCGGTGGGACGGAGTACGAGGGCTTTATCCTTGTCACCGCCGGATTTATTCCGGTCTTCCTGATCGCCACCGGAATTCTTTGGAAACTGACCGGTCACCTCAGCCGGATGCAAGCTGTGACGGCGGTGCTCATCGTGGTGTTCGGCGGGTTGTCGGTCTGGCTGAACGACGATCGGTTCTTCAAGATGAAACCGACGCTGATTTATCTGTTGTTCGGCGGCGCGCTGGCCATTGGCCTGTTGCGCGGCGAAAGCTGGCTTCGGGCGGTGATGGAGGGGCTGATGCCCTTACAGGACAAAGGCTGGATGATCCTGACCCGCCGCGTGATGCTCTTGTTTTTCGGGCTTGCGGTGTTGAACGAAGTGATTTGGCGCACGATGTCGACCGAAACATGGGTCTATTTCAAGACCTTCGGCCTGACTGCCGCGATCTTTCTGTTCTTCATTTTGCAAAGCCGGTTGTTCAAGACCTACGGCATCGAAGAAGACAAGGGCGCCGACGCCTCCTGAGGTGCCACCGGCCGTGGGCGCGCAAAGGCTTACCCGCCGCCCCGGTCCAGCTTGGTGCTCAGGTGGATAAGGCTTTCCGAACTTTTGACCCCCTTCGCCTCGCCGATCAGGTCCAGCGTGCGATCCAGTTCTTCCGTGGTCTGCGCAATCAAGGTCACGATCATATCCACCCTGCCAGAGGTGGTATGCACCGCTTCGACAACCGGCATCGACTTGAGCCGCGCCAGAACCGCGGGACCAGAGCGCGGTTCGATGCTGACCAGCACGGTGGCCCGCAGCGCCGGACGCAGGGCGGGACCGCGCCGGATGGTAAACCCAGCCACCGCGCCGCGCGCCTGCAACCGGTCGATCCGCGCCTGAACCGTCGTTCGCGCGATCCCCAAGCGGCGGGCAAGGTCTGCCACAGGCAGGCGGGCGTCGTCTGACAGCAAGGCAATCAAGGCGCGGTCCGTTTCGTCAATCTGCATGAAAGCTCCTGCGATATGACGAATATTATGACGCAATGTGATTCTTTTGACGAGTGCAATTGTACCCATACGCAGCCAAGCTGAAAGAAAAGAGCATGAGGCGCGCGAAATGAGCATTCACACCGATATCCCGATCGACCCTGCCATCTGGCTGCGCCGCAAGGCCCCGGACGGTCCCGTTTTCTTCTTCTCGGCCAAGACGCTGGCGACGACTGCGGCGCAGTTTCAGCAGGGGTTTCCCGGCGAAGTGACCTATGCGGTCAAGGCCAATTCGATGCATGAGGTGCTGCAAACCCTTTCAGGCGCCGGAATGCAGGCCTTTGATGTGGCCTCGCCCGTTGAAATGGCGCAGGTGCGCGCGGTCAATCCTAACGCGCGGTTGCACTATCACAACCCGATACGCTCGAACGCAGAAATTCGCGAGGCCGAAAGCTTTGGCATCACCTCTTGGTCAATCGACCGGGCCAGCGAGTTGGATAAGCTTGGCGCGATTGCGGGGCAAGAGATCGCCGTACGTCTGAAGCTGCCGGTCAAAGGCGCGGCCTATGATTTTGGTGACAAATTCGGCGCCGAGCCAGAGGCCGCCATCGCGCTTTTGCGCACGGCTCAGGCGCGCGGCGCTGTGACCTCGATGACCTTTCATCCGGGCACGCAATGCGATGATCCCGCGCCTTGGCAGCGCTATATCACGGCCTGCGCCGAGATCGCCGGGCGCGCTGGCGTCCGCTTGACAAGGCTGAACGTCGGGGGCGGTTTTGCGGCCTTTCGCGGCGCGATACCGCCCGATCTTGGAGAGGTCTTTCGCGGCATCGGCCAAACCGTCCGCGAGGCTTTCGGCAACAGCCCGCCGCAACTGGTGTGCGAGCCGGGCCGCGCCATGGTCGCCGAGGCCTTTACTCTTGCGCTGCAGGTCAAGGCCGTCAGCGGCGAGGCTGTCGTTCTGAATGACGGCCTGTACGGCAGCTTGATGGAGTGGCGCGATCTGCCGCCTTCGCAGCGCATCCGGGTGCTTGGCCCGGAAGGCCGGCAAAGGCGCGGCCAGCCAGCGCCAAAGATCGTCTTTGGACCCACCTGCGACAGCCTTGACCGGCTGCCGGCGCCGCTGCCTTTGCCAGATGATCTGCAAGACGGCGATTACCTGTTGATCGACGCCATGGGCGCCTACAGCCAATGCCTGTCCACCGGGTTCAACGGTTACGGTACGGCACTTGTGGTCCCGACGGATCAACAATCGCGGCGGGTGGCTGGACACTGGCGCCGCGCCATCTAAAGTCCTTCGCAAACAGTCATTCTTGCGCGGGGAACAGGTCATGGACAAGTTCGGGAAAAGCCAGTCAGTCACTCGAGTGGAAGACAGCCGATTTTTGACGGGGCAGGGGAAGTATGTCGACGATATTGCGCCTCAGGGGGCGCTTCGGGCGTTTTATTTCCGGTCCCCTGTGGCGCATGCGGTGATCACTTCGCTGGACGTCTCGGCGGCGCGCGAGGCGGATGGCGTGCATCTGGTGATGACCGCCGAGGATATCAAAGCCGAAGGCGTGACCGAGGGCATGTCCTTTGCCACGATGAAAAACCGCGACGGTTCGGATGGCGCCAAGCCGCGCCGCCCCTTTCTGGCCGAAGACCGGCTGCGGTTTGTCGGCGAACCGGTGGCCCTTGTGGTGGCCGAAACGCTTGAGCAGGCCAAAGATGCCGCCGAGTTGATCGAGCTGGACTACGACGAACTGCCCGTCCACATGGAACTGGTCGCCGCAGGCGAACCGCTGCATCCCGAAGCCCCCGATAATCGCGCCTTTGACTTTGGTCTGGGCGACGAAGAGGGCACCGCCAAGGCGCTAGAGGCTTCGGATCGCGTGATCCGGCTTGAGGTTGGCGACAACCGGATCATCGTCAATTCGATGGAGCCGCGCGGCTGCTTTTCCGAATGGACTGACGGCAAGGTGCACCTGTCTTTCAACGGGCAGGGCGTCTGGGGCATGAAGGGCGAATTGGCCCGCGTCTTCGATCTGGAGGGCGAGCAAATTCGCGTCACCAACCCCGATGTCGGTGGCGGCTTTGGCATGAAGGGCATGCCGTACCCTGAATATTTCACCGTCCCGCTGGCTGCCAGGATGTTGGGCCGCCCGGTGCGCTGGATGTCCGACCGGACCGAGGCCATGCTGACCGACAACGCGGGCCGCGATCTGGTGACCATGGCCGAGCTGGGTTTTGACGCCGCTGGCAAGATCACCGCCTACCGGGTGCATAATTTCTGCAACCTCGGGGCCTATTGTTCGAACTTCGCGCAGGCGATCCAGTCCAACCTGTTCGCCCGCGTTCTGACCGGCACCTACGACATCCAGACGGCTTATCTGCGCTGCGAGGGGATCCTGACCAACACCACGCAGGTCGACGCATATCGCGGCGCTGGCCGCCCCGAGGCGATCTATGTGCTCGAACGCATCATGGACCGCGCTGCGCGGGAATTGGGCAAAGATCCATTGGAATTGCGCCGCCTCAATTTCATCAAAGAGTTTCCGTATAAGACTGTGACGGGAGAAACCTATGATGTGGGCGATTTCCCTCGTGTGCTGGATCATGCGATGAAAACCGCCGACATCGCGGGCTTTGACGCGCGCCGGGCCGCTTCGGAGGCGGCAGGCAAATTGCGCGGCCTTGGCCTGTGTTACTATATTGAAAGTATTCTGGGCGATCCTTCCGAAGGCGTTCAGGTTGATTTCACCGAGGAGGGTGGCGCGCTGATCTACGTGGGCACACAGTCGAACGGGCAGGGACATGAGACCGTCTTTGCGCAGTTCCTGTCTGATCAGACGGGCATTCCGGCCGATAAGATTCAGGTCATTCAGGGCGATTCCGACCTGATCGCCCAAGGCGGCGGCACCGGCGGGTCGCGCTCGGTCACGACGCAAACAAACGTGACGCTCAAGGCCGTGCGCGAAATGGTTGAAGGCTTTTCCGCGTTTCTTGCTGATGAGATGGGCGTCGCGCCCGAAGATGTCTCGTTCGACGACGAACGGTTCCGCGCCGAAGGGTCCAACCTGCACCCGACCATGCTGGAGGCGGCGCAGATGGCCCGCGAAGCTGGGCGCGAGGATCTGCTGGTCTGGAAAGCGCGCGAACAACTGCCCGCGCGCAGCTATCCCAACGGGGCGCATTTTGCCGAGGTGGAAATCGACGTCGAAACCGGGAAGGTGATCTGCGATCGTTATCACGTGGTCGATGATTTCGGCAATCTGATCAACCCGATGCTGGCCGAAGGGCAGGTGCACGGCGGTGTGGCGCAGGGGCTTGGTCAGGCGCTTGTCGAACATGTCGTCTATGACGACGAAGGCCAGCTGCTGACCGCTACGTTCATGGACTATGGTATGCCGCGCGCGGATGATATGCCTTGGGTCCATTTCGAGACCGAGCCGGTGCCGTCAACCGCCAACCCCATGGGCATGAAGGGCTGTGGCGAAGCTGGAACCGTCGGCGCTATGGCGGCGATGGGCAATGCAGTGCAGGATGCGCTATGGGCGCGTGGAGTGAAACAGGTGGATATGCCATTCACACCTCAGAGGGTGTGGGAAATGTTGAAGGACAATGCGGTCGCGGCTGAGTGATAAGCTTTTAGGGTGGATCCGGCGGCGCTTTTCCACCGGACGCTCTGCCTATGCGCCGCGTCGCGGACCTGTAGACCATGTGATCATTCTTGATGGCACCATGTCCTCGCTCAAACCGGGCGAGGAAACCAATGCCGGTCTGACTTTTCGCCTGCTCAGCGAAGTGGGCCATGCCTCATTGTATTATGAGGCCGGTGTGCAATGGTCTGACTGGCGCTCGACCCCGGATGTGATCATGGGGCGCGGGATCAATCGACAAATCCGCCGGGCCTATGGCTATCTCGCCTCGCGTTACCGCAGCGGTGACCGGATCATCCTGATGGGCTATTCGCGCGGGGCCTATGCGGTGCGTTCCTTGGCCGGGATCATCGACCGGGTGGGACTGGTGCGCGCCGATCAGGCCACGGTGCGCAATGTCCGCCAGGCGTACAGGCTGTACCAATACGATACGGGGGGACAGGTCGCGGAAGATTTCAAGCGCGCGTTTTGCCACGAGTCCGCACCGATCGAAATGGTGGGCGTTTGGGATACGGTCAAAGCGCTTGGTCTGCGCCTGCCGATCTTCTGGCGGCTGTATCGGGACGAACACGCGTTTCACAACCACGAACTGGGCGCGTCGGTCCGGCGCGGTTATCAGGCGTTGGCCTATGACGAAACGCGCATGGCCTATGCGCCTGTGCTCTGGTCCAGCCCCAAGGAATGGACGGGACAGATTGAACAGGTCTGGTTCCGCGGCACCCACGGCGATGTCGGTGGGCAATTGGGGGATTTCACCGAGGCGCGCGGCTTGTCGAACATTCCGCTGGTCTGGATGCTGGAACGGTTGGAAGGCTGCGGCGTTGAGTTGCCGGAAGGCTGGCGCGCACGCTTTCCCTGCGATCCCAATGCGCCTTCGGTGGGGACGTGGTCAGGGATCGCGAAACTGTTTCTGCTGCGCCACGCCCGGGCCATTGGGCGCGATCCGTCAGAGCATGTCCATGCAACCTTGCAACGAGTTATGCCCAAACCGCCCTTGGCTGAGACGTGAGATTTGCCTTTGGCTGATCGTCAAGAAAAATGTTCACAGTTTCTTGACAACCCTTTTAACTGTGACATTCCCGCCTATATTCCTATCAGGTCGCGGGGCCGGAACCCCCGCGAAACCTTCACTGTCCCTCGTTCCGTGACTGGCGCCCGGGTTTTGCCCCGGGCGCTTTTTCTTTCTCAAAAAGGGGGATAGACTGCGCTCATGCAGTATTCTGACGCTTTTCTCAAAGATATCCTGACCCGCACCAAAGTGGTGGCTGTCGTTGGTGTGTCGATGAACCCGGTGCGGCCCAGCTATTATGTGGCGCGGTATCTGACACTCAAAGGGTTCAAGGTGGTTCCGGTCAATCCCGGGAACGCCGGGCAACGGCTGTTTGGGCAAGAGGTGCGGGCGAGCCTGTCGGACTGCCCTGACACGGTGGATATGGTCGATATTTTCCGACGCTCGGAACATGTGACCCCTATCGTCGAAGAAGCGTTGCAGGTGTTTCCGGAGCTGCGCACGGTCTGGATGCAGATTGGCGTCGAGAACGCGGAAGCCGCGGCACTGGCCGAGGCACGCGGCATTGATGTAATCCAGAACCGTTGCCCCAAGATCGAATATCAGCGCCTGTTTGGCGAATTGCGCATGGGCGGATTCAACACCGGGGTGATTTCTTCCAAGTTGTGACGCTGTGCGGCGCTGTTTGCCTTTGGCAAAGACGCCCCGCCCACCGTCCCTTGGCGTCTGAGGTAACCGATTTACTTCCACCCAAGTGAACCGATCCCGCGCTGTTCTAGGATGTCATACCGCAGGATAAAGAAAAGTCGCGCCGGTGGGGTCAGCCTTTTCGCGAGGCCTTCTCTGCCAGACCCGATTGCGATTGCCGACTTTCAAGAACCTGCATGACCTGCGCCAAGGCGACGCCTCGGGCGCGCAGCATCACAAGCAGATGAAACAGCACATCCGCAGCCTCTGAGGCCAGCTTGTCCGGGTCGTTCTTGACCGCTTCGATGATGGCTTCTATCGCCTCTTCGCCGAATTTCTCGGCACATTTCTCCGGACCTTTGGCCAGCAGCTTGGCTGTCCAGCTTTCTTCGGGTGAGGCTTCGGCGCGGGCAGCGACGATTTGTTCAAGCTCTTCGAGGGTCATAGGCGCACCGGCACGCCAGCTGCGGCCATATGGGCCTTGGCTTCGGCGATGGTGAAAGTCCCGAAGTGAAAGATTGAGGCTGCCAAAACGGCGCTCGCATGTCCTTCGGTGACGCCCTGGACAAGGTGGTCCAGCGTGCCGACACCGCCCGAGGCGATGACGGGAATATCCACCGCGTCGGCAATGGCGCGGGTCAAGGGCAGGTTGAAGCCCGCCTTGGTGCCGTCGCGATCCATCGAGGTCAGCAGGATTTCCCCGGCGCCCTTGGCGGCAATCATCACGGCGAATTCCACGGCGTCGATACCTGTGGACTTGCGTCCGCCGTGGGTGAAAATCTCCCAGCGGCCCGGCTCGACCGTTTTGGCGTCAATCGCGCAGACGATACATTGCGAGCCGAAGTGGTCGGCAGCTTCGGCCACCACATCAGGATTGGCGACGGCGGCGGAATTGAACGAAACCTTGTCCGCCCCGGCCAGCAAAAGCGCCCTCACGTCAGCCACGGTACGCACGCCGCCACCGACGGTCAGCGGGATGAAACATTGTTCGGCGGTGCGGGTGACCACGTCGAACATGGTGCCGCGGTTTTCGTGGGTGGCGTGAATGTCGAGAAAGCAAATCTCGTCCGCGCCTGCGGCGTCATAGGCGCGGGCGGCATCAACCGGATCGCCGGCGTCGACGAGATCGACGAAATTCACGCCTTTGACGACGCGGCCATCGGCGACATCAAGGCAGGGGATGATACGGGTTTTCAACATGCGGTTCAGGTAGCGCGAAACAGCGGGGTTTGTGAAGATGCCTCGGGCAGGAATTGAGCATTTGGTGCACGCAGACCGGCGAAGGCTGTCCATTTCTGCCGCGGTATGTTTCGTGAAAGGCAAATAGGAGAGACAACCAAGAGCCGTAATTTCGCGAATTATCCAAGCCTGAAGGGTAAGGCGGTCTCTGTGACCGGGGGCGCCTCGGGGATCGGGGCCGAGATTGTCAAAGGATTTGCGGCGCAGGGCGCGCGGGTTGGCTTTGTCGATCTGGATGAAAGCGCGTCAAAGGCGCTGGTCGGCGCTTTGGAGGGCAAGCACGCTTATGCGATCGCCGATCTGCGCGATATCGCGGCGCTGCGCAATGCGATGCAATCGTTGAAGGATCAGCTTGGCCCGGTGCAGGTACTGGACAACAATGCCGCCCGCGATGACCGCCACGATTGGCGCGAAGTGGAGCCCGACTAATGGGACGACCGGCAGGACACCAACCTGCGGCACATGTTCTTTGCCATCCAGTCCGTGGTGCCGGATATGATCGAGGCCGGGTCGATCTGAAGGCTGCGCTCACGCGCGCTCGCGGGATTGTGCCTATGAATGCTTCTGGCAATGCGAGAGCATGACGCCTTTGGATCTGTCGAAGGAGGCCGCCATGAAATCTGCCATTGCCGCTCTGTGCTTGACGCTTCTGCCGCTTGCTGCAGGGGCGGAGGTCGTCAAGGTTCCGGCCTCGGCGGATGTGCCCGAGACGATGGATGCCCTTGTCGCAGCTGTCAAAGGGGCGGGGGCCACGGTCTTTGCCCGCGTGGATCATGCCAAGGGCGCCGAAGGCATCGGCGAAGATCTGCAACCTGCGCAGCTGTTGATCTTTGGCAACCCCAAGTTGGGCACACCCGCCATGCAGGACGATATTCAGGCGGGGCTTTTACTGCCGTTGCGGGTTCTGGTTTACGAGGACGCCGGGAAGGTCTGGCTGGCCTACGAGGATCCCGCCGAAATGCTGACGGCTCTGGATGGTGTCGGGCCAGAGGCAGGCTATTTGCCGGTGATGGCCGGGGCGCTGGCCAAACTGACAGCCAAGGCGGCCGGGCAATAACGCGCGTTGACCTGCCCCAAACGCGGGGCAGGTTGATTGGCTCAGGCGCGCAGGGCCTTGATCGCCTCGTTCAGGTCCAATGCGCCGTCATAAAGCGCCCGGCCCGAGATTGCGCCGTTCAGAGGAGCACCGCAGTCTCGCAGGGCCTTCAGGTCTTTGAGCGAGGAAACGCCGCCCGAGGCGATCACCGGGATCGTCACGGCATGGGCAAGCGCTGCCGTCGCGGCCACGTTCGGCCCCTGCATTGCGCCGTCACGGTTGATGTCGGTGTAAATGATCGCTGCAACGCCCGCATCTTCAAAGGATTTCGCCAAATCGGTGGCGTCCACATCGGTGACTTCGGCCCAGCCTTTGGTGGCGACGCGGCCATCCCTAGCGTCGATGCCGACGGCGATCTTGCCGGGAAAGGCCTTGGCGGCCTCGCGCACCAGATCGGGGTTTTCGACCGCGACAGTGCCGAGGATGACGCGCGCCAGCCCCTTGGACAGCCACATTTCGATGGTCGCCATGTCGCGGATGCCGCCGCCCAGTTGTGCCGGGGTCTGGGTTTGGGACAAGATCGCCTCGACCGCGGCGCCATTCACAGGCTCTCCGGCAAAGGCGCCGTTCAGATCGACAAGGTGCAGCCATTCGCAACCGGCGGCAACAAATTCCAACGCTTGCGCGGCGGGGTCGTCGTTGAAGACAGTGGCCTTGTCCATGTCGCCGCGCAGCAGGCGCACGGCCTTGCCATCCTTCAAATCGATAGCGGGATAGAGGATCATTTTTGATTGCCCTTCCAAATACTTGCCTGCCCTTTATTCTGACGTAGCGGCATGCACAAGCCGCAGAAGTTCACCGCGCCGTGACGTCATGACCTTTTAGGCCCTCACGTAAAGCTTGATCCACAAGGGTTAGGCGCGTCAAGCTGACCTCATCACTCAGGGAGGAGAGAAATCATGAAGGCATTCATGCTGGGCTTTGGGCTTTCGGTTTTGGCCGGACTGGCCCATGCCGACCCTATCGAAGGCGTCTGGAAGACCGAGGTCGACGATGGCCGCTATGCCTATGTCACCATGCAGCCCTGTGGACCAAATGTCTGCGGCGTGATCAGCCGGTCCTTTGAGGGCGGGGCCGAATACAACTCGCCCAACAAGGGCAAGATGCTGGTGCGGAACATGGCGCCTCAGGGCGGCGGCAAGTACAAGGGCAAGGTCTGGCGCCCCTCCAATGACAAGGTCTACATCGGCAAGATGAGCCTGAGCGGCAACATCTTAAAGCTTTCAGGCTGCGTAGCCGGTGGGCTGTTGTGCTCCAGCCAGACATGGACCCGCGTGCAGTAAGCGGAACGGTGCCGAGCCAGTGGGCTGATTGCGGTCAGCCCACTGGTAAAGCGCCAAAGACTGGTTACCTGATTGAAGTCAGGCCCGAATGGGCGCTGCCTTCATGAAAGGTGAAACCAACCATGAAACCCCTCGCCATTGCCACTATTTGTGCGGTTCTGGCATCTCCGGTGCTGGCCTCTGACCCTGCCGAGGGTCTCTGGAAAACCGAGCCGGACCGCAAGAAACTGACCAGTCATATCCAGATTGCCCCCTGCGGGGCGGCGCTTTGTGGCCGGGTGATCAAGGCCTTCGATCAACAAGGCCGCGAAGTGATGACACCGAATGTCGGCAAACCTTTGTTCTGGGATCTCAAGGCTTTGGGCGCGGGCCGCTATGCCGGGGGAACGGTCTTTGTGCCGCTGCTCAACGTGACCGCCAAGGCCAAGGCAGAACTGACCGGCAACACGCTTGAGGTGATCGGTTGCAAAGGCGCGATTTGCGACGGTCAGGTCTGGACCCGGCTCAAGTAAGCGGGATCACGTCCGCATAGGCATAGCCTTCGCGCAGTACGACTTCGCCCAGTTCATGGGCGACGGGGGCGGCAAACCCCGGCCCGTCTGTAACAACCGTGTGAAATTCGCCATTCTCACCGCAGGGATCGACCCCTTCGGGCAGGGCCGCGACGAATGCCGCGTCCCAAGGCTGGCCGCACAGCGATTCGGGAACGCGCGCTGGATCGCAGGTCACGATGCGCGCCTTGATCCCGGCCTCTTGCATTTCACGCGCCAGGCCAAGCGTCTCGCGCTCCCACAGCGGGAAGATCGCGGTCAGGCCGGTGCCTTCCAGCTTTTCCTCGCGATAGCGCCGGATATCTTCAAGGAACAGATCGCCAAAGACGATGTGAGTGATCCCGCGCGCTGCGATCTCTTGCGTGGCCTCGGCCATGCGTGCCTCGTAAACCTCGTTTGGGCAAGGAAAGGGCAGGGGCACTTCGATCAATGGCAGACCCAGGGCCGCTGCTTGTGCCTGCAACAGTGCCCGCCGCGTGCCGTGCATGGCAACCCTGTCGTGGGTCTCGTTTACCGTCGTCAAAAGCGCCTCGACCTGAGCCAGTCCCTGCTGGCGGCAGATATGCAAGGCATAGGCGCAATCCTTGCCCGAGGACCAGCTTAGAACCGCGCGCGGGGCGGCGCTCATGGGCGCCACTTGAGAAAGTTGGCGATCATCCGCAGGCCGGTGTCCGAGCTTTTTTCCGGGTGGAATTGCAGGCCGATGCGATTGTCCTGTCCGACAATGGCCGTGACGTCACCGCCGTAGTCTACATGCGCAATGCGCTGGGCCGGGTCGGCCAGACGCATCTGGTAGGAATGCACAAAATAGGCGTGATCCCCCGTTTGGATGCCGTCCAACACCGGATGCGGGCGCTCGATCACCAGATCGTTCCAGCCCATGTGTGGCACCTTCAACGACGGATCGTTCGGTGTGATATGCATCACTTCCCCGTCGATCCAGCCCAGCCCTTCGCATTCTTCGTACTCATGGCCCATGCGTGCCATGAGTTGCATGCCGACGCAAATCCCCAAGAATGGGCGCCCGCGCGTCTCGACCGCCTCAACCATGGCTTCGAAACAGCCCGAGGCCCGCAAAGCGCGGGAACAGGACGGAAAGGCACCGTCACCGGGCAACACGATATGATCGGCCCGGGACACGACATCGGGATCGGTGGTCACCACCACCTCGCTGCCGCCAGCCTCTGCCGCCATCCGTTGAAAGGCTTTCTCGGCTGAGTGCAGATTTCCGCTTTCGTAATCAATGATCGCCGTCAGCATGTCTTGCTCAGACCCCTGTCTTCTTGGTGTTCAAAATACTCTGGTGCCAGCAGGGGGGCGGACCCCCGCTGCCAACCGGATTGTCAGAGCGCGCCTTTGGTGGAGGGAATCGCATCACCCTTGCGGGCGTCGGGCTCTACGGCTTCGCGCAGCGCCCGGGCCACCGCCTTGAAGGCCGCCTCAGTAATGTGGTGCGAATTGATCCCGTGCAGTGCGTCTACGTGCAGGGTGATCCCGCCGTGAGTGCTCAGCGCCTGAAAGAACTCGCGCACCAATTCGGTGTCGAAGGTGCCGATCTTGGGCGAGGGCAGGTCAAGGTTCCAAACAAGGAAGGGGCGGCCCGACAAATCCAGCGCCGCACGCACCAGCGCGTCGTCCATCGGCAGCAGGCAAGAGCCGTAACGCCGAATGCCGCGCTTGTCCCCCAGCGCCTGCGACAGGGCCTGCCCCAGCGCGATCCCGGTATCTTCGACCGTATGGTGGTCATCGACGTGCAGATCGCCCGTGGCGCGCACGGTCATGTCAATCAAGGCATGGCGCGACAACTGATCCAGCATGTGGTCGAAAAAGCCCACACCGGTCTGGTTTTCATAGGTCCCGCTGCCGTCCAGATCGATCTCGACCTCGATCGAGGTCTCAGCGGTCTTGCGGCTGATCTTGGCCTTGCGCATTCGAAGTCTCCTTGGCGTCACGGGCATCGCGGGCCTTATAGGGCTTGCACCCGCCCGCGCCAATAGCACACGGCCCGCTCGGATGCGGTTCGTGTCGATCTTACCAATGTTCCGAAGAGAAAAGAGAAAATGGAGCGGGCGAGGCGATTCGAACGCCCGACCCTTACCTTGGCAAGGTAATGCTCTACCCCTGAGCTACGCCCGCAAACCATTTTCTTCTGACTTCTCAGGTTTCCCCAAAAACCAACCATTCAAAGGCTTTGTCTTTGGACCCCTAAAAAGGCCAACCATTTGGAGCGGGCGAGGCGATTCGAACGCCCGACCCTTACCTTGGCAAGGTAATGCTCTACCCCTGAGCTACGCCCGCGTGCCAAATGGTGAGGGGGATTTAAGCCGGGGCGCGCATGGGTGCAAGAGGAAAAATGAACAATTTTGCCTCTGCCGCAAACGAGGCTTCCATGCGCCGCAAGCGCAGGGAAACCCTCAGCCCCATTGGCTTTCCTTTTCCACGGCTCCGCCCTGTTTCACCCAGTCCGAGAAGCCGTCCCGCATATGCGCTGCCTCGAATCCCATCCCGGCCAGAGCCGCCACGGTCAAAGCTGACCGCCAGCCCGACGCGCAGTGAAAGACATAGCGCTTGCCCTCTTGGGCAAATACCGGCTTGTGATAGGGGCTTTCGGGGTCGACCCAGAATTCGATCATGCCGCGCGGGGCGTGGACGGCGCCGGGAATATAGCCCAGTTTTTGCCGCTCGCGGATATCACGGATGTCAACGATCACCACATCCGGATCGTCCAGCATCGCCATCGCCTCGTCGGTCGTGACCTCCTGAATGCGGGCGCGCGCCTCGGCGACCAGCTGCGCCGAGGATTTTTTCAAACCGCTCATCATTTTCCTCCCGTTGCACTTGCTTCAAGAAGTCCCCGCCATTCAGCAGGGTGAGTGGATTTCTGGCTTCGAAATCCACTCACCCCGGCTCATTTCACTCGAACTCGATCAGCAGGTCTTTTGCGTCGATCTGCGCACCGGGTGTGACGTGGACCGCTTTGACGACCCCGTCGTGTTCGGCGTGCATGCCTGTTTCCATCTTCATCGCTTCGATGGTCAGCAGCAGATCGCCAGTCTTGACCTTGGCCCCCGCCTGCACCGCGACCGAGGCGACGACGCCGGGCATCGGTGCGCCGACGTGGTTGGCATTCCCAAGTTCGGCTTTGGGGCGCGCGGCGGTGCTGGCCGCAGCCTTGCGATCGGGTACGCGGATCGTGCGGGGCTGGCCGTTCAGCTCGAAGAAGACCTTCACATTGCCGTCTTCCTGCGTTTCACCCACCGCTGAGAGGCGGATTTCCAGCGTCTTGCCGGGGTCGATCTCGGCGGTGACTTCCTCGCCCGGCTCCATGCCATAGAAAAAGGCCTTGGTCGGAAGGGTGCGCACCGGGCCGTACTGGCGGTGGCGGCCCATGTAGTCGAGGAAGACCTTCGGGTACATCAGGTAGCCGTTCAGATCCTCGTCATCAATCGTCATCCCCTCCAGCTCTTTGGACAAAGTGGCCCGAGCCGCTTCGATATCCACCGGCGCGGCTTTCAGGCCGGGGCGTTCGGTAAAGGGTTTCTCGTCCTTCAGGATCTTTTTCTGAATCGCCTTGGGCCAGCCGCCCGGGGGCTGGCCAAGGTTGCCTTTCATCATGTCGATGACCGAATCCGGGAACGACAGATCAACCTTCGGATCCTCGACCTGAGTCCGTGTCAGCCCTTGCGACACCATCATCAGGGCCATATCCCCGACCACCTTGGACGAGGGCGTGACCTTGACGATATCGCCGAACATCTGGTTCACATCGGCATAGGTCTGGGCGACCTCGTGCCACTTTTCCTCCAGCCCAAGGCTGCGTGCCTGCGCCTTGAGGTTGGTAAACTGGCCGCCGGGCATTTCGTGCAGGTAAACCTCGGAGGCCGGGGCCTGAAGGCCGGATTCGAAGGCCGCGTATTGGCCGCGCACCGCTTCGAAGTAGTTCGAGATCTCGCGGATCGCCGAGATGTCCAGCCCGGTGTCGCGTTCAGTAAAGCGCAGGGCTTCAACGACCGAGCCCAGCGTCGGCTGCGAGGTATTGCCCGAGAAACTGTCCATCGCGGCGTCAACCGCGTCCACGCCAGCGGCCTGCGCTGCCATGATGGTCGAAATTGCCGCGCCCGAGGTGTCATGCGTGTGGAAGTGGATCGGCAGGCCGACCTCTTCTTTCAGTGCCTTGACCAGTGCCCCGGCGGACGAGGCTTTGAGAAGTCCGGCCATGTCCTTGAGACCCAGCACATGCGAGCCTGCGGCCTTCAGCTCCTTGCCCATGGCAACATAGTATTTCAGGTCATACTTGGCGCGGTCAGGGTCAAGGATATCGCCGGTATAGCAGATCGTGCCTTCTAGCACCTTGCCGGTGTCCAGCACAGCGTCCATCGCGACGCGCATGTTCTCGACCCAGTTCAGGCTGTCGAATACGCGGAAGACGTCGACTCCGGTCTCGGCGGCCTGTTTTACGAAGAACTGCACCACGTTGTCGGGATAGTTGGTATAGCCGACGCCGTTGGCGCCGCGCAGCAGCATCTGGGTCATCAGGTTGGGCATGCGGGCGCGCAGATCGCGCAGCCGCTGCCACGGGCATTCCTGCAAGAAGCGATAGGCCACGTCAAAGGTCGCGCCGCCCCAGCATTCAACCGAGAACAGTTGCGGCAGGTTGTGGGCATAGGCCGGTGCCGCATGGATCATGTCGATCGAGCGCATGCGGGTTGCCAGCAGGGATTGGTGCCCGTCACGCATGGTGGTGTCGGTAATCAGCAGCTGTTTCTGCGCCAGCATCCAGTCGGCCACGGCCTGTGGACCCTTTTCCTCCAGCAGGTTGCGAGTGCCGGGGACGGGCGTTTCGACGTGCAGCTTTGGCGCGCGTGCAGGTTTGAGATCGGCTGCGGGACGCACCCGGCCTTCGGTCTCGGGGTGTCCGTTTACCGTGATATCCGCGATATAGGTCAGCACCTTGGTGCCCCGGTCTCGGCGCTTGCGGAAATGGAACAGCTCTGGCGTCGTGTCGATGAACTTGGTGCTGTACTGATTGTTCAGGAACACCGGATGCTTGAGCAGGTTGATGACGAACTCGATGTTCGTGGTCACGCCGCGGATACGGAATTCGCGCAGGGCTCGATCCATCCGAGAGATCGCTTTTTCCGGCGTCTGCGCCCATGCGGTGACCTTGACCAGCAGCGAATCGTAATAGCGTGTGATCACGCCGCCCGCATAAGCCGTGCCGCCGTCCAGACGGATGCCCATGCCGGTTGCGCTGCGATAGGCGGTCAGGCGGCCATAGTCTGGGATAAAGTTGTTCGCCGGGTCCTCGGTGGTGATCCGGGTCTGCAGGGCGTGGCCGTTCAGGCGGATGTCGTACTGGCTGGCCTTACCAGTGGCCTCGGCCAGAGATTTGCCCTCGGCGATCAGGATCTGCGCCTGCACGATGTCGATGCCGGTGACCTCTTCGGTGACGGTATGTTCGACCTGCACGCGCGGGTTGACCTCGATGAAATAAAAGGCGCCGGTGTCCATATCCATCAGGAATTCGACGGTGCCGGCGCATTCGTAATTCACATGGGCACAGATCTTGCGGCCGAGCTCGCAGATTTCCTCGCGCTGGGCTTCGCTCAGATAGGGGGCCGGGGCGCGCTCGACCACCTTTTGGTTGCGCCGTTGGACCGAGCAATCGCGTTCGTACAGATGGTAGATGTTGCCGTGGCTGTCGCCAAGAATCTGCACCTCGACATGGCGGGCGCGGATGATCATCTTTTCCAGATAACCTTCACCGTTGCCAAAGGCGGCCTCGGCCTCGCGGCGGCCTTCAAGCACCTTTTCCTTCAGCTCGTCTGGGCCTTCGATCGGGCGCATGCCGCGCCCGCCGCCGCCCCAGGAGGCCTTGAGCATCAGCGGATAGCCAACCTCGTCCGCCTCTGCCCGGATCGCTTCGAAATCATCCCCCAGAACCTCGGTGGCCGGGATGACTGGCACGCCAGCCTCGATCGCGACCCGGCGGGCGCTGGCCTTGTCTCCAAGGGCGCGCATGGTTGCCGCCTTGGGGCCGATAAAGGTGATCCCGTTCGCCTCGCAGGCATCGACGAAATCGGGGTTTTCCGACAGCAGGCCATAGCCCGGATGGATCGCGTCAGCGCCGCTTTCCTTGGCGACGCGGATGATCTCGTCGATGCTCAGATAGGCCTGTACCGGCCCCAGCCCTTCGCCGATGCGATACGCTTCATCTGCCTTGAAACGGTGCAGGCCCAGCTTGTCCTCCTCGGCATAGACGGCCACCGTCTTTTTCCCCATCTCGTTGGCTGCGCGCATGATGCGAATGGCGATCTCACCACGGTTTGCGATCAGGATCTTGTTAAAGCTGGTCATATGGGTCGTCCCCCGATTAGGCAGTTTGGACAGGGCATAGATCTTTCCAGTCATAGGGTAAATTAGGGAGAGTGGGTAGTCATGCCGCGCTGCAGCTATGTTAGCGATAACGGTTCGCTCTGCAACCACTTAGACATGGCAGGGAGGGGTGTTAGCGGAACTGAAAGAAATTTCGGGAACAATCCGGGTGTCACTTCCTAGTCAGAGCACGCGATGTCACAACGATTGTTCAGGATCACCTATTTCAGCGTGGCCACACGGCCCTTTCGACCTCAGGAACTGGATGAGCTTTTGGTCAAGGCACGCAGCAACAACGTGGCGGTCGGCGTGACCGGCATGCTGTTGTATCACGACAGAAATTTCCTGCAGACCTTGGAAGGCCCGAAGGAAGCGGTCGACGCTGTCTACAGCAGGATTTTGTGCGATCAACGTCACTGCAGTGTTGTCACGGCGGTCCGTGACGACACCGACAAACGCCTGTTCGGCGACTGGGCGATGGGCTGGGCCAACCCCTCGATGCTAAGCGAGGGGCTGCAAACGGATCTTGCTGCGCTCCGGAACATGGTGTGCAAGCAGACCTCGGACCCGGGGCTTCGCGTACTGATGACAAGTTTTCTGCGCGGTGTGCGCGATTGCTCGATCGCGGCGTGACGCCAATCGTTTCCGGAAAGGAATCCGCCAGACCGCGCCCGTGACAGCGGGGAGCGTCTTTAGCAGTGCGGTAAACTTTGACTGCTAGAGTCTTTTCAAATTCGGGGGCCAGTCATGTCGAAACCAGAAATCTTGCGACTTGTTTATCTGAGCACCGCAATCGAGCATTTCCGTTCTGCGGACATCGAGGTGCTTTTGGCCAAAGCCCGCAAAAAAAATTTGGAGCTTGGGATTACCGGTTTCCTTGTTTGTCACGAAGATAGTTTTTTTCAGGTACTGGAGGGGCCGATCGGCGATGTGGAGGCGCTTTTTGGCGCGATCTCGCGCGACCCGAGACATTGCGCCGTGACGGTTCTGTCGAGGCTGCTGGCGTCCGAGCGGGTCTTTGGCCAATGGACCATGGGCTATGCTCGCCCCGAGGATCTGATTGAGGATCACGCGGGCGCTGTTGACGATCTGCGCGAACTGATGGCCGACCGTATGCCCGACGCAATTGAAGATCGCCGGGTGGGTGTGCTCTTGACCAGTTTCCTCAACAGCTTCCGCGAACTGCGCATCTCGGGCTAGATCACCCCGTGGCTCGGATCAGCCGCCCTGCGAGGTCTTGCAACCGGTGCGTGCCCATCTGCGCCATGTTCAGCTTCATGTCGTCCGTCAGGATATGCATCAAATGCGCCGGGCCTTGTTCACCCAAGGCCGCCACGGCGTAGTGCCAGGCTCGGCCGAGCATCACGAAATCAGCCCCAAGGGCAAGGGCGCGCAAGATATCCATCCCCGACGCCACTCCGCTGTCGAAAAGGATCGGAATCTCCGGTCCCACGGCGGCCCTGACCTTGGGCAATTCGTCGATGGCGGCGGGACCGGCCTCGAACTGACGGGCCGAGTGGTTCGAAACCCAGAGCCCGTCGACCCCTTCGGAAACCAATCGTTTGGCCGCGTCGGGGCACATCACGCCCTTGACCAGCATATCGCCGTCCCAATCTTCGCGCAGCGCTTTCAGCGTGTCCCAATCCGGCGTTCCGCGAATGACATGGCCCGCATGTGCCAGGCTGGATCGCGCATCGGCCTGGCTTAGATAGCTTTCCGGCAGAACGATGCGCGGCGCACCTGTGCGCAGCGTTTTCAGCGACCATTCCGGGTGTGTCAGCACCTCCCAAATCACTCGCGGGGTGATCTTGGGTGGCATGGTCAGCTTGGCACGGCGCTGCCGTTCGCGCCGCGAATCGTCGGGCACGTCCACCGTCAGGATGAGTTTGGTAAATCCGCTGTCCCTGGCTCGTTTCAGGATATCGCGGCGAATTTCGGGGTCTGCCGGGCAATAAAGCTGATACCACCCCATGTCGCCCGCAATCGGCCCAATCTCTTCGGGCAGGCGGGTGGCGACGGTCGAAATGCTGTAGGGAATGCGCGTCTGCGCAGCATGCCGGGCCAGCATCCGCTCGGCCCCCGGCCACATCAGGCCGGACATGCCCACTGGCGCGATGCCAAAGGGGCGGCTGTACTCGGTGCCCATAAAGCGCGTCGTGAAATCCGGATCGACCTTGCCGGGCAAGATGTCGGGCAAGAAATGCACCGCATCCAGCGCGTCGCGATTGCGCTTGGCCTGAAGCTCGGCCCCGGTGGCGCTGTCGAGATACTCAAAGGCAAAATGCGGAATGCGCCTGCGGGCTTTGAGGCGCAGGTCCGATACGGCGGGGTAGGTCAGGTCCAGATCCATGGGTGTATTTGGGGGCGGTTAAGCGCAATTGTCCAGAGGCGGCTTTTGGACGGACCGGAAAAGCCGCGCGGCGCGCCCGATCCGGGAAATTTCCGGCGCAAAGAAACCGGGAACATTGTGCGAACGTGGCTTTCGTTTGGTGCGCGACGGCGCTATTGTTCGGGCCATGAGCAGTTTTGACGAATTCGATGCCTTCGAGGGGGCAAGCCTTTCGGCCCGTGCCATGGCGGCGCGCCCGATGCCCTATCTGGACGAGCTGAACCCCGCGCAGCGCGAGGCGGTTGAGGCTCTGGATGGCCCCGTCTTGATGCTGGCCGGGGCAGGGACGGGCAAGACCAAGGCGCTGACCGCGCGCATCGTGCACCTGTTGACCACCGGGCGCGCCCGCCCGAACGAGATTCTGTCGGTAACCTTCACCAACAAGGCCGCGCGCGAGATGAAAAACCGTGTCGGTCGGATGTTGGGCCAGACGGTCGAGGGGATGCCCTGGCTGGGCACCTTCCATTCGATCTGTGTCAAGCTGTTGCGGCGCCACGCCGAACTGGTCGGGCTGAAGTCGAACTTTACCATTTTGGACACCGACGATCAGTTGCGCTTGCTCAAGCAGCTGGTGCAGGCGGCGGGGATCGACGACAAACGCTGGCCTGCGCGGCAGTTGGCCGGAGTGATCGACGGCTGGAAAAACCGTGCGATCACCCCGGATAAGATCCCGGCGGCAGACGCCGGGGCCTACAACCATCGCGCGCCCGAGCTTTATGCCCAGTACCAGACCCGCCTGCGCGAATTGAACGCCGTGGATTTTGGCGATCTGCTGCTGCACATGGTGGTGATCTTCCAGACCCATGACGATGTGTTGGAGCAGTATCAGCGCTGGTTCCGCTACATCCTTGTGGACGAATATCAAGATACCAACGTCGCCCAGTACATGTGGTTGCGGCTTCTGGCGCAACGGCATCGCAACATCTGCTGCGTCGGCGATGATGACCAGTCGATCTATGGCTGGCGCGGCGCCGAGGTGGGTAACATTCTGCGTTTCGAGAAGGATTTCGAGGGCGCGCATGTGGTCCGGCTTGAGCAGAACTACCGCTCGACCCCGCATATCCTGGCCGCGGCCTCTTCGGTCATTCGCGGCAATTCCAACCGGCTTGGCAAGGAACTGTGGACCCAGGCCGAAGAGGGCGAGAAGGTTCGCCTGATCGGTCATTGGGACGGTGAGGAAGAGGCGCGCTGGATCGGAGAAGAGATCGAGTCCATGCAGAGCGGAACGCGCGGGATGCGCAGTTTCAGCCTTGATGACATGGCGATTCTGGTGCGCGCATCGCACCAGATGCGGGCCTTTGAAGATCGCTTTCTGACCATCGGTCTGCCTTACCGGGTAATCGGCGGACCGCGCTTTTACGAGCGGATGGAGATTCGCGATGCCATGGCGTATTTCCGGCTGGTGATTTCTCCAACCGATGATCTGGCGTTTGAGCGCGTGGTCAACACGCCCAAACGCGGGCTTGGCGACAAGGCGCAACAGACCATCCAACAGATCGCACGGGCGAACGGCGTTTCGCTGCTGGACGGGGCCGCAATCGCGGTCGAACAGGGGGCGATCAAGGGCAAGGGCGCCAAGGCCCTGGGACAATTCGTGGTTGATATCGCGCGCTGGGGGCGGATGATGCGCAGCGCGGTCGCGGTCGACAACGATGACGTTCTGGACGATCTCGCCCAACCGATGCGCACCGAACCCGAAGTCAGCCATGTGGAGCTTGCGCAGATCATTCTGGACGAATCCGGCTATACCGGGATGTGGCAGAACGACAAGACACCCGAGGCGCCGGGTCGGCTCGAAAACCTCAAGGAATTGGTCAAGGCGCTGGAAAGCTTTGAGAATATTCAGGGGTTTCTGGAACACGTCAGCCTTGTCATGGACAATGACAGTGACGATGGCGGCGCCAAGGTTTCGATCATGACCCTGCACGCCGCCAAGGGGCTGGAATTTCCGGTGGTCTTCCTGCCGGGCTGGGAGGACGGGCTGTTTCCCTCGCAACGTTCGATGGATGAAAGCGGCGTGAAGGGACTGGAGGAGGAACGGCGGCTTGCCTATGTCGGCATCACCCGCGCCGAGGAGGTCTGTACGATCTCATTTGCCGGGAACCGGCGGGTTTTTGGCCAGTGGCAATCGCAAATGCCGTCGCGTTTCGTCGATGAATTGCCCGAAGACCACGTTGAGGTGCTGACCCCTCCGGGCCTGTACGGCGGCGGTTATGGGGCGGCAGCCAGCGCGGGCATGTCCTCGGGCATGGAAAGCCGCGTTGCTTCGGCCAATGTCTACAACTCTCCGGGGTGGAAGCGCCTGCAAACCCGTCAATCCGAACGCCCGGTCAGCCAGCCGCGCGAAAGCCGCACGCAGATCATCGATCTGGAGGCGGTCAGCGCCTATACGGTGGGTGAACGCGTGTTCCACGACAAATTCGGGTACGGCGCCATTCTCGGGATCGAGGGCGACAAGCTGGAAATCGCTTTCGACAAGGCGGGCACCAAGAAAGTTGTGGCGCGGTATATCTGCTCGGCGGACGACGTGCCGTTCTGAACAGGTAGAAGGCGGCCTTTACCCCACTGGCAGCGGTGCATCCGCTTTCGGTTGGTCCATGACGATCTGGCTGTGCACCCGAGCGACGCTGGGATGGGCCAGAAGGACTTGGTGGATCAACCGGTTTAGCGATGTCAGGTCCGGGCAATAGACCCGCAGCAGGTAATCGGCCTCGCCCGTCATGGTCCAGGCTGAGGTGATTTCGGCCCGAGTGCGCAGCAGGCTGGTAAAGCTTGCCCCCTGTTCCGCGCCATGTGTTGCCAGTTGGACTTGCACAAAGGCCTGCACATCAAGGCCAAGCCGCCCGGGATCAAGCCGCGCGCGGTAGCCTTGGATCAATCCGCATTCCTCAAGACGTTGGCGACGTCGGCCGATCTGACTGGCCGACAGGTTAAGCCGTTCGCTCAGTTCCTGCGCCGTGGCCTGCGCGTTTTTCTGAAGCTCGATCAGGAGGGCCTTGTCGACGGCATCGAGAGGCGTGCGGGATTCTTGCATGTAATAGAGATACGGCGCGTGCAAGATGCATTCAAGTCCTGATAGTGCGCCAGAATGCGCGCAATCCGCGTGGCTAATACACTACCATTGGGGCAACACGCGCATTCAGGAGGAACATCATGGGACCTTTCCCGCACGACGCCCCGCAATCGACCATCACGGCCGAAAACCCCGCTGGCACCGATGGCTTTGAATTTGTCGAATTTGCCCATCCCAATCCGCAAGAGCTGCGCGATCTGTTCGCCAGGATGGGTTATGAACACGTCGCCAATCACAAGAGCAAGCAGATCGAACTTTGGCAGCAGGGCGATATCACCTATGTCCTCAACGCCGAACCGGGCAGTTTTGCCGCCAAGTTCGTTGATGACCATGGCCCCTGTGCCCCTTCGATGGCTTGGCGCGTGGTGGATGCGCAGCACGCCTTTGACCATGCGGTGAAGAACGGTGCAGAGCCCTATGAAGGCCCGGACAAGACCGTGGATTGGCTCGCGATCAAGGGGATCGGCGGCAGCCTGATCTACTTCACCGACCAGTATTACGACACCTCACCCTACAACGTCGAGTTTGACTGGATCAAACAAAGCAAGCCGCGCGGCGTGGGCTTCTATTACCTCGATCACCTGACGCACAACGTGTTCAAAGGGAACATGGATACGTGGTTCGCTTTCTACCAGAAACTGTTCAACTTCCGCGAAATCCGGTTCTTCGATATCGAGGGCAAGTACACTGGCCTGACCAGCCGCGCGCTGACCTCGCCTTGCGGCCGAATCCGTATTCCGATCAATGAGGACCGGGATGAGAAAGGCCAGATCGTGGCCTATCTCAAGAAATACAAAGGCGAAGGCATTCAGCACATCGCTGTTGGCGCGCGGAATATCTATGACTCGACGGATGCCATTGCCGACAATGGGCTTAACTTCATGCCGGGCCCGCCGGATGCCTATTACGACCTCTCGTATGACCGGGTGGTCGGGCATGATGAGCCTGTGGACCGGATGAAGAAATACGGCATCCTGATTGATGGCGAAGGCGTGGTCGATGGCGGCGAGACGCGCATTCTGTTGCAGATCTTCTCGAAGACCGTGATTGGCCCGATCTTTTTCGAGTTCATCGAGCGCAAAGGCGACGACGGTTTCGGCGAGGGGAACTTCAAGGCTCTGTTCGAATCGATCGAACGCGAACAGATCGCCAATGGCGAGTTGAAAGCAGCTGAATAATTCAGAGCCGGGCGTAATAAAGAAAAGCGCCCGGCACTCCAGTCCTTTGCATTTCGTGGTGCAGGTAAGTGCCGAGGCTCAAAGCGCGTAGGTTCGGTTTGAGCTCAGAGAGCCCGACGCTGCGCTACGCACCAATGTTCACTTCGATGGTTCTTGCTTCTGCGCTAAGAAAGTAAGCACTTCGAACAAACCCGAACGATGGCAACAATTTTGGCGACTCAAAATCCGATCATACGCCCTGCACAGGCGGCGGACGCTAGTGCATTGGCGGCCTGTATTGACGCGGCCTATGCAAAATACGCCGAGCGTATCTCCGATCTGCCCGCTGTTTCCGACGGATGTGCGCAAGACATTGCCGACAATCAGGTTTGGGTTGCCGCGAAGAGCGACGAGATCATAGCTGGTCTCGTTCTTGTCGCCGGTGATGGTTTCATGAAACTTGCGAATCTTGCTGTTCATCCCGATCATGATGGCAAAGGTTTGGGGCGCAAATTGATCGAGCTTTCAGAGCACGAAGCCAAACGGCAAGGATTCAGCGAAATGCGTCTGAATACCCACGTCGATATGCCCGAGAATGTTCGACTTTACCAGCACTTGGGTTGGGCTGAGGTTTCTCGAACTGGCAACACCGTCTCAATGCGAAAGCAGGTGACCAGTAGCTGAGCAAAGCCTGCCTGCCCTGATGGGTGCGGCAATGGTCTGAACTGCGCCAGAAACAAGAAGCGGCCGTTCAAACGGAGGTCTTGATTGGCAGTTTTGTCCCGCATAGCCGACATTTATCATGCGAGGCTCACGAATATTTTTCGGGAGCCTGAACTCGACATGGCATCGCTGTCACAAGTTTTTGGACCCGAGCGTGCAACACGAAATGCAAAGGGCTGGCCCGTCACTGTGGGTGCTTTTTGCGCATATTTGGAAAAGCGTCTTAGCCGCGCGGCATCTTGAGGGTCACGTTGCGACCGCTTTTCACATAGCGCAATTCCGATTCGCTGATCGCGGCAACGCGGCCACCGTCGAAGGTGTCTCCGACTTTGACCTTCTTGTATTGACCGCTGGGCAGGCGCACCAATGCGCGACGATTCGAGGGCGTTCCGTAGACCCCAATCAAGCTGACTTTCCCGAGGTTGATTGCGTTTCGCACCGTGGCAGAGCGCGCGACGCTGCCCGCTGTGGTGCCGCTGGGCTGAACCGTGCGCGGGGCAACCGCAGCAGCCGAGGCTGTCTGGACGGCCTCTTGTTCTTCCCGACGCGCTTCGGTCCGGCTGACGATGGCGCTCATATTACGGGGGCGGGTGACCGGCAGCAGTGAATTGTCGACGGCAAGCTCGGTGGCCGGGCTTTCAGGTGTATCGACGACCGCCTGTTCCTGAGCCGTCTGAGGGCGCAGAACCGGGCGCAGACTGGCAAGTTCCGCCTTGGAAATACCGGTCTGGGTTGCACGTTCGCGTTGTTCAACCAGATCGCTTGGACGCGCTTCGGGGCGCGTATTTGAGAGCGGATTTTTGGCGTCGGGCGCCGCAGAGTCGGGCGATTTCTGCGCATTGAATGCGGGGCGGTTTGGTGGCACGGCGGGCGGCAGACCAGCATAGATGCGCAAGCCGTCCGGTGTCAGACCGCCCTCGGGCGTGGCTTTGATGAGGCCGCGCGCATCAAAGTTGAACACCATGTCCGCTGGCGGCGGCAAACCAGGATCCTGAAACATCGGTTCCTGCGCCATGTTCAGCGGATCGGGCAGGGCGATGGCGTCAAGCTCTTGCACATCCGGGTCGATGGAGGCGGCATAGACCTCATCCACGCCATCTTCTGGCGGCGTCATCGGTGCGCCCGGCGAGCGCTGCCAGATGCCCGTGGCGGCATAGGTCGCGGCAGCCTGTTCGGGTGTCAGGGCCTGTGTCGGCGCAGGTTGTGCCAGCGGAGGGGGTGTTTGCCCCGCGTCTGGCGCAGTCTCCAGCGCGGCCACCTGCACGTCTTTCGCGGGCTCGTCCGTAGTTGGCGCCGCAAGCGTTGTGGTGGTCTCCGGGTCGGGACTGGCAACCGGTTGCGCGGTATCTGGCAGGCTCGCGACCGCCTCGACCGGGGCGTCATTGCTGCGGAACAAGCCGGCTAACCCATCTTGCAAAAAGACCGAGGCCCAAGCGGCGACGCCTGCAAGGAACAACAGCAGCGCGGCGGTCAGCATCAATCCAAGAAAACGCGGTTTGCCGCCGATTTCCTGATTGCGCGCCCCGAAAACGGTCATGCGCGCGGCTTCGTCCTCAGGCGTCAGAGCGGTCGCGCTTGCCGGATTGAGTGCAGGGGTTGCAGCGCCGGACTTATCCGATTTGCCGCCTCGGAAAGCTGCAACCTTGGCAAACGGTGCCTTGCGTTGCTTTGCAGGGATGGGGTCTGGCTCGGGGGCGGGTTTATTGAGCGAGGCGCCGCGAAGCGCTGCCATTTTGCCAAATCCCTTGGCCGATGCCGTCTCGGGCTTGGCAACCGGGGCGCTGATGGGGTCGGGCGCACGATCCTGACCTTGTGGCGCCGAAACGGATGGTGTGCCGGGGGCTTTGGGAAGCGCACCGACCTTGGGCGCGGGCAATGGGTCTTTGGCGCCAAGTGCCGGAGCGGGCTTGCCCAGCGGCGGGATGTCCTTGGGCTGTGCAGCTTTTTCGGTGGGTTTGCTGCCGCGCGTCAGGAACTTTTTCGCAGCGGCCGCAGCCCCACTTTTCTGACCAGCATTGTCGGTATCAGCCTCGATCGAGCCCGAGGTGACTGCTGCGCCCTTGAGATTCGAGTCGGGCGAATTGGATGGGGTAAACCTGCGGCCGGTTGCGCCGGGCAGGGGCGGCGCGTCGCCCAAGTCCGAATTGGTTCCGGGAACCCGCGCAGCCAAGGCTACGGCACGTTCGCGGGCAGCCAGTTCTTTGATATTTGGCGCAGGTTTGGGCGTGCTGTTTGGATCTGCGGCAGGTTTTGCCGGCCCGACCACTGGGGTGAAGCGGGTTTGCACTTCGGGCCGCGTCGCCTTGGTCAGTTTGTTTGCCGCGCCGTCTTCGGCCAATGCCGCGCGGACGGTCGAGAAGTAAAAGTTCGCCCCGACATCCGGATCCGCCTGAGCGGGCGGCTGGATGTCGCCCGACGGTTTTTCCGGTGCAGGAGGCGGAGCGTCCGCCTCTGCGTCGGTCTTGAGCGTTTCGGCAGGTTCCGGCGCCGGGACAGGTTCGGCTTCGGGCTCCGCTGCGGGTTTCGGGGCGGGGGGCTCCTGCGTGACGACCGGGTCCGGGAGCGCCGCCGAGGGGGCCGCGGCTGCGAGCCGTTCCTCGGGCATGGGCGGCTCTTCTGGCGCGGGCTGAGCCTCGGGTTGTTCAGGTGCGGCGGTTTCCGGTTCGGGGTCGGGCTGTGCAACCGGGGTCAGGGCCGCTTCATTCGGGGCGACGATTTCGATGGGTTGCGGCAGCCGCTTGGTACGGCCTTTCCAGCTTTTGACTTTGCCAAAAAAGACCGCGCCCTTGAAGGCATATTCCGGGGCCTGCGCCATGTAGGACACGCCTTCGAACCCGTGCTGGCGTGCAAATTTCTCTGCTTCGTCAAGGGTTTCCTGGGCAACGGCGGCAATCAACAGGCGTCCACGATCGACCGCATGGTCATAGGCCAGTTCATCGACCGCATAGGGCGTCGCGCCATCCAGCGCCGTCCGGATCGCAGCATCACGCGCCTCGGCATCGCCGCCGGGATCGGGGGCGTCCAGATACCGGATCTGTTCGTTGGGGATGATCAGGGCAACCTTTGCGCCCTCCGGATCAAGGGCAAGAGCCTGATCGCGCAGGCCAATAACTTCGGCCTCCAGATCGGGAGCATCCAAAGCCACCTCGGCGATCTTTGCCCACACACCATCCATATGGCGCAAGAGCACGATGCCTTCAAAAGAAAGGGAGAGCGCGAAAATCGGTACCATGGGCGGTCTCTAGCAGTCCTGCCTCGGCAGTTGGAGTCATATTCCTGTAGGGGGTTAGTATAGAGCAAGCTTTTGCCGAGGAAAAGAAAAGCCGTCACTTGGGCTTGCGGCATTTGGCCGAGGCGGCGACAGTGCGTCGACCTTAGACCGACAGGAGCTTTTCCATGCGTCCCCTAACCCTGATAGCAGCCGCCATGATTGCCTTGCCCGTTGCGGCAATTGCACAGGAACAGGCGCCGCGCACCATGACCGTCACCGGCGAAGCCTCGGTGACTGCCGTTCCCGATATGGCGCAGATTTCTCTGGGTGCACGGGCGCAGGACAAGACAGCCGTCGGGGCGATGAACAAGACATCAGACGCGCTTGAGACGATCATGGCGCGACTGACTGGAATGGGCATCGCGGCGCGGGATATCCAAACCAGTTCGCTGCGGCTGGATGAGCGTTGGGAAAACAGCTCGATCAATGGCGGGCGCGAATTTCAGGGCTATGAAGCGTCGAATATGCTGACGATCAGGGTACGCGATCTGGACGGGCTGGGCGATGTTCTCAAGGCGGTACTGGATGACGGCGCCAACAGCCTCAACAACCTGAGCTTTGATGTGCAGGACCCGCGCCCCTTGCAGGATGAAGCCCGCCGGCTTGCTGTGCGCGATGCCATGGAAAAGGCCCGGCTTTATTCCGGCGCGGCGGGGGTTGGACTTGGGCCGGTTCTGAGGATCACCGATTCAGCGACGCCCATGGTGTCGTCGCGCGATATGCCCGTTGCAATGATGGAAGCCGCGCGCGTGCCGATTGCTGCCGGAGAGATCACCCTGCGCGGACAGGTGACGATGGTCTTTCAGATCGGCGAATAGCGGCGGCGGGGTTTGCCCCGCCACCACAAGATGCATCAGACCGAGGCTTTGTTCAGCGCCTGATCCAGATCGGCGATCAGATCGTCGGCGTCTTCGATGCCGATGGAAATCCGCACCACGTTCGGCGCCGCGCCCGCCGCGATCTGCTGCTCTTCGGTCAGCTGGCGGTGGGTGGTGCTGGCCGAGTGGATCACAAGGCTGCGGGTGTCGCCCAGATTCGCCACATGGCTGAAAATCTCCAGCGCGTCGACGAACTTGAGGCAGGAATCATAGCCGCCCTTCAGCGCGACGGTGAACAGCCCGCCCGCGCCGTTGGGGCAGATCCGCGAAACCCGGTTGTTGTAGGGCGACGAAGCGAGGCCAGCATAAGTCACATGATCGACCGCCGGGTGGTTTTCCAGCCAACTGGCGACGCGGGAGGCGTTTTCGACGTGGCGCGCCATGCGCAGCGACAGGGTTTCGATCCCCATCAACGTGTAATGCGCCGCCTGCGGGTTCAGCGTCATGCCCAGATCGCGCAGGCCGATTGCGATACCGTGGAAGGTAAAGGCCAGCGGGCCAAAGGTCTCGTGGAACTTGAGGCCGTGATAGGCTGGCTCGGGCGCCGAGAGCGAGGGGAACTTGTCGCTGGCGGACCAGTCGAATGTGCCGCTGTCCACGACACAGCCACCGGTGACGGTGCCATTGCCTGTCAGGTATTTGGTCATCGAATGCACCACTAGGGTCGCGCCATGCTCGATCGGGCGGCACAGGTACGGCGTGGCCGAGGTGTTGTCGACGATCAGCGGCAGGCCCGCAGCATCAGCCACTTTCGCCACCGCGTCGAGATCGGTGATATAGCCGCCCGGGTTGGCGATGCTTTCACAGAAGACGGCGCGGGTGTCGTCGTCGATGGCGGCAGCGATGGCGTCCAGATCGTCAAAGTCGACAAACTTGGCCGACCAGCCAAAGCGCTTGATGGTATGGCTGAACTGGGTGATCGAACCGCCATAAAGCCGCGTCGAGACGACCACATTGCGCCCCGGTGCCATCAGCGGGAACAGGGCCATGATCTGGGCCGCATGGCCGGACGAACAGCAAACCGCGCCTGCGCCGCCTTCAAGCGTGGCGACACGTTCCTGCAATGCGGCCACGGTGGGGTTGGTCAGCCGCGAATAGATATAGCCGACCTCTTGCAGGTTGAAGAGCGCTGCGGCGTGTTCGGCATCGCGGAACACATAGGCCGTGGTCTGGTAAATCGGCACCTGCCGTGCGCCGGTTGCCGGGTCAGGGCGTGCGCCCGCGTGGATTTGCAGCGTGTCAAAGCCGTAGCTTGGTCCGTCGGTCATGGAATCCTCCCTCCAATTGTCTTTGCCAAGAGGTATGCGATTGTACGCAGGCCCACAACGCCCCAGCAGCCCGGAAAGGTGGCTTTCCTGCCCAACTTTCAGGTTCAGGGACAGTTTCCCAACACAAAGTTGTGGCGGCGGCTATTGTTTCGCCGCGAAGATTTGCACTTGCTGTCATTCCGCTGCCCAATTCGACCGGGAAACTGCCAGGGAAAGAGCAGACAATGGAATGAGCAGCCATGCCCGAATTTTACCACCGTTCTGCCCCCGCCTTCAAAACCGTCGAAGCGCTGCGTACCCATGTGATCGCCGGATTGCATGACGCGCTGATCGGGGCCGAGATCACGCCAGCGCAGGAGGATCCCAACCGACTGTTGGTCCAAAGCGAAGGCGCTGAACCGGGGGTGGTGCATCTGGGCAACCTGGCCACCGAACTGGTCGGCCAATTGCCAAGGCCCGAGGCCGAAGCGCGCATTCGCGATTTCATCCGTATGGTCACCAAACTGGCCAGTGGCGCCCCCAGCCTGTCGCGCGACCGTCTGTACCCGGCGCTGCGGCACCGCAATTTCCCGCTCAGCAGCGGCGCCGAACCCGTAACGCGCCCGGGCCCCGGCGATTGCCTCGCGGTGCTGATGTCGGACGAAGGGGCGCATACGGCGATGGTCACGGACGACATGTTGCAAGAGGCGGGTATCGCACTGGACGCGGCATGGGACGCCGCCGAAGAAAACTTTGCCAAGGCACTGACAGGGCTGGCCATGTACACCTCGGGTCACGGGATGATGTCGCTTGAGATCGACGATTTCGAATGGCTGGGCAGCAGCCTTTTGCTGGCGCCGGTGGTGATTGGCCACGTCATGGCTGCGCATGATACCGGGCCGATTTATCTGGCAGCGCCGTCGCGGCAATCGGTGGATTTTGTCCCGGTCTCCAATTCGGACGGGATCGAAGTGCTTCGGCAGTGGATGGAGATTCGCCTGTCCGAACCGCACCCGCAGTCCGACATGGTTTACCGCCTGAATCCCGGTGATGCGCAGCCGCGCCCGGCGTTTGTGTTCAGCCAAGGTCGCCTGCACGCCATGTCCTGATCAGACTTCGGTGACTGTCTCGACGCAAAGGACCGTGGGCAGGTGGCGGGCGATCTCGTCCCAGCTGTCGCCCTCGTCCAGACTGGCAAAGACCGACCCCGAGTTGGTGCCGAAATACAGACCCGGCTCGGATTGGGCATCGACTGCCATCGCTTGACGCAGCACGGTAAAAAAGCAGGTCTCCTGTGGCAGCCCATTGCGGCAGGCCTCCCAGGTGTCGCCGCCGTCGCGCGACCGCCAGACCGCCGCCGAGGCATCGGGCGGAAAACGTCCGGCGGTGTCGCCGTTTAGCGGGAAAGTCCAGATGGTCTCGGGCTGACCGGGATGCACGGCGATCGGAAAGCCAAAGGTCGAGGGCAGCCCTTCGGTGACGTCGTCCCAGCTGCGCCCGCCATCGCGGGACCGGAACACACCGTGGTGGTTTTGCTGGTACAACAGATCGCCGCCGCCACTTTGGATATTGTGCACGCAATGCCCGGTTTCGCCGTCGCGCGGGGCTGCTGGATGGTGGTGATGGCCGCAGGCCTCGGCATTGGACAGCCGGTTGCGCCGCTCCCATGTCGCGCCGCCATCCTCGGTGGCAAAAACGCCGGCGGCGGAAATGCCGATCCACATGCGCTTGGGATCGTTGGGAGAGCTGACAAAGCTGTGCAGTGTCATGCCAGCCGCACCCGGGGTCCAGGCGTCGCGGGTGGGGTGGTTGGTGATGCCTTCGACGCGATCCCAGGTCTGGCCGTCGTCCCTGCTGGAATAAAGCATCCCCGGCTTGCCCCCGGTGTAAAGCGTGCCATTCGCGCGGCCAAGCGACCACAGCGCATCGACCTCGCCACTGAAGGGGCCGGGCGGGGTCGGCTCCATTCCCAACACCTTGGCGGTTTCCGGGTCGCTGCGCATCCATTCGTCCATCTCGCCATCGGCCAGTTTGGACAGGGTCCATGTCTCGCCGTCGTCCTCAGATCGCCAGACCCCTGCGCCGAAAAAATTGCCACCGCCTGCCGCCCAGATCTGCCCGGTTTCGGGATCTCCCAGCGCGTGGTTGATGCCCCATCCGCCACACATCGGCCCCGAGGTGCGCCATGACTGTCGATCCGCGTCCGAGCGCAGCAAGAACAATCCCTTGGTCGTGCCAACCAGCACGGTCACAGCCTTGTCCATGGCAAATCCTCCTGTTCGCAAGGAACAGAATACCATGACTTTTGCCGCGCACCTAACGCAACCAGAAGCCTTCACGCTTGATCTTGTTGCGGATGGCCTTTTCCTTGCGGGGCAGGTCGCCTTGATCGAAAAGCCCGCGTACCTTGTCGCCGCGGTTCTGGTAGATCAGGCGTTTGAACGGGTCATAGTGTTTGAGCACTTTCTTGACGCGGTTCGGCGCGGCGATCTCTTCGAGGTAATCGACGATCGCCTGATCTTCGCGCGCGTAAAGCAGCGGCAGCGTGCGGTAATGGCAACTGACCGCGCCATCCAGAAAGCCTTCGGGCAGGGTGTCCCTGCCGCCGCCCAACGCGTGGATGACCAATGGTAACGCGACCTGATCCAGCCACGGATCAAGCGATTGCAGGGTCAACTCTTCGGGCGGGTCGTCGCGGATTTCAACGGCGTAATCAAGAAAGCGCTGCCCAAAGACTTGCGGGCATTGGTAAAAGAAAAAGCCCGCGTTGAAATAGAGATAGCGGCGCCAGTATTCGTCGGGTTCGGACAGATCGAGCGAGCTTTGGAAATCGAGCCCGAACCGGTCGTACAGCGATTTCCAGATCTGTGTGTACCCGGGGCCGTAAATTTCCAGTTCGGGCCAGGTACCCTCGCGGCGCAGCGAAGCCGTGGGGCGGGCAAAGTCGAAAGGCACCGATGCCAGATCGTCCAGGATCAGCGTATCCGTATCGAAAAACACGAAAGGCTCGCCTTTGGGCAGGGCCAACAGGGCCTCGATCTTGTTGCCATAGGGGTAATCAGCGCCAAAGTGCTTGTTCTCGAACGGAAGGATCGTCGCCTTGAGCGTTTCCAGAAGCGCGCGCACATCCGGGTCTTTGATGCGCGGATCGCCGGGCCAGAGGGCCGAGGGCTGGGGTTCGGCCACGAAAAGCCGAAAACCCTTGCCCTTGCCAATCTGCGTTCCGCTGTGCGCCAGCGAAGCGGCAAAGAGGATCGCCTCGTATTGCAGACGACCGGCCTGTCCGACGATCAGGATATTCACCGATTGAGGCTTGGCCGGATTTCGTGCCATTCTGGGTCTGCTCGTTGCCAATTTTTCGGCACTATATGCGGGATCGGTACGCGCCAAAAGCGCCAACTGCCGCGATTTGCAAGAGGTGTTTCATGCTGGATATTTTCTTGATCGTCCTTTCGATGGCGCTTGGCGGTGGGCAAGGTAAGGAGGCAGAAGTCGCCGCCGTCACGCCCATGTCCAGTGTCAGTAGTGCCAGCGCGCAGGCGGCCCCCTCCAGCGGTGCGGTGGCGGCCGAAACCCCGAGGTATCAGGCGGAAAGTCAGGTCCCCACCGGGCGTTTCACCACCGCAACCGAAGTGAAGCCGATCCTTGAAATGACCCGCGCCAATTGGATTGCGGTGCGCGAATATGACGGCAAGGATTTGCTGTACCTGTCGCACCTGATGTCGTGGCGCTGCGGCCTTGTTGCGATTCATGTCAGCATGAACGGCGGCCCGCCCGAAGAATGGCCGATGGAGGCCTGTCACGAGGACACCAACGCCCCGAACGCGATGACCGATGATCCGACGGCGATCTACAAGTCCTACCCGCTTGGCTCGATCGAGACGATCAAGGTCGAGATCACCTATGACGATCTGACCGCCGACACCGCGACGTTCGACCGAAAAGGCGCGATGATACCCTGACGCCTTGTCGCGCTTCTGGGGACGTTTGCGGTGAATGGATTTCCTGCCCCAAACCCATTCACCGTGGCGCGCGTTAAAGTGTGATCGCCTGCAAGACCTGCGGCTCGATCACGTCGACCCCCGGAAGCCCGGCGGCCAGCGCCTCGGCGGATTGTTCCAGCGCCGGGAAGGTGCGGTAGTGGCAGGGGATCACCGTCTTGAAGTTGAAATAGCGTTTCGCCGCATAGGCCGCGCCCTTCATGTCCATCGTGTAATAGCCGCCCGCCGACAGGATGCCGATGTCCGGCTGGAAATAGTCGCCTATCCAGTCCATGTCGGCCATGATCGTCGTGTCGCCCGAAAAATACAGCGTCTTGCCTTCGCCCGAGATCACGAAGCCGGTTTCCATCCCGGTATACATCGGCTTGCCATCGGCACTCATCGACGAGGAATGCGAGGCCGGGACCATCGTTGCCGTCACATCGCCCAGCGTGATCGTGCCGCCCTTGTTAAAGGCATTGCCCTCGGTCGCGCCCTGCCCATGCAGGTAATTGGCCAGCTCATAGATGGCCGAAACGGGGGCACCGGTTTTCTGGCTGATTTCGACAATGTCCTGCGTGTGATCGAAATGGCCATGGGTCACAAGGATATGCGTGGCGCCCGCGATCGCTGCCTCTTTGTCCTGCCCTTCCATCATCGGATTACCGTTGATCCACGGATCGACCAGCAGGATCTGATCTCCAATCTCGATACGGAACGAACCGTGGCCCAGCCAAAGGATATTCATGGTCTCTCTCCTCGTGTGTTTTGCCCAAGCCTATCAGGAACATTGCAACGGTCCAGTGGGGGTGGCCATCTCCCGTGATATGCGCTCGCTTGTGCAAGTCTTGCCAAAAAGCAGAAGATGCGGGCAACGGCGCGACTTGGCCGTAATCTCTGTCGCTTTGCGGCGCCATATGCTTGCGGGCAGGCGCGCGGGGCGGTAAAGCCGGGACAAACTCAAGCAAAGAGGCCCCTCGCATGTCGATCGACACGGAGACCGCCGCCCGCGTGGCCAAGCTCGCCCGCATCAAGGTGGAAGATGACGCGCTGCCCGCGCTGGCGCAGGAATTCAACAACATCCTCGGGTTCATCGAACAGTTGAACGAGGTGGACGTCGAAGGCGTTGAGCCGATGACCTCGGTCACACCGATGCGCCTGAAGCGCCGTCAGGATGTGGTGACGGACGGCAACCAGCAGGACAAAGTGCTGGCGAATGCCCCTGATGCCCGCGAAGGGTTCTTTGCTGTTCCGAAGGTGGTTGAATAATGTCCGATCTGACCAAGATGAAGATTGCCGAGGCGCGCGATGCAATGCGCGCGGGCGACGTGACCAGCACCCAGTTGACCGAAGCTTGCCTGAGCGCCATCGAAGGTGCCGGGGCGCTGAACGCCTTTGTTCACAACACCCCCGAAATCGCGCTGGAACAGGCCAAGGCCGCCGATGCACGCATCAAGGCAGGGGATGCGCCTGCCATGTGCGGTATCCCGCTGGGTATCAAGGATCTGTTCTGCACCAAGGGTGTGCCGTCGCAGGCGGCGTCGAAGATTCTTGAAGGCTTCAAGCCCGAGTACGAATCCACCGTGACGACGCAATTGTTCGACGCGGGCGCCGTCATGCTGGGTAAGCTGAACATGGACGAATTCGCCATGGGCTCGTCGAACGAGACCTCTTGTTATGGCAATGTCGTCAACCCGTGGCGGCGCGGTAATGACGATGCGCAATTGACGCCCGGCGGCTCGTCCGGTGGTTCGGCTTCGGCTGTTGCGGCGGACCTTTGCCTTGCCGCGACAGGCACCGATACCGGTGGCTCGATCCGTCAGCCCGCGGCCTTTACCGGCATCACGGGGATCAAGCCGACCTATGGGCGCTGCTCGCGCTGGGGGATCGTGGCCTTTGCGTCCAGCCTTGATCAGGCCGGACCGATGACCAAGGACGTGCGCGACGCGGCGATCATGTTGCAAGCCATGTGCGGCCATGACCCCAAGGACAGCACCAGCGCCGATCTGGCAGTGCCGGACTTTGAGGCGATGCTGACCGGCGAT
Source organism: Pacificoceanicola algae (assembly GCF_049341065.1). Taxonomy (NCBI): domain Bacteria; kingdom Pseudomonadati; phylum Pseudomonadota; class Alphaproteobacteria; order Rhodobacterales; family Roseobacteraceae; genus Pacificoceanicola; species Pacificoceanicola algae. The sequence goes on along the minus strand of NZ_JBMPIX010000002.1, from coordinate 211,979 downwards.
ATTCGCGGCAAGACCATTGGTATTCCGAAAGAGTATCACATGGAGGGGATGCCCGATGAGATCGAGGCACTTTGGGCCGAGGGCCGCAAGATGCTTGAAGATGCAGGCGCGAAAATCGTCGAGATTTCCCTGCCGCACACCAAATACGCGCTTCCTGCCTATTATGTGATTGCCCCCGCCGAAGCGTCCAGCAACCTCGCGCGCTATGACGGGGTGCGTTATGGCCACCGCGCCAAGCTGAGCCAGGGCGACGGCATCACCGAGATGTACGAAAAGACCCGCGCCGAGGGCTTTGGCCACGAAGTTCAGCGCCGCGTGATGGTCGGCACCTACGTGCTTTCGGCTGGCTTTTACGACGCCTATTACAATCGTGCGCGCAAGGTGCGGACGTTGATCAAGAAGGACTTTGAGGACGTCTTTGCGCAGGGGGTCGATGCGATCCTGACGCCCGCGACACCCTCGGCGGCCTTTGGTCTGGGCGAGATGAAGGATGCCGATCCGGTGCAGATGTACCTGAACGACGTCTTCACCGTGACCGTCAACCTTGCCGGTCTTCCGGGCATCGCGGTGCCTGCCGGGGTCGACAAGCAGGGGCTGCCTTTGGGGCTGCAACTGATTGGCCGCCCGTGGGAAGAAGGCGACCTGCTGAATACCGCCTACGCCCTTGAGCAAGCGGCTGGCTTTGTGGCCAAACCTGCCAAATGGTGGTAAAGGCCCTCTGAAATAACGAGGCAGTATGACGATGCGGTATGTTTTCTCTGGTCTGGCAGCGGCGCTAGCGCTTGCGGCATGTTCCCCTTCGGTCCCGGACAGCGCCGCGGGCATTCCGAACACCGGGCGCGGCGTCGGCTTTGGCGATTATGGTGAATACCAGGCACAGCGAGAGGCTGCGCTGAGCGGAGGAAGCCGTGTACCGTCCACCGTTCCGGGCCCGATTGACGTGCAATCCTCGGCTTTGGGCGATGAGTCCGAGGCGGAACGTCAGGCGGCGGCACGCGCGGCGGCGCTCAATTCCGGGCAGGCCCCGGTTGAAGCCTCGCCCTCCAATGCGGCGCCGCAGGTGGTGACCAACTCGGTGGGGATCTCGGACGAGAACGATTTTTCGGCCGTGTCCGCGCAACGCGACATTCAGGATGACGCGGCAATGATCGCGCAGAACCGCGCGCAGTATCAAGTGATTGCGCCAACGGATCTGCCCACACGGCCTGGCACGAACCGCCCCAACATCGTGGAATACGCATTGCGGACGACAAACCCGCGCGGAACCGCGCTGTATGACCGGTCCAGCTTTCGGGCGGATGCCAAATACCAAAAGGCCTGTGCGGGCTATACCTCGGCCGATCTTGCGCAGGAGGATTTTCTAGCGCTCGGCGGGCCTGAAAAGGACCGCAAGGGCATGGACCCCGATGGCGACGGTTTTGCCTGCACGTGGGATCCGGCGCCGTTCAGGGCCGCTCGGAACGGGTAACCCCGCTTGATCGGAGAAGGCTCTGCCGTCCACTGGCGCTCGCCCAATTTTACTGAGCGTCGGGATGGCGCGCAGCCTGACATGATCCTGTTGCACTACACAGCAATGGCCAGCGCGACCAGCGCCCGCGATTGGCTGTGCACGCCCGAGGCGCAGGTTTCGGCGCATTATGTTGTCGCCGAGGATGGCCGGCTTTGGCAGTTGGTCTGCGAGGGCGCGCGCGCCTGGCACGCCGGGGCCGGGGCCTGGGGGGACGTCACGGATGTAAATTCGCGCTCCATCGGGATCGAGATCGCCAATACCGGCGCGCAGCCCTTTCCCGAACCGCAGATGCGGGTGGTTGAACAATTGCTGCGCGGGATCATGGATCGCTGGGCCGTACGGCCCGAACGGGTTGTCGGCCATTCCGACACCGCCCTAGGGCGCAAGATTGACCCGGGAAAGCGCTTTGACTGGAAGCGGCTGGCGCGGCAGGGATTGTCGGTCTGGCCTGACGCGGTGGCTCCGGGCGATATCTGGGACGATGCGCGGACCTTTGGATATGTTTGGGAACCGGGGCAGGAAGAGACTTTGCTGGGCGCGTTTCGGATGCGGTTCCGGCCTTGGGCAAGCGGGCCTGTGGATGATACTGACCGGGCTTTGATGCGCGATCTGGCGATACGCTGGCCATTTGCGCCAGTGGTGGGCTGATCCAAAGGAGTGCTTCCGCACGCTTTTATTCAGTCCGGGGAGAGGCGACGTTCCATATCGGCCTCGCGCTCTGGATCTGCTGCTTTCAGGGGCTATTATTCGAGTTTGTAGGGCAGGGTGTCGCGGCGCGACGGGTTGATGGAGAGCCGTTTTTCCAGAGGTGGGACCGAGCGTTGATGACAGCTGGTACGCTCGCAGATCCGGCATGAGATGCCAATGGGTTCAAAAGCCGAGGCGCGGGTGAAATCGAGATCGTCGGCATAGACCAGACCTGCGCCGTGACGCACTTCGCACCCCAAGGCGATGGCATAACGCCGGACGGGCGCGCCAAAGTGCCCGCCGGTCTTGGATACATCCCGCGCCAGAGAAATATAGCGCACCCCGTCCGGCGTTTCGGCCAGTTGGCGCAGGAAACGGCCCGGTGTCTCAAAGGCGCGGTGGACGTTCCACAACGGGCAGGCGCCGCCAAAGCGGGCGAATTGCAGCCGCGTGGCCGAGTGGCGTTTGGTGATCGTGCCCGCCTGATCGACGCGCACGAAGAAAAAGGGCACGCCTTTGGCACCGGGACGCTGCAGCGTGGACAGGCGATGTGCCACCTGTTCGATCGAGGCGCCAAATCGCGCCGCCAACAGCTCCAGATCGTGACGGGTTTCCTGCGCGGCATCAAGAAAGGCCTTGTAGGGCAAGATGGCGGCGCCTGCGAAGTAATTGGCAAGGCCCAGCTTGGCGATCGCGCGGGCCTCGTCCGACTGAAAGCGCGCAAGGTCCAGCGTGGCGTCAAGCAGTTGGTTCTGGCGCAGCAGCGCGACTTGGACAAGAAGTTGAAAAGTCTGGGTTTCTGTGGGCGCGAGCGACGACAGGGTGAGTTCTTTTCGCTCGGCGTCATAGGCCCGCAAGGGGGCGGCGCGGGCCTTGCGCACGGTGATCCCGGATTGCGCCAGTCGGGCGACCGCAGCCGTTTGGATGTCGGTCTCGCCCTCGCGAAGCTGGGCGAAATGTTCGGCTGCGCGATCCATGGCGTCGATATAGTTGTCGCAATAATGAAAGAAGTCGCGCACCTCTTCCCACGGTGACGGCTGCAATTGCGCGCCTTCGCGGCCCAAAGCTTCGTCCAGCGAGGCAAGGCGTTCGTGAGTTTGGCGATAGGCGCGATGCAGCGACAGGAAGGCGCGGGCAAGGGCGGGCGCGTTCGAGGCGGTCAGGCGCAGATCGGCCAGTTGCGGTGCGGCCTCGGCAAAGACCGGGTCGGCCAGCGCCTCGCGCATGTCCGAAACAAGGCGTTCGCTGTCGCCCTGTCCCAGTTCGGTGACGTCAAAGCCGAACTCCTGCGCCAAGGCCAGAACCACCGTCGTGCTGACGGGGCGGTTGTTGTTCTCCATCTGGTTCAGATAGGGCAGGGAGACGCCCAGCTTGGCGGCAAAGTCCTTTTGTGTCAGGCTCAGGCGCGTGCGGATGTCGCGCAGCTTGGCGCCGGCATAGAGTTTCTGAGGGGCCATCTTTGCACCTTTGCGGGTATCCCATCGCAACTTTGCAGGTAACTCAGGCCAGGTCCAGCCCCCGCATGCGCCGCGCACGCGCAATGACCAGAAGCGACGCGATGACCGAAGCCGTGCCGGAGAGGAACATCAGCCACAGGAGCGGCCATGCGCCTGAGCCGGGCTGCAACAGCGCGCCGGCAAGGGCCGACAATCCTGCGCCGCCGCCGATCATGATGGCGCCGCCAAGGCCGCTGGCTGTTCCCGCCAGATGCGGACGAACCGAAAGCATGCCCGAGGTGGCGTTCGGGATTGTCAGCCCGTTGCCAAGGCCCACAAGCGTCATGAAGCCAAAAAAGCTCAACGCCGTTCCATGGCCCGCCCAAAAGACGATCATCGAGACAAAGACGCCGCCAGAGACGATCATGCCGCCATACAACATCATCGGGTTGATGCCGATCCGGGCGGAATAGCGGCCCGACAGGAAATTCCCCAGCGCGTAGCCTATGGCGGGCGCGCCGAAATAGAGGCCCAGCTCGGTCGGGTCCAGTCCAAAGACCTGCGTGCCGACAAAGGCGGCGCCGCCAACATAGGAAAAGAAAGCGCCCGAGGAAAACGCGCAGGCCAGCGCATAGCCCCAGAAGCGCGGGCTGCGGAACAGTTCCGGGTATTCGGCAAATTGCCGGCCAAGGGAAAGCTCGCTCTTGGTGGCGGTCTCGCCCAGATCCTTCCAGCACAGCCAAAGGATGCCGAGCCCCAAAATCAGCATCAGCCAGAAATTCGACTGCCACCCAAAGGACTCGGCCAAGACGCCGCCGATTGCCGGACTGATCATGGGGACCACCGCCATGCCCATGGTGACATAGCCAATCATCGATGCGGCCTCATCCGGGGGATAGAGGTCGCGGACCACGGCGCGGCTGAGCACCATCGCGGCGACAATGGCAGATTGCACCATGCGGAAGATCAGGAAGACCGTGACATCCGTCGCCAGAATGCAGCCCACTGTTGCGAGGCAGAAGATCGCCATCCCGCCCAGCACCACCGGACGGCGGCCCAGTTTGTCCGAGATCGGCCCGATGAACAGTTGCATGACGGCGTTCATTGCCAGATACCCGGCCACAGCCAACTGCATCACGGCGTAATCCGTGTTGAACCATGCGGTCATGGCCGACAGGCTTGGGATGAAAATGTTCATCGCCAAGGCGGACATGCCGGACAGCAGGACAAGTGTGACAATATGTGGCGGGGTCGCGCGATTCAGGAATTGCGCCGGTTGAGGGCTCATCATGGACTTTCGGTACGCCGCCGTGTTGAAATTGTCCATTCTATGAATGGATTTGCGCGGAAATATGCGATTTTGCAATATTCAGGTCAGTAGTTATTCAGAATTTGCAAATTTGCCAAGAAACCCTTGAGTGATGGGCTTTGCCCAGTATTTTCAGGCCAAACGGAAGGGATGGACGATGAAAGACATTCTTGCAGAATTGCATGAGCGACGGACCGGCGCACGACTGGGTGGCGGGCAAAAGCGGATCGACGCGCAGCACGCCAAGGGCAAGCTGACCGCACGCGAACGGATCGAACTGCTGCTCGATGAGGGCAGCTTTGAGGAATACGACATGTTCGTCGCCCACCGCTGCAACGATTTCGGCATGGAGAACAACCGCCCCTATGGTGACGGGGTCGTGACCGGCTGGGGCACGATCAATGGCCGTATGGTCTATGTCTTCTCGCAGGACTTCACGGTTCTGGGTGGCTCGGTTTCGGCAACCCACGCGCAGAAGATCTGCAAGGTCATGGATATGGCGGTGCAGAACGGCGCGCCGGTCATCGGTCTGAACGACTCGGGCGGTGCCCGTATTCAGGAAGGCGTGGATGCGTTGGCGGGCTATGCCGAGATTTTCCAGCGCAACATCATGGCCTCGGGCGTGGTGCCGCAGATTTCCGTCATCATGGGCCCCTGCGCAGGCGGGGCGGTTTATTCGCCCGCTATGACGGACTTCATCTTTATGGTGAAGGACAGCTCATACATGTTCGTCACCGGCCCCGACGTGGTCAAGACAGTCACCAACGAACATGTCACCGCCGAAGAACTGGGCGGGGCCTCGACCCATACCAAGAAATCCTCGGTCGCCGATGGCGCCTTTGAGAACGACGTTGAGGCGCTGGCCGAGGTGCGTCGTCTGGTCGATTTCCTGCCGCTCAACAATCGCGAAAAGCCGCCGGTGCGGCCGTTCTTTGACGATGTGGACAGGATCGAGACCAGCCTCGACACCATCATCCCGGAAAACGCCAATACGCCCTACGACATGAAGGAGCTGATCCTCAAGGTCGCGGACGAGGCGGATTTCTACGAGATTCAGGAAGATTTCGCAAAGAACATCATAACCGGGTTCATCCGTCTTGAAGGTCAGACTGTCGGTGTCGTTGCCAATCAGCCGATGGTGTTGGCGGGATGTCTGGACATCGACAGTTCACGCAAGGCCGCGCGCTTTGTCCGCTTCTGTGATGCCTTCGAAATTCCGATCCTGACGTTCGTGGACGTGCCGGGCTTCCTGCCTGGCACAAGTCAGGAATACGGTGGCGTCATCAAGCACGGCGCCAAGCTGCTGTTTGCCTATGGCGAAGCGACCGTGCCCAAAGTCACGGTGATCACCCGCAAGGCCTATGGCGGGGCATATGACGTTATGGCCTCCAAGCACCTGCGCGGCGATCTGAACTATGCCTGGCCGACTGCCGAAATCGCCGTGATGGGCGCAAAAGGCGCAACCGAGATCATCCACCGCGCCGATCTCGGCAATGCTGGCAAGATCGCGGCGCATACGGCGGAATACGAAGATCGCTTCGCCAACCCCTTTGTGGCGGCCGAGCGCGGCTTTATCGACGAGGTGATCCAGCCGAAATCGACGCGCAAGCGGGTGGCCCGGGCCTTTGCGATGCTGCGTGGCAAACAGCTCAAGAATCCGTGGAAAAAGCACGACAATATTCCGCTGTAAGTGTCTGATAATGATGACTGTCGCTCAAATTTATGGTGGTCCCGACGGGCCCTTGCCACGCCTGCTTCGGGGCGGGTGGTATGAGGCGCGGCGGGCCGACTCCTATGTGCTTGCGCGCCAGTGGCCGCCACACTTTGATGTTGTGGCAAGCGGCACATTTCCGCCGGTTCGGCGGGGGCGGTTGGCCCGGCAAATCCGCCAGGATTTGTGGCGCGCATTTAAGCACTTGCGTGGTTTTTCCCCGGTGGTACAAGTTGACGCAACGGAGTCAGGCGTTTTGGTTTCGGCAGGGGGGCGAATCATCCCCAGTCAGCCGATCCCGTCGCAAATGGTCTCTGAGATCCAGGCGCTTCTGGACAGCCCGGCGCATCGCGCCCGCTGGCTGGCTTGGGCGCAGGGAGGCACGCGATGAGCGTGCAGCGCAGGAATTCTTCCCCGGGTGCGCCCGGGACATGCGCGGCCCCGACGGGAGGACTCACTTGGTGGGGTCGGGGCTGCGCGTCATTCCTGGGTATTTTTCTGGCATCCATGACACTTGCATCGGAACCGGTCACGGTGCCGTCCGGTATTGAAGTCAACTTTTACGACATGATCTGGGACGCGCCGGGCGACGGGCTGACATATCGGTTCCGCTTTCTCGCACCGAAAATCGCCGATCCTGACACGGACTATATGTCCGTCGCCTCTGATATGGAGGCGCTGTGCAACGACTATGCCATCCCTCGACTTGCTGGGACCGGCCCGCAGCCGAACAGGATCGTCGTCACCTTGATGGCAGAGCCGGTGGATTTCGGCGTGATGAACCCGGATGTAACCCAGTTCTTCGAGAGCTACAGCGTCGAAAACGGCCTCTGCATTTGGGAGGCTTTTTGATGTTTCCACAATATCTTGCGCGCGTCTCCTCATGTGGACAAGTTTCTGAGGCTTTCCCGTCACAGCGCCGCCGCTTGCAAAGGCGGGCGTATCTTTTGCCCACGCGCGCAGCTATCTTGAGGCCTGATTGCATCCATGCAATCGAAACCTCGAAACGGGGACAGGTGAGGCGCTTGCGTCTTGCCCAATTCGTTGAACTTGACAGGAGAGAAAGATGTCCAAGAGCATCCAACTTCTTGCCATGCTGGGTTTTGTTGCAAGCCTCTCGGCTTGTGGCGGCCAGCAAGAAGAAGAGTATGTCGTGGTTAACCCTGAGCCCATCAGCGTCGAGCCCGTCTACACCGGCAAGTACAAGTAAGCAGACTTCGGGGCGGGCGGTTTCGCCCGTCCCGCTTTGCACCGGTTTCCATCCGGACGCGCTTTGGCCCGGTCCGCGGCCGACAGACCTGACCATTGGTGACAGGCGTCGCGCAGATTTTCCCGCATTTCCAGAACAGGAGGGCGGGGCATGCTGAAGCACCGCGGTTTCCCCGGACGTCTTCCCGGAACAGACTATCAATTCACCCTGCGCCGCGCGAACCCCAAAGGGGTGACGCCACTGGTTGCGCGCGAACGCTATCGCGATCGTCGCCCGCCGGACAAACGGGCGGACGTAGGCTTTATGGCGGCGCTCTGGGCGCATTTCGGCGACCAGCCGTTTGAGCGAGGCAATCTCGATGCCGGTCGCTTGTCATGGCTGTTCGGACGCGAGGTCCTGCCCTACGACGACCCGTTCGACCCCGAAAGCTATGACGCCATGTTGGTGATCGACGAGGCTGCCGCGCGCGCCTCCTTCCCCGAGATTTTCGAAGGGGGGGATTGGGCGTGATTATGCCGACGCTGGATCAATTTGCGCGGGAAAAGGCTCATTCTCTGCCAGTCAGGTTGCCGGGTCTTGCGAGTGCGAAAAAGCCGGGCAATCTGGCCCCATCACGCATGTCCCCGAATGCGCCTTGTCGCAAAAACACGCGTGACCCATCCCTCGCCGGACGGCGCTGTCTGTCCCCATGCGGCCCGTCCGGCACCCTTTTCAGGCACCCGCGTTTTTCGACGCGGGGAACATCCCAATGCCCGGCGGCGTTCGTTCCTTGCAACTCGCCGCTTTGTGCGGCTGAGCAGATAACGGAGAACATAACATGCGCCTCAAGAGCTTCACTTTCGCCATTCTCGCACTTGCCGGTCTCGCCGCGTGCGAAGGCACCGATCTGGAACGCGGTCTTATCGGTGCCGGAGCAGGCGCTGCCACCGCAGCAGCAACCGGAAACAACGTCGCCGCAGGGGCCGCAATCGGCGGCGCCGCAGGCGTTGTCTGTGACGATCTCACTCCGGGCATCTGCAAAGACAAATAATTTTCGCCATGTAACCGGTCGGGCTGCGCCCCGTCCGATCAGGCATTCTGACGCCGCCCCGGGCCATGCCCGTGGGCGGCGTTTTTGTGCCGCGATTTTCGCGCCCGCGCAGGGCCAATAGACAAGAGGGGACAGACATGTTCGACAAGATCCTAATCGCCAACCGGGGCGAGATCGCCTGCCGGGTCATCAAGACCGCCCAGAAGATGGGCATCAAGACCGTGGCCGTCTATTCCGACGCGGACAAACACGCGCTGCATGTGGAAATGGCCGACGAGGCGGTGCACATCGGCCCGCCGCAGGCGAACCAGTCCTATATCGTGATCGACAAGATCATGGAGGCCATCAAGCAATCCGGCGCGCAGGCTGTGCACCCGGGCTATGGTTTCCTTTCTGAAAACCCCAAGTTCGCCGAGGCGCTGGAGGCCGCAGGCGTCGCCTTTATCGGGCCCCCGGTGAAAGCCATCGAGGCGATGGGTGACAAGATCACCAGTAAGAAGATCGCCCAAGAGGCCAATGTCAGCACGGTTCCGGGCTATATGGGCCTGATCGAAGATGCGGACGAAGCGGTCAAGATCTCGAACGAGGTCGGCTATCCGGTGATGATTAAGGCCAGCGCCGGCGGCGGCGGCAAAGGTATGCGGATCGCCTGGAACGACGACGAGGCGCGTGAAGGCTTTCAGTCCTCCAAGAACGAAGCGGCCAGCAGCTTTGGCGACGACCGGATCTTTATCGAAAAGTTCGTCACCCAGCCGCGTCACATCGAAATTCAGGTGCTCTGCGATGCGCATGGCAATGGTATTTATCTCAACGAGCGCGAATGCTCGATCCAGCGCCGGAACCAGAAGGTTGTAGAAGAGGCGCCGTCACCCTTTCTTGATGAGGCGACGCGCAAGGCGATGGGCGAGCAGTCCGTCGCACTGGCCAAGGCCGTGGGCTATGCTTCCGCAGGTACGGTGGAATTCATCGTGGACGGGGATCGCAACTTCTACTTCCTCGAGATGAACACGCGCCTGCAGGTAGAGCACCCGGTGACCGAACTGATCACCGGCGTCGATCTGGTGGAGCAGATGATCCGCGTGGCCAATGGTGAGCCGCTGTCGATCACGCAGGACGATGTGAAGATCAACGGCTGGGCCATCGAAAATCGCCTTTATGCCGAAGACCCGTACCGCAACTTCCTGCCCTCGATTGGCCGTCTGACCCGCTATCGTCCGCCCGCCGAAGGTCCGCTGGGCGATGGCATTGTGCGCAACGATACCGGCGTCTTCGAAGGCGGCGAAATCAGCATGTATTACGACCCGATGATCGCCAAGCTTTGCACTTGGGGCCACACACGCGGCGAGGCGATCGAGACCATGCGCAATGCGCTCGACAGCTTTGAGGTCGAAGGTATCGGCCACAACCTGCCCTTCGTGGCGGCTGTGATGGACCACCCCAAGTTCGTCTCGGGCGACATGACCACAGCCTTTATCGCCGAGGAATATCCCGACGGTTTCGAAGGGGTGACCCTGGGTGAGGACGAGCTGCGCCGCGTGGCTGCCGCTGCCGCCGCGATGAATCGTGTTGCGGAAATTCGCCGGGCGCGGATCTCTGGCCGGATCGACAACCACGAACGTCATGTCGGCGAGGACTGGAATGTCGCGCTGCAGGGCACCAGCTTTGACGTGGTGATTGCTGCCGATCACGAAGGCTCGACCGTGACCTTCAAGGATGGCTCCACCTTGCGGGTCGAAGGCAACTGGACCCCCGGCGACACGCTGGCAACGATGACCGTTGGCGGCGCGTCTTTGGTTCTGAAGGTAGACAAGATCACCCACGGCTTCCGCCTGCGCACCCGTGGCGCCGACCTGAAGGTGCATGTGCGCACGCCGCGCCAAGCCGAACTGGCGTCTCTGATGCCGGAAAAACTGCCGCCAGATACCTCGAAACTGCTGCTTTGCCCGATGCCCGGCCTGATCGTGAAGGTCAATGTCGAGGTCGGCGACGAAGTTCAGGACGGTCAGGCACTGTGTACCGTCGAAGCGATGAAGATGGAGAACATCCTGCGCGCCGAAAAGTCTGGTGTCGTGTCCAAGATCAACGCGGCGGCGGGCGACAGCCTTGCCGTTGATGATGTGATCATGGAATTCGAGTAACCCGGTTTGGACCGGCTGGGCACATATCCTGCGCAGGCAACGAAGTCTCAAGACTTCGTCGCTACCGTGATGAAAGCTTGCTTTCTAGGGGATGCGCATGCTCGGCCGGACCTTTCGGCGATCTTTGGGTGTACTGACGGCTTTGGTCGGGCTGACGGCATGCCAGCTCGATACAGAGCAAGAGGCGCGGAAGATTGTGGCGCCGTGGATATTCCTTGCAGAGACCGAGCAGTTCACCTCCGAGAAGGATTGCACCGTGGCGCGGTTCGCGGTTGTCTCGGCGGAAGTACGGCGTACGCGCGGCCCGGTGATCATGAATTCGGTGCGTGCGGCGATCCCGTTGTTGCAGGAGGGCCGGACAGTGGCCTTCGACATTCCCGGGCTGACGCCGAACCAAGTGTCGGAACAACTGATGTCGATCAACCTGTTCAAGGGGTTGGGGATGCTGGCCAGCTTTGTCGGGCCGGGCAAACGCTGCATGGACGACACCTTTGCCGTAGATGCCTACACCGTGCTGATGTCATCGGACACGATGATGATCTACGATCCGGTCACCTATTCGATGGTCCTGCTGTACCGGCCCGCGAAGGTCGCGTTTTTCATGCGTACAAAAAGCTGACCTACCGGCGCAGCACGTCGCGGCTATCCTTCACCTCTTGCTGGCGCAGCGGCAGCTTGTCGATCGAGCGGCTGATTTCGCGCACATCCCAAGGGGCTGGTTTGCGGATGACGACACTGCCGTCCTTGGCCAGAACCACCAACATGAAGCCGCGCGGGCGCAGGGTCTTGCGGACGGTGCTGCCCGCAGCCGGGTCGGTGTCGGTGATCACCACCACATCGCGCAGAACCAGAGCGTCGATGCGTTCGAGGATCAGCTGCATCTGCTCGACATATCGCGGATCGGCCGGATTGTCGGCAAAGACCACGACCGGCCTTTTCAACCAGATCCAATCGTCCAATGAGGTCTGCGAAGCCTCGATGATCGGCGGGTCGGGCAGAATATCTTCTGCCGACTGGGCCGCGCCGGGGCTGGCCAACGCCAGGATAAGTGCCGAAAACACGATTTTGATCAGAGACTTCATACACTCTGATATAGGGGCAGGGCGGGGCTATGCACAGGGCCAAGCCACCGCCATCCGTGAAAATTTTACCTTTAACCAGATCGTGACAGTGCCGGGCGCACCTTGCCAGCCAATCGAAACGGCCCGGGGGCTGCCACCCCGGCGCATCGCAAGGTCTGTGCTGCCAATGGACGTCATTCTGCATCTGGGTGCCCACCGCACCGGCTCAACCAGTTTTCAGCGCTTCGTGCGCGCCAATCAAAGCCAGCTTGCTGCGCGATCCATCGGCTTTTGGGGGCCGGGGCGCACCCGCAAGGGGCTGCTGCATGGCGTGGCTGACCGCCCTGTGTCACCTGAACAAGCGCGCCGGGCTATAGGCCGCGTGCAACTGAACCTGCGGGGGGCTGAACGCAACGGCGCGACGATTCTGATCGTCTCGGACGAGAATATGATCGGATCTGTGCGCCGTTGTCTGCGTGCGCGCCTGCTGTACCCTGAAGTCGGTGAGCGTATGGCGCGGCTGCATGGGGCCTTTAGCCCGGTGCGCCGGGTCGTGCTGCAAATCAGATCGCTTGAAAGCTGGTGGGCGTCATCGATGGCCTATCTGATCCCGCGCGGTGGCGGCATCCCGCCAGAGGCCGCGCTTGAGCTTATCTCGACCAGCGTGCGCAGTTGGCGCCATGTGATCACCGATCTGGCCTGTGCCTGCCCGGGGTCGGAAATCCTTGTCTCGCCCTTCGAGCGCTTTGGCCCGCGCCCCGACCGGCTGCTGGCCGAGATGAGCGGGTCGTTTTTCCCGCAAATGGCCGCGCATGGTGAATTCTGGGTCAACCAGTGCCCGCATCTTCCCGAACTGCGCGAGGTTCTGGAAGATCGCGGTCAGGACCCAAGCCAGCTGCCCGAAGGTGAGGGGCGCTGGAACCCCTTCACCGACATTCAGGCCGCGCGACTGCGCGAGACCTATGCCGACGATCTGTTCTGGCTGCGCGCCGGGGCCGATGGTCTGGCCCGACTGACAGAGGACCCAGAGCCTGCAAAACCGGCGATACAGCTGGTCGCGGGACTCGACAAGAGAGGACAAAATGATGACGGATCTGCCCGAAGACTGGCGCCAACTCGCTGAAAAGGAACTGCGCGGCCGCACTGTGGACGACCTGACCTGGCACACGCTGGAAGGCATCGAGGTCAAGCCGCTTTACACCGAAGACGACACGAAGGATCTGCCGCATATGGGCAGCCTGCCCGGGGTCGGCCCCTTCACGCGTGGGGTAAAAGCGACAATGTACGCCGGGCGCCCCTGGACCATCCGCCAGTATGCGGGGTTCTCGACCGCCGAGGAAAGCAACGCCTTTTATCGCAAGGCGCTGGACGCCGGGCAGCAGGGCGTCTCGGTCGCTTTCGATCTGGCGACGCACCGCGGCTATGACAGCGACCACCCCCGCGTGGTGGGCGATGTCGGCAAGGCCGGTGTGGCCATCGACAGCGTTGAGGATATGAAAATCCTGTTCGACGGCATCCCGCTGGACAAGGTCAGCGTCTCGATGACGATGAACGGCGCGGTGATTCCGATCCTCGCCAATTTTATCGTCACCGGCGAAGAGCAGGGCCATGACAAGGCGATCCTGTCGGGCACCATTCAGAATGACATTCTGAAGGAATTCATGGTGCGCAACACCTATATCTATCCGCCTGCACCTTCGATGCGGATCATCTCGGATATCATCGAATATACCTCGAACGAGATGCCCAGGTTCAACAGCATCTCGATCTCGGGCTACCACATGCAAGAGGCTGGCGCCTCCTTGGTGCAAGAGCTGGCCTATACGCTCGCGGACGGCAAGGAATACGTCAAAACCGCCATCGAGGCGGGCATGGATATCGACAAATTCGCAGGCCGGCTGTCGTTCTTCTTTGCCATCGGCAAGAATTTCTTCATGGAAGTGGCCAAGCTGCGCGCGGCGCGGATGCTGTGGCACCGGATCATGACCGAGCTTGGCGCCAAGAACGACCGCTCCAAGATGCTGCGCACCCATTGCCAGACCTCGGGCGTGTCGCTGACCGAACAGGACCCCTATAACAATGTGATCCGCACCGCCTACGAGGCGATGTCGGCGGTTCTGGGGGGCACACAATCGCTGCACACCAACGCGCTGGACGAGGCGATCGCCTTGCCAACCGACTTCAGCGCCCGCATCGCCCGCAACACCCAGCTGATCCTTCAGGAAGAAACCGGCGTGACCAATGTGGTCGATCCGCTGGCCGGGTCGTATTACGTCGAAAAGCTGACCCATGATCTGGCGGAAGAGGCGTGGAAGCTGATCGCCGAAGTCGATGAGATGGGCGGCATGACCAAGGCGGTTGAATCCGGCATGCCCAAACTGCGGATCGAAGAGACCGCGGCGCGGCGTCAGGCAGATATTGACCGCGGCACCGATGTGATCGTCGGCGTCAACAAATATAAGCTGGGCAAGGAAGACGATCTCGACATTCTTGATATCGACAATGCCAAGGTCCGGATCGGTCAGGTTGCGCGTCTTGAAAAGATCCGTGCCACTCGCGATGAGGCCGCCTGTCAGGCAGCGCTCGATGAATTGACCCGCCGCGCCAAAGAGGGAGGCAATCTTCTGGAAGCAGCGGTCGAAGCTGCCCGGGCGCGTGCCTCTGTAGGAGAAATCAGCATGGCGATGGAAAAGGAATTCGGCCGTCACCGCGCCGAGGTCAAGACTTTGGCGGGTGTCTATGGTGCCGCTTATGAAGGCGACGAAGGCTTTGCCGCGATCCAAAAAGCGGTCGATCAGTTCGCCGAGGACGAAGGTCGCCGGCCGCGTATGCTGGTGGTCAAGATGGGGCAGGACGGTCACGACCGGGGCGCCAAGGTGATTGCCACGGCCTTTGCTGACATCGGCTTTGACGTCGATGTTGGCCCGCTGTTCCAGACCCCGGCCGAAGCGGCGCAGGATGCCATCGACAACGATGTGCATGTGATCGGGATTTCGTCTCAGGCGGCAGGGCACAAGACGCTTGCGCCGCAATTGGTCGAGGAACTCAAGGCGCAGGGCGCGGGGGACATCATCGTGATCTGCGGCGGGGTGATCCCGCATCAGGACTATGAATTCCTGTACAATGCGGGGGTCAAGGCGATCTTCGGCCCAGGGACGAACATCCCCGACGCGGCGCAGGACATTTTACGGATCATCCGCGAAACCCGCAAATCCTGAGATTGCTGACCTTGAAACGATCTGCGCGCCCCGATGGGGCGCGCTTTTTTCATCTCGGCCAAAACGAGCTGGCCGCGTTCATGACTTGGGCATTATTCCGCAGGGGCAGGCTCACTCTTGGACTCGGCTGGTGAGGTCGACAGGCGCAACGCCGTGTATCCCAGAATGCCCGAGATCACCGACCCCGCCAGCACCCCAAGCCGCACTTCGTTCATCAGGGTCGCATCGCTGTAGCTGAGCGAGCCGATGAACAGCGACATGGTAAAACCGATGCCCGCAAGACAGGCGATGCCGTAGATCTGCGCCCATGTGGCCCCAGAAGGCATTCGCGCCAGTCCCATTTTGACCATGACAAAGGTGACGCCAAAGACGCCGATCTGCTTGCCAATGATCAAACCCAGCGCAATGCCAAGCGGCAGGGGAGCGAAGAGATCGGAAAAGCTGAGGCCCTTCAACACGACGCCCGCATTGGCAAAAGCGAAGACCGGGATGATGAAGTAGAGCACATAGGGCGACAGGGCGTGTTCCAGCGCATGCAGCGGGGATTTGCCCCACTTGTCCTTGAGCGGGATGAAAAAGGCGGTGACGACCCCTGCCAGCGTGGCATGCACGCCCGATTTCAGGACAAAGAACCACATGACCACGCCCAGCAGCAGGATTGGCGCCACGCGGTGCGCGCCTTTGGCGTTCAGCCAGAACATGATCGCCGCAGGGATCAGCGCCAGATAGAGGTAATCGACCTTCAGTTCGGCCGTGTAGAACAAAGCGATGATGATGATCGCACCCATGTCGTCCAAGATCGCCAGCGTCAGCAGGAAGATCTTGAGCGAGGAGGGCACGCGGTCACCGACGAGGGCCAGTACGCCCAAGGCAAAAGCGATGTCCGTGGCTGCCGGAATCGCCCAGCCGGTCACGGTGGCAGCGTTGCCAAGGTTGAACGCAAGGAAGACCAGCGCGGGCAGGACCATACCGCCAACAGCGGCCATTCCCGGCAAAACCACGTCCGAAGGGCGCTTGAGCTTGCCCTCCAAAAGCTCGGCCTTCAACTCGAGGCCGATCAGGAAGAAGAAGATCGCCATCAAGCCGTCGTTGATCCACAGGATCAGCGGCTTTTGCAGCCCCTCTCCGTTCAGGGTGACGGCCAGATAACTGCCCAAGGCGCCATCATAAACCCCGGCGAGGCCAGAGTTGGCGATGATCATGGCCGCAACGGCAGCCAGCATCAAAAGAATACCGCCGGAAGCTTCGTGACTGAAGAACCGGTCGATGGCACGCAAGAGCATATGTCCCTCCATTTTTATCAGGTAATTTGAGGTAACATGTCCTCGGAATGCGATTTTTCAAGAGTTGGAGAGGAAATTCAGTCTAGGCGGGGGCCAAAGGCTGGCCTATCGTGCTCAGGTTCTTCATTTTTCAGGCACAGGCATGTTGGAACTGGACCATATCGCGGTACTTGGCGAGTCCCTGGAGGAGGCGGTCGAGCTGATCGAGAGAGCCTTTGGTCTGCCGATGTTGCCGGGTGGCAATCACGCACGCTTTGGTACCCACAATCAGCTTTTGGGCATGGCGCCGCAGCTTTACATCGAGGCCATCGCGATTGATCCCGGCGCGCTGCCGCCGCCGGATGCGCGTTGGTTCGGGCTCGATACGTTTCTTGGACCTGCAAAGCTGAACAAATGGATTTGCCGCGTCCCCGATATGGACGCCGCGCTTGAGGCGCTTCCCATGGCGGGCCGCAAGGTGGAACTGACGCGCGGGGCGCTCAGTTGGACCATGGCAGTGCCACTGGACGGGGAGTTGCCGTTTGATGGGATGTTCCCTGCCTTTATCCAGTGGCTGGGCGATGTGCCAGCGCCGGGAAAGGCCATGTCATCGGGGTCTTTGGAGTTGAAGGCGTTGACAGTCCGACACCCGGAGGCCGCGGCCCTGGGCGCGCTTCTGGAGCCGTTGCTTGATGCACCGCTGGTGCGTTTTGAACAGGCCGAGGAACCGGGGCTTGCCGCACGGATCGCTGTCGACGGCGAGGAGATCGTTCTGTGACCATGGTCATCCGGCCCGCCAAGGACCGCGATGCATCGCAGATCGCGGCAATCTGGAACGATGTCATCGACCACACGGCCATCACCTTCACCACCGAGCGCAAGACCTGCGCGGGGATCGCTGCCGATATCGCGCACCGCGGCCCGCTTTTTCTTGTGGCTGAACAAGGCGGGCAGGTTTGCGGCTTTGCCACCGCCTTCCAGTTTCGAGGCGGGCCGGGCTATGCTCATACCTACGAGCACTCCGTGCAACTGTCCGCAGAGGCGCGCGGGCAGGGCGCTGGCCGCAGGTTGATGCAGGCGTTGGAGCAGGCGTTGCGCGGGCAGGGCGCGCATTCGCTTTGGGCCGGGGTCAGCGGTGAAAACCCGGGCGGTGTCACTTTTCACCGCGCGGTGGGGTTCACCGAGATTGCGCGATTGCCCGAGGTCGGTTTCAAGTTCGGTCGCTGGATGGATCTTGTGCTGATGCAGAAAATTCTGTGAAACCGGGCCTGACAGTTCCCGTCCAAAGTCGTAAACTGTCCTCATGTCGATTTGGACCCGCATCACCAGTGCCATTGCTTCGCTGACCAAAGGCGAAGGCCTGGCGGCTGTCTTTGAACATCTTCGCAGCCCGCCCGAGCGGACCATCGCCTTTACCATCGCGGTGATCGCCTTGTCCGCCAAGATGGCCAAGGCCGATGGGCTTGTCACCCGCGATGAGGTCAGCGCCTTCCGCGAGGTGTTCGCCATCGCCCCCGAAGACGAAGCCGGGGCGGCCAAGGTTTTTAACCTTGCACGTCAGGACGTTGCGGGTTTCGAAGAATACGCCATGCGGATCGAGAAGATGTTTGGAACAGGCTCGCCCACGCTGTGCGACTTGATGGAGGGGTTGTTCCATATCGCCATGGCGGATGGACAATACCACCCCAATGAAGACGCCTTCCTGGAGCGGGTCGCCGAGATTTTCGGCATGGAGAAGGCCCGGTTCATGGCGGTGCGCGCGCGCTTTGTCCCGAATGCGGATCAAGACCCCTATACGGTGCTTGGCGTAACGCATGACATGCCGCTTGAGGCGATCCGCAAGCATTATCGTCAGTTGGTTCGCGAAAGCCATCCGGATGTGATGATCGCCCGCGGCGTGCCGGAAGAGGCGGTGCAACTGTCGCAAAAACGTCTGGTCGACATCAACCGCGCCTGGAAAGAGATTTCCGCGCGAGAGACAGCCTGAGACCGCCGTTGCGGTTGGCCACCTATAACGTCGAGTGGTTCGATTCGCTTTTTGACGACAGGGGGCGACTTTTGGCCGATGGCGGCTGGTCTGCGCGGCACAATATCACGCGCCAAATGCAGGCCGAGGCGCTGGGCATCGTTTTTACCGCGATGAATGCCGACGCGATCATGCTGATCGAAGCGCCCGACACCAATTCCCGCCGCAGCACCTCACGCGCCCTGAACAGCTTTGTCGAGGCCTATGATCTGCGCACACGCGCGATTGTCACGGGTTTTGTCAACGACACTCAGCAGGAAATCGCACTGCTGTATGACCCCTATGTTCTGACCGCGCGCCATGATCCGCAGGGCGGAGCCGACAGCGTTCCGCCGCGGTTCGACAGGGTTTTTGACATCGATCTCGACATCGATGCGACCCACGATCACGTCGTGTTTTCCAAGCCGCCGCTGGAATTGGCCGTGCAGACGACGTCGGGGCGTGATCTGCGGATCATCGGGGCACACCTGAAATCCAAGGCCCCCCACGGTGCGCGCGGGCGGGACGAGGTCATGCAGTTGTCGATAGCCAACCGCCGCAAGCAACTGGCGCAGGCGATCTGGCTGCGCCAACGGATCGAGGCGCATTTGTCCGCAGGTGAAAGTCTGATCCTGATGGGCGATCTGAACGACGGTCCCGGCCTTGACCAGTACGAGAACCTCTTTGGGCGCAGCTCGGTCGAAATTATCGCCGGTGACGGTGGTCCGCCGCTGTACGATCCGCACGCGGAATGCGCTTTGGCAAGCCGGATCAGCGCACAACCGACGACAGCGCGGTTCTACCTGTCCTCGGAAAAGCGGTATCTGCAGGCCTTGCTGGACTATATCATGGTCTCTGAAGACCTGCGCGCCTTGTTGCCCAAGTGGCGGATCTGGCATCCGTTTGATGATCCGGCGTGCTGGTCCACGCCCGAGCTGCATCAGGCTTTGCTGACCGCCTCGGACCATTTCCCGGTGACGCTGGACATTGATCTTTGACGCCGGGCAGGCGGCTCTCTTATCAAACTGCCTGAGATGGCCTATATTCGGGCTATGAAACAGTTTGCCGCCCCGCTTATTGCCCTCGCGCTTGTTGCGACACCGCTTGCCGCGCAAGACGCTGACGAGGATGGCTTCAGCCTGATGGAAGAGGGCGTGCAGATGTTCCTGCGCGGCCTCATGTCCGAAATGGAACCTGCCTTGCAAGACCTCGAAGGTATGGCGCAGGAAATCCAGCCTTTTCTCAACGATTTCGCCGCCGAGATGGGTCCTGCGCTCAAGGATCTGGTGGGAAAAGTCGAAGACTGGTCGGTCTATCACCCGCCCGAAATGCTGCCCAACGGCGACATTATCCTGCGCAAGAAGACGGAACAGGAAATGGCTGAAGAAAACGAAGAGATCGAGCTCTGATCCCAAAAAGCAAAAGGCCCGCATCGCTGCGGGCCTTTGTCGTTTCTGCGATAGGGCAGAGGTTTAGAATATGAAGTCCGACGCGTCGATCGTCGCGGTGGTTTCGCCTTCGATCAAGATGAGTTCTTCGCCCGCCATGGTCACCAGAACCCCGTGGGGGTTGTCGGTCAGAACCAGATCCGCGGAACTTCCGCCGAAACCAGAGACGTCGATCACGTCAATGCCGTCTTCGAAGTCGCGGATGCGGTCAAAACCGTCACCTGCCTTGAACAGGAACTTGTCCGCGCCAGCGCCGCCGAACAACAGGTCGTTGCCCGTACCGCCATTGATCGTGTCGTTGCCATCATCGCCGCGAACACGGTCATTCCTGGCACCGCCGTCAACAAAGTCGTCGCCGCTGCCGCCCGACACGGTGTCGTTGTCGTCACCGCCGCCCGCAACATCGTTGCCGGCACCGGCAAAAATCTTGTCGCTGCCCGCGCCGCCCGCGACGACATCACCGCCGCCTTCGCCGAACAAAAGGTCGTCGCCGCCGCCACCAATAACGCCGTCGTCGCCGGAACCGCCATAGACTGTGTCAGCCCCTTCTCCGGAAAGAATTGTATCAACGCCAATGCCACCGAAGATACTGTCGTCCCCAAGACCACCGATAATGTTATCCGCGCCGTTGCCGCCATTGATGGTATCCGCGCCATCGCCACCGTCGAGAACATCGTTCCCGGCGTTGCCAAGGATGGAATCGGCCCCGGCTTCGCCAAAGACGATATCGTCGTTGCTTCCGACTGTGATGAAGTCCAGACCATCTCCGCCGTAGACGGTGTTTTTGCCCAGACCACCATAAATGCTGTCGTTGCCGCCCTGACCATAGATGGTGTCGTCGCCAAGCTCGCCGAGGATAAAGTCGTCGTCGTCGCCGCCGTCAATAAAGTCGTTGTCATCGCCACCCTTCAGGGTGTCGTTGCCCGCTTGGCCCCAAAGCACGTCAAAGCCCGCACCACCTAAAACGCTGTCGTCTCCCGCCAAGCCGAAGTAAGTGTCATTGCCATTTTCAGGTCGATGACATCGTTGCCACCTGTACCTGATAGATTGTCGTTAGAACCTGTTGCACCAGCTGCCATAACCAAAAATCCTTTGAAGAGGTAATTAGACGCAAAGATATTTGCCCTACTTGGAAAAGTAGACAAATCCTTACGTTTTCAGAAAATGTGATCGCTCTCCGCAAAATTCAATTGAAACAGATTGTTGCAGATTGTGAGAGGGGGCTCAAAGACGCTTGTGGATGGGAGTTTATTTTGTAAAAGCGCCATTATTTGAGGCGCTTAACCCGTCAAAACTGTAATTTTTCGGCGACGCGGAAAAGTGATTCTCCAAAGCTGCGGCGCTTTCAGACGCACGGGTTGAAACAGCCGAAAAGCGTATTCAATCCATGCTTTCGCCAGAAACGCGACTTTCGGCTTCTTTCCCTTACGTAATTCCGAATGCAGTCTGTCGTATTGTCCCACGTATTGCAACCTACGAAGGGGCGACTTTCACCCCGCGCCCGCCCATTCGATGGGCAAGACACGTCACTCGGCGATCTGGATTTCGGTCGAAGCGGCGTCAAGCGAGGCGGCAAGCGACTTGAATCGCGCCTCGGTCACTTCGCCATAAAGTGGGGCGGCATCTTGCGACAGATGAAGGCAAAGCCGCTTTGTCCAGCCGTCCCAACTGAGACGCGCTTTTTCTTGCCCCGCGTCCGTCATCCAAAGCATGGCACCCAGACGCATTGCCTTGCCCAGCATCTCGGCCTCGTTGCGCTTGGCTTCGCTGAGCAGCCCGTACATCGCTTCGAAATGGGTGCCTTCGCGGCGGTTGCGGTAGCGATGCAGCAGTGCCAGCCCAAGATAGATGCGTTCCGAGTGCTTGAGCCCGCCCAGATTGGCGCGCGTAGAATTGTCAAAGCAGACCTCGGCGCGATAGTCGGGATGCGCCCGCCAACTGACGTCATGCAACAGACAAGCGGCGCGTACGATCCGTAGCCGCGCGGCATCTGCTTCGGGGAACAGAGGCAGCACGAATTTGTATAGCTTGCGACCAAATCCCGGCAGGCGGGCGTCTTTGCGTTCGGCAAAGCGGCAGGCTTCGATCAGGGGGTCGCGTTCACGCACCTCGTCGGGCATCTGCTCGTAAAGCATGCCCTCGCGGATACCATAGCTGGAAATCGCGATGTCCTTGGGTTCGAAAGCCTTGATCAGCCGGGCCAGTACCTCGGCGGCATAGGGAACAAGGTCCATCCGCGCCGAGGAAATCGAGCAGGCTTTGCGCAGCTCTTCCAGATTGGCCTCTTCGATGAACTTGATCGTGTCTGTCACCGCCTGAATGTCCATCCGGTATTCGTGCAGGACGTGCAGCGGATAGCCGCGGCGTTCCATGTCGATCCGGGCAATTGCGCGCCAGCTGCCGCCCACAAGGAACAGGCGATCATGCTGCGGACCCATGTAGTCGGCCAGATCCTTGACGATTTTCTTGATGTGCTTTTCGCGGGCGTCTTTGCCGCCTTCGAGAGTCATGAACTTGAGCGGCCCAAGGGGCGAGGTGATCCGCTTGCCCACCGTCCCATTCTTGATCTCGGCCAGTTCCATCGATGATCCGCCGATGTCGCAAATCAGGCCAAAGGCGCCGGGCCAGCCCAGCATAACGCCCTGCGCCGAGAGGCGGGCCTCTTCTTCGCCGTCGATCACCCAGACCTTGAGGCCGGTCGCGTCTTCGATTTCGTCCTTGAAAGCAGGGCCATCTTCGGCGTCGCGCATGGCGGCTGTCGCGACAACCGTCAGCGTGGGCAATTCCATCCCTTCAGCCAAAAGCTGAAAGCGTTTCATTGCCGACAGCGCGCGGACCTTGCCTTCGGGGTTCAGTTTGCCAGATTCGGCCATGCCGGCGCCAAGGCCGCACATCACCTTTTCGTTGTAGAAATAAGCCGGGCTGCGGGCAGCCCCGTCAAAGACCACCAGACGCACCGAGTTCGACCCGATATCGACCACGCCAACCCTCTTGAGGTGGCGCGCTTTCGGGTCGTCAAAGATCGGGCGGCCAAAGGGGCCCCAATCACCCTGATCTGGATCGTTGTGTGCGTCCATGGTCATCCCCAAAAATCACCCTCGTCCGGAATGGCCCATCCGGTCAAGCGGGGGCAAGGGGGCAGATGCCGCGAATTGTGTGACTTAACGTCACCTGACGCAAAAATGGCGCGCCCAACCGTGCTGGCGGAGCGCGCATTTTGACTGTTAGCGGAACAGGGTCAACAACTGCTGAGGCGCACGATTTGCGATGGAAAGTGCCTGAACCGCAAGCTGTTGCTGCACTTGCAGCGCCTGAAGGCGGGCCGAGCTGTCCTCCATATCGGCGTCTTCCAGCTGACCCAACCCATCTTGCAATGTGGCTGTGATTTTCGAGACAAATTCGGACTGCGTATCAATCCGTCTTTGATCCGAGCCGAACCCCGCCGCCGAATCGATTGCATAGCCAAGCAGGCCTTCGATTTGGGTCAGCGCCTTTCTGGCGCCTGCGTTGGTTGTCACATTGATGTGGTTCAATGCCTCAAGCCCGCCGCCGATGGTATTGGCGGCATCCGCGCCAAGCGTGTTGACGTTGACGGTGATCGTATCGGTGCCATCGGTCACGCCCGAGGAAATTTTCAGCGATTTTCCCGCGGCTTCGATGTTCAGCACATCGGTGCCCAAGGCGTTCTCCGCGGCGTAGTTGTCCCAGGCGCGGGTCAGCGCCTTGGCCACGTCGGACATGGTGTCCCCATCGTGCGCCACATAGCTGATGTCGCTGGCCGCCATTTCAGCCTGGGTTTCCGCAGCTGCTGCCGAGGTGCGATAGCTGGCTTGATCGAAGGACGAATTGTTGCCATCGGTGCCGAAGATCGAAATTGAATAGGCGGCACCTGCCTCGACCGTCAGGCCGCTCAGGTCGATGGTCGCGCTTTGAGTGGCATTCACAGCGCCGGTGGCGGCGCCAGCGTTGAAAGTTCCGCCCGTGGCCGCAATAGCCGAGGTGCCGGTGCTCATGTCGCGGCGGTTAAAACTCATATCCGAGCTGGAAACGCCATCGCTGCTGCGGTCAATCGAAGCCAGAACGCTGATCTTGCCGCTGCCCGCCGTGGTGTCAGTGTTTTGCAGCATATTCTGGCCATTGAAGGAAGCCGATCCGGTGATACCTTCGATCTGCTCTTTCAGAGCGTTGATGTTGTTCTGGATCTTGGTGCGATCGACGTTGCCTTCCTGCGCCGACACGACCGTCCCCTTGAGATCGGTCAAAAGCTCGGTGATGGTTTCGGCGCCTTGTCGAGCCACGGCCATGGTCGCCTGGCCAAGCGCAAGGCTGTCCGACACGCTTTTGAAGCCCGAGATATCGGCGCGCATGGTTTTGGATATCGCCCAGACGGCTGCGTTGTCACCTGCCGCGCCGACGCGCTTGCCGGTCGAAATTTCATTTTGGGTCTGTGTGATCTGCGAATTGATATTGCGCAGTGTCGCGAGGGCCGTCGTGGCCCCTCGGTTGGTCAGAATACTCGACATTTTTCTCGCCTCTTCAAGGATCAAGGCGCTTCTACGCCAGAGACGCCGCCGCCGCGGACATCGCACGCGTCATTCCAACGCTGCGGGCCGCTGTGCGGGGCCCGCGCCACTTGTTACCAGTGCGTTTACGAATTTGCGCGTCCGTCCTTAATCAGTGCTTAAGGTTTCGCGGCGGAGCGCGGGCCATTTCGGGGCGATTTTATGACATGATGGCAGGGGGTTATGGCCCGTTCAGCAATAACCTGAAGTTGTTAATCATCCGTGTGGGTCAGCTTGGGAACATCTGCCGCCCCGGCAGATCCGCGCCCCGAAAGCGACGGGTATTCCATGAAGAAGCGGTGGCAGCTAAAGGCAAACTGGCCCTCCGGCACTTCGGGCCGGGTAAAGTGCCCGTCTGGCCCCATCACCCAGCTTTGCGCCGTGTCGGCAAGGTTGGCGGCCATGATCTGGCTGACGATCTGCGCTTTGACGGTGGCGTTGTGGATCTCGACCCCGGTTTCGACGCGGCGGTTCAGGTTGCGGCCCATCCAGTCGGCGGAACTGATGAAGACCCGTGCCTTTTTGTGCGGCAACCCATAGCCGTTGCCGAAACAGATGATTCGGGAATGCTCCAGAAAGCGCCCGATGATCGATTTGACTCGGATATTCTCGGACAGGCCCTTGATGCCGGGGCGCAGCCCGCAGATGCCGCGGATCACGCAATCGATCTGAACCCCCGCCTGAGAGGCGCGGTAAAGCGCGTCGATCATGTCCGGCTCGATCAGCGAATTGAGCTTGAGCCAGATCTGTGCGGGCTTGCCTTTGCGGGCATGTTCGGTCTCGGCTTCGATCAACTCCAGCATCCCCGATTTCAGCGTGTGGGGTGAGAAATAGAGGTTCTCGAGACCTGCTGGCATGGCATAGCCGCTGAGGTAATTGAACAACTTGGCGGCGTCGCGCCCAAGCGCGGCATCGCAGGTGAAAAAGCTGAGATCAGTGTAAATCTTGGCGGTGATCGGATGATAATTGCCGGTGCCCCAATGGGTGTAGGTCACCAGCTTGTCGCCTTCGCGGCGCACCACCTGGGAAATCTTGGCGTGGGTTTTCCAGTCGAGAAAACCGTAGACCACATGGGCGCCCGAACGTTCCAGACGGCGGCTTTGGCGGATATTCGCGGCCTCGTCAAAGCGCGCCTTGAGTTCCACCAGCGCGGTGACGGACTTGCCCTCTTCGGCGGCGGCACAAAGGGCTTCGACGATGGGGGAATTGCGTGAGGTCCGGTAAAGCGTCTGCTTGATCGCCACAACGTCCGGGTCGGCGGCGGCCTGATTGAGGAACCGCACCACCATATCGAAGGTCTCGTAGGGGTGGTGCAGCAGCATATCCTTTTGCGCGATGGCATCGAACATATGGCCTTCAAAGTCCTGCACCCGTTCCGGCACGCGCGGCGTGAAGATGGGCCAAAGCAGATCGGGGCGATCTTCAAGCACCAGTTCCGCCAGATCGGCGATGCCGATGATGCCGTCCAGTTCGATCACCTCTTCTTCGTCGACGTGCAATTCGCGCATGACGATCTTGCGCAGGGCCTTGGGGGCATTGGCGCTGGTGGTCAGGCGCACGACCTCGCCGCGGCGGCGGCGTTTCAGGGCGACCTCGAATTCGCGCACAAGGTCTTCGGCTTCTTCTTCGACTTCCAGATCGCTGTCACGCAGCACACGAAAGCCAAAGTGGTCCTTGACCGCGTAGCCCGGGAACAGGCTGTCGATATGCAGCAGCAGCACGTCTTCCAGAAGGATAAACCGGTGCTGGCCGTCGTCGGCGGGCAGGGGCATGAACCGGTCAATCTGCGCAGGGATCGGAAGCAGCGCCTGCAAGGGGCGTTTGTCTTTGGTGCGGTCCAACTGCAGCGCAAGGCAATAGCCCATGTTGGCGATAAAGGGGAAGGGGTGCGCTGGGTCGATGGCCAGCGGCGAAAGCACTGGAAAGACCTTTTCGAGGAAGTCGGTCTCAAGCGCCTTTTTGTCCTCGGAAGTCAGCGCGTCGCGCCCGACGATACTGATCCCTGCTGTCTCCATCTCTTGGCGCAGGGTGCTGAGCATCTTTTGCTGTTCGGCCATCAAGCCACGGGCGTCTTCGTCGATGAGCACCAGTTGTTCCGCTGGCGTGAGGCCATCGGCGGCGGGGGTGGTGTTGCCTGCGTGGGCCAATTCGCGCAGGCCAGCGACCCGTACGGTGTAGAATTCATCAAGATTGGCGGCGGAAATCGACAGAAAGCGCAGTCGTTCCAGCAGCGGCACGCGCGGATTTCCCGCCTCTTCCAGAACGCGCCAGTTGAAGCCCAGCCAGCTGAGTTCGCGATTGAAGAAACGCCCGGGGCCAGTCAGGTCCATATCGGGCTGCTCCACCGGAGCGGGCAGGGGGGACTTCAGAAAATCGGCTTGTGTCATGGCGGGTTTTTGGTCCGTGGGTGCAACTGTTTTATGACGAGAGGCTGTCCCGTGGCAAAAGTTTTGGCGCAAAGAGGCTTTCAAAGACCGCGATGGCCAGCGGGCGGCTGACGCCCTTGGGACGCCCCAGCGCCTCGCGATCCAGAATTTCGACGATCAGCTGGGCGGCGGTGTAGCTGCGCGGAATGCGCTTGGCGAGATAGGGGATCACATCGCCCGCAGGCACGATCTGCCGGTCAGCGAATAGCTTGGCGATCAAGGCCGACAGCAGGTCGTCGTCCGGTTCCGAAAGCTGCGCGCCCTGCGCCCCGTCGGCGCGGCTTTGCAGATCGGCCAGCGACAGGCCCCATTGCGCGGGCGGTGTGCGCGCGGTCATCAGCAGGGGATGGCCTTGGGCCAGCACGAGATTGTGCAAATGGAACAGGGCTTCTTCGGCGGCGCTGTTGCCTGCGATGGTTTCTATGTCCTCGACGCAGACGGGGCCTTCGGCCAGCGCCGCGATATTGGCATGCGGCAGAGCAATGGCAGGCAGGATGGTGCCGCCGGTCAGGCGCGCCCAGACATGGGCCAGATGCGTCTTGCCCGCGCCCGCAGGACCCGACAGCACGAATTTGCCCGAAGGCCAATGCCGCCAGCCTTCGATCTGCGCGACCGCAAGCGCGTTGGCTTCGGTAACGTAAAAATCTCCCCGCCCCAATGCCGCACGGGTCGGCAGGGGCAAGGCAAGCTGGGTGGGTTCGCTCATGGCTCGTCGCTTCCAGTCAATCCAAGGAACAGGCGGCTGTTTTTGTACTGGCTTGTGGCAAAGCGGGCAAAGACCCCAAGCGCGGCGGCCAGCGGCACCGCGACCAGCATCCCGACAAAGCCAAAAAGCGAGCCAAAGACAGACAGCGCCAGCAGTAACCAGACCGGGTGCAGGCCCACCGATTTGCCGACAAGGCGCGGCGTTAGCAGATTGCCTTCGATGAACTGGCCTGCCTGAAATATCGCCCAGACCGCAAGAATCCACCACCAGTCGCCCCAGAACTGGAACATCGCCAAACCGATGGCCAACACGCCGCCAACGATGGCGCCGACATATGGAATAAAGGTCAACATTCCGGCGACCACGCCGACCACGAGGCCGAATTGCAAGCCGACCAGCCACAGGGCGATCGCGTAATAGGCGCCAAGGATCATGCAAACCGAGCCCATGCCGCGCACAAAGCCCGCCAGAACCCGGTCCACATCGCGCGCCAGCATCCGCACCGTGTCGCGGTGGTCCAGTGGCACCAGTTCATCGATGCGGGCGACCATATTGTCCCAATCCAGCAGCAGATAAACCGCCACCACCGGCACGATCACGAAAAGCAGCACAAGGTTCAGCAAGGAAGCCGCGCTGCTCAGCGCGGTGTTCAAAAGCTCTCCGCCCTTGGACTGAATGGTTTCGCCGATTGTCATAAGGGCTTTGCGCACCGGGCTGTCTTGGACGATGACGCTGGGAAAACGCTCGGTCAGAAAGGTTTGCAGATCGCGGAACAGCTGCGGGGCAAAGTCGAACAGGGACACCGCCTGCTGGATCAACGTGGGGATCACAGCCACCGCGAGAATGACAAACAGCAACAGCATGACCACGGTGATGATCCCGGTCGAAGCGGCGCGCGAGAATCCCATCTTCTCAAGCTTGTCCGCGACCGGATCAAGGAAATACGCAATCGCACCGCCCAGCACAAAGGGCAAAAGCACGTCGCCAAGGAACCAGAGCACGACGGCAAAAATCGCCAAAGCGATGCCCCAATACTTGAACTGTTCCCGGACCGGGAGGGCCATGGGCGATCCTTTTGTGTTGCCCTCCCTACATCGCCCGTTCCCCAAGCGGTTTCAAGGGCGCGCGCACAGGTCAGGATTGTATTACTGGAATGATGCTCGGCCCCGGCCTAAGCTTTGTTCTGCGGCCCGATGGCCCGATCCAGGGCCCCCAAAGCCACCATATTCAGAAAGAGACCATGCCAAGACCCTTCCTTGCCGCCCTGCTTTGTGTCGTTCTTTTCGCCCTGACGCTGCCCGGCGCACCTTCCTATGCGCAAGAAAGCGCCACCGCCGATGCCCTCGAAGAAGAGGTGGTCGATACCCAGCAGACGGTTTCGGTGGAGGGCGGGGTGCGCGACGACCAGATCGAGGCCCGCCTGCGCAACATCCTCGAAGCCTCAGGGTGGTACAGCGATATCGACGTTCAGGTCGATGACGGTATCGTTTTTCTGGACGGCACCACCGACAGCGCCAAACGTCAGGATTGGGTGCGCGATCTGGCAGCCAAGACCGATGGGGTGGTCGCGGTGGTCAACCGCATCCGGGTCAACCAGCGGGTCAGCTTTACCATTGCCCCGGCCATGACCGAACTGCGCCATCTGCGCGATCAGGCCGTGGCTGCCGCGCCGTCCGTGGTGGTGGCGGTGCTGATCCTGCCGCTGGCGTTTTTCCTGTCCAGCGTCGTGGCGCGGATCGCGGGCTGGGCACTTCAGAACCGCATCCAGACGCCCTTTCTGCGCGATATCACCGTGCGGCTGGTCGCGCTTCCGGTCTTTTTGGTGGGGCTCTACATCGTGCTTCAGGTGGCTGGACTGACGCAATTGGCGTTTTCGCTGATCGGCGGCGCGGGAATCGTCGGGATCGTGATCGGTTTTGCCTTCCGAGACATTGCCGAGAACTTTCTGGCCTCGCTTTTGCTGTCCCTGCGCCAGCCCTTTCGGCGCGGCGATTTCGTCGATGTGGCGGGCTACAAGGGCGTTGTGCATTCGATGAATACACGCTCGACCGTGCTGGTCTCGCCCGAGGGCAACCATATTCAGATCCCCAACGCGCTGGTCTTCAAATCCACGATCGAGAATTACACCGCCAGCGCCGCGCGGCGTGAAAGCTTTGACGTGGGCATTGGCTATGACGCCGCCATCTCCGAGGCGCAGGATGTCATTCTTGGTGTGTTGACGGGACACGAGGCCGTGTCGAACGATCCCGAACCGATGGTTCTGGCCGAGGGGCTGGGCGACTCGACTGTGAATATCAAGGTCTATTACTGGTTTGATGGGGCGCGCTTTTCTCCACTGAAATTGCGCTCGGCCCTGATCCGGCGGGTGAAGAGGGAATTGATGGAGGCTGGGATTTCCATGCCCGATCCGGCGCGCGAGATCATTTTTCCTGAAGGTATACCGCTGCCTTTGGGCGCCGGTGTCAGCGCCGGCAAACCGCAAAGGATCGCCCCGCCGCCGCATGATATTGTGCCCGAACCCGAGGTCAGTCACGCCGAAGACGATCTTTCGAACGAGGTCGAAGCACTGGAAGATCAGATGGCGGCAGAGGTCGAAGGCGATAAGGAAAACGATCTGCTGAACGGGTAAAGGCCGGTATCGGCCCCTACCGCATATGTTTGGTCGGCCAAGCCATGCCTGGCCATCGACCCGTTGCACGGGTCAGTGGCAGTTCGGACGCTCACCGGGCAGCAGAACCTTGTCGATCACATGAATCACGCCGTTGTCCGCCATGATGTCCGCAATCACGACATTCGCCGTTTGGCCGGTGCCATCTGCGATTTTCACGCCATCCCCGGCAGTGATGCAAAGCCGCTCGGATGCGAGAACGGGCTTGAAGTAGTTGGACCCCGCCGGAAAATCCACGGCGCGAAGTTTGCGATCATCGACGTGGTAAAGCAGCACGTTGGTCAACTGAGCTTTGTTTTCCGGCTTGAGAAGCGTTTCGACTGTGCCGTCAGGAAGCGCGGCAAAGGCCTCGTTCACGGGGGCATAAACAGTGAAGGGGCCGGGGCCAGACAGGGTTTCAGCCAGACCTGCGGCCTGAACAGCGGCGACAAGGGTGCTGAAACGTTCATCCCCAGCAGCGATGTCGACGATGGTGTCGGCTTGGGCGGCGCTCGCACCAAAGATCAGGGTAATGCCTGCAAGGGCGGATTTGAACGGGGTCATGAGTGCTCTCCTGTTGGGTTGAGTAAGGGTTTACGGAACGTCACCGCATTTGGATCAGACCGCTCACAGAAGCGTTATCTTGCGTGGTCTCTTGCAAAGCCGGGGCGCATGGCCCAAAACCCAAAGCCAATCGCACTTCAATGGGGTCTACCATGCGCCTGTCCCGCTACTTTCTGCCCGTTCTCAAGGAAACGCCCGCCGAGGCGCAGATCGTCTCGCACCGCTACATGCTGCGCGCAGGGATGATCAAACAGGCCAGCGCGGGTATCTATTCGTGGCTGCCGCTGGGCTTCAGGGTTCTGAAAAATATCGAAAACATCGTGCACGAGGAACAGCAGCGCGCGGGCCATATCCCGATGTTGATGCCGACGCTGCAGTCGGCGGATCTGTGGCGCGAAAGCGGGCGCTATGACGATTACGGCGAAGAGATGCTGCGCATCACCGACCGTCATGGTCGCGACATGCTGTATGGCCCCACCAACGAAGAGCTGATCACCGACATCTTCCGCTCGAACGTGTCGTCTTACAAAGACCTGCCGCTGACGCTCTATCACATCCAGTGGAAATTCCGTGACGAGATCCGCCCGCGCTTTGGCGTGATGCGGGGCCGCGAATTCTACATGAAGGACGGGTACAACTTTGACCTGACCAAAGAGGATGCGCTGCACGCCTATAACCGCCATCTGGTCAGCTACCTGCGCACCTATGAGCGCATGGGTCTTCAGGCGATTCCGATGCGCGCAGACAGCGGCCCCATTGGCGGTGACGACACGCATGAGTTCCTCGTTCTGGCCGAAACCGGCGAAAGCGAGGTCTTTTATGACAGCCAGATCACCGATCTGAAATTCGGCGACCGCGAGATCGACTATGACAGTGTCGCGCAGTGTCAGGCGGTGATGGAAGAATTCACTTCGCGCTATGCCCGGACGGATGAAACCCACGACGAGGCGATCTTCAACCAGATCCCCGAGGAACGCCGCCGCACCGCGCGCGGGATCGAGGTCGGGCAGATCTTCTATTTCGGCACCAAGTACTCTGACGCCTTGGGCGCCACGGTTCAGGATGCCGAGGGCAACAAGGTGCCGGTCCATATGGGCAGCCACGGGATTGGCGTGTCGCGTCTGTTGGGGGCGATCATCGAGGCCAGCCATGACGACAAGGGCATCATCTGGCCGGAAGGCGTGACGCCCTTTGCCTGCGGGATCGTCAACCTGAAGTCCGGCGACGCCGAAGCGGATGCCGCCTGCGAGGCGATCTATGGCTCGTTGAACGCGCTGGGACTTGAGCCGCTTTATGACGACACCAAGGAGCGCGCGGGCGGCAAGTTTGCCACCATGGACCTGATCGGTCTGCCGTGGCGCATCACCGTCGGGCCGCGCGGTCTGAAAAATGGTGTGGTCGAACTGACCTCGCGCCGCACCGGGACCAGTGAAGAGCTGCCGCCCGAGCAGGCCATCGCGCGGATCGCGCAGATTTATGGCAAGGCGCAGGCCTGAAGCATTTCTGGTGCTGCCCCTGTGGCGGCATCGCTAAAATGCCAGGAAGAACAGTCCAGAGGTGGCCTTTCTTGGACAGGCTCCGCCGGGGTGTGCTAGACTGATTTCAGGCGCCGTCAGAGCGTCGGGAATGAGGATTGAGCAGCATGATCTTGAGGGCATTGGCCTTGGCAGGCGGTGTGACCGGCGCGGCAGGGCTGTCGCAATTTCCCGAGTATTCTCAACAGTATATGCAGCGTCTTGGCGGCGCTGTGGATGAACTGTCCCGCCAGATCACACGGTACGAGCGGGATGCCGAGACCGTCGGCGTCACACTGGATGAGCTGTTGGTGCGGCTGGGCGCTGAGGGGCCACTGAGCCTGCGGCAGGCCGAAAACATGCGCGCAGACATGGCGCGGCGGGATCGGCTTGTGGCTGACCTGCAGACATTGGAAGGGGCGGGGCCCTTCATGCGCGCCAAGCTGGCCACGCATCTGGGCGACAGTGACATCGCCAAACGCGCGCTGGAAAACTACAAACCCGCGGCGCCGCTGACCTTTGAAGGGGCGATCTTTGCCGGTACCGGGTTCTTTGCGGGCTGGGCCGGTCTGAGTGCCTTGTTTGCCTTCCTTGCCGGGGGCTGGGCCACCGTCACCGGTCTGTTCCGGCGCAAGGCGAGGGCGCGGGCCTAACCGGCGACGGTTTTGACCTCGGCCACGATGCCGTCGACCACCTGGGTCAGCAGCGCTTCGTCCTCGCATTCCGCCATGACGCGGATCAACGGTTCAGTGCCCGATTTGCGGATCAGCAGGCGCCCCTTGCCAGTCAGCTGGCCTTCTGCCTCGGCGATGGCCTGTTGTACGGCGAGGGTTTCCAGCGGCGTCTGACCCGCGGCATAACGCACGTTCTTGAGCAGTTGCGGAACGGGGTCAAAGCTGCGGGTCAACTCCGATGCCGGTTGGCCGGTGCGGACCATTTCCGCCAAAAACTGCAGGCCCGCCATCAGGCCATCGCCCGTGGTGGCATAGTCCGTCATCACGATATGCCCGGACTGTTCGCCGCCCAGATTGAACCCCTTGGCGCGCATGGCTTCGACCACATAACGGTCGCCCACCTGCGTGCGCTCCAATCGCAGACCCTTGGCGTGCAAGAAGCGTTCCAGCCCGAGGTTCGACATGACCGTGGCGACAAGCGCGCCGCCGTTCAGGCGGTCTTCTTCCGCCCAGCGGGCGGCCATGAGCGCCATGATCTGATCGCCATCGGCGACCTGTCCGGTTTCATCGATCAGAATGATGCGGTCGGCGTCGCCATCAAGACAGATGCCCACGTCCGCGCCATGCGCGACTACGGTTTCCGCCGCAATCTGCGGTTTGGTAGATCCGCAATCGGCGTTGATATTCAACCCGTTGGGAGAGGTGCCGACCGGGATGACATCAGCGCCAAGTTCCCACAGAACCTCCGGCGCGGTCTTGTAGGCGGCGCCGTTGGCGCAGTCGATCACCACCTTCACACCGTCAAGGCGCAGCCCATGCGGCAGGGTGGATTTCACCCGTTCCTGATAGCGGAACCGACCGTCGTCGATCCGCTTGGCGCGGCCGATGTTTTGCGGTTGGGCGGGGCGGGGGCCTTCGTCGACCAAGGCTTCGATCCGGGCCTCGACCTCGTCCGAAAGCTTGAAGCCGTCGGGGCCAAAGAACTTGATCCCGTTGTCGTCCGCCGGGTTGTGGCTGGCGGAAATCATGATCCCAAGATCGGCACGCATCGAGGGCGTCAGAAGGCCGACGGCCGGGGTCGGAACCGGCCCCAGCAGCAACACGTTCATACCAGTGCTGGTCAGGCCAGCAGTCAGGGCATTCTCGAACATATAGCCGGACAGACGCGTGTCCTTGCCGATCACGACGCGGTGCACCCCTTGATGTTCGCGCCGGAAATGTCGGCCCACGGCGGCGCCCAGCATCAAGGCCAGTTCCGGCGTCATCGGAAAGGTATTGGCCGTTCCGCGTACGCCATCGGTGCCAAAAAGTTTACGCGTCATCATAGTCTCCAACAGTTACGGCACGCCAAAGCGCCAGCGCCTGCGCGGTCTCGGCGACATCGTGTACGCGCATGATCTGAACGCCCTGCGCCGCGGCGCCAAGCGCCACCGCGACCGAGCCGGGCATCCGCGCCGAGGCCGGGTTTGCCCCGGAGATGCGCCCGATGAAGCCCTTGCGCGACACACCCAGAAGGATCGGACAGCCAAGCCCGTGAAACAGGGAAATCCCGTTCAGAAGGGTCAGGTTGTGCTGGATCGTCTTGCCGAACCCGATGCCCGGATCGACGATGACCCGGCTGCGCGGGA
The DNA here is from genome assembly GCF_049341065.1 of Pacificoceanicola algae. Classification (NCBI taxonomy): domain Bacteria; kingdom Pseudomonadati; phylum Pseudomonadota; class Alphaproteobacteria; order Rhodobacterales; family Roseobacteraceae; genus Pacificoceanicola; species Pacificoceanicola algae. The sequence continues at coordinate 177,233 of NZ_JBMPIX010000002.1, read as the reverse complement.
TGCCCAGTTCTTCCAGCATGACCAATTGTGCGGCCAGAAAATCAAAAACGTCGAGAAGGACGTCTTCATAACGCGGATCGTGGTGCATTGTCTCGGGATTGCCCTGCGCGTGCATGATGCAGACAGGCAGGTTATTGTCAGCGCAGAAATGAGCGAGCTTGGGATCATAGGTCAGGCCAGAAACATCGTTGACCAAGGCCGCGCCTTCGAGAACCGCCACTTTGGCGACCTCCAATTTACGTGTGTCGATGGACATCGGCACCCGAAGTTCCGTCCGCAAGGCCTTGATCACCGGTTCAACCCGGGCGATCTCGGCCTCGACGGGAACGGTGATCGAGCCCGGGCGCGTGCTTTCGCCGCCGATGTCGATCATGTCGGCACCATTGCGCGCCATGTCGAGCGCGTGGTTCAGCGCCTTGGACGCCACGTGGTGCTGACCGCCGTCCGAGAAACTGTCGGGCGTCACATTCAGGATGCCCATCAGGCGAGGCCGGTCAAATGTCAGTCCGGCAATGTCGGGGCGTGGCGCGCTGATCCGCTCCAGCCAGTCTTGCGGGATCGCCTCCAGATCAACACGTTTGACGGTGCCGTCGCGCATGTGAAGGGCGGCATGGGTGAACCAGCCCGGTCCACCGGCGACAGGCAATGCTGCATCGGGGCGGGGCGTTCCAAAACAAACAAAGGGGCGGTAGTAATTAGTACACATGCGCTGTGACTGGCCCATCCCGCCGCGCTTGGCAAGCGTCAAACCTGCGATTGTTTCGGCCTTGAAACATGCCAGGTCGGGCCATGCAAAGACGCGGAGTCTGGCCGCTCCCCTTATTTAATGGTGATGATCTGGCCCGTCAGTCCGAAAAGATCGCGTCACCGGGCTTCACGGCGCGTTGCGGTATGTTGGAGGGCTCCGGCAGGGTTTCGCCGATCACCACCAATTCGCAGGCTTCCATTTCGCCCGCGAACCAAGCCGCCAATGCTACGGAGTCGCGCATTTGGCCTTTGGGGCCCTGCGTGGCGTCCAACACGATCTTGGAAGGCGCCCAGACGCAGATTTGTCCGTTCTTCATAGCCCAGTCCAGCTCGGTCCGGGTGGCGACGACCTTGCAGCGATGATCGCGCGCCGCCAGCATCCAGCCGTTTTGTTCTATCGCCAGCAGGTCTACCCGTCGCTGGGTCATCTTGTGGCCGGTCTGCGGTGCGGGCAGGTCGGGGGCGCCGACGCAAAAGATTACCGGCGCGCGGCGCGCGGCCAGAGCATCTATCCAGTCGCTCAGCGCGTCCTGTGCCATCGCTTCGTTTGAAATATAGACCACCCGTGGATGCGGGCGCTCGCGCGCGATCTCTCCGGCGAGGTCATCGAGATGCTCGCCATAGTCGCGCTGGGTGCGGACAATCTCGACCCCAAGCGCGCCGGGGCCGCGATCCAGTTTTTCGATCCGCACGAAAGCGCGCAACGCTTGCGGCTCGAGCAGGATGCGCTCGGCGATGCGTTCGGCGAGGGTTTCCAACAGGTTGAGGCGTTCGGCGGCCAGTTCGTGGGCAATCGCTTCGGTTACGCGGTCATAAGACAGAATGCGGTCCACGTCGTCTTCGAGCGTGCCGGTAAAGGGGATCACCTCGACGACCACGTTGAACCGCAGCCTTTGGGTGGTTCCCCGCTCGGCCTGAAAGGCGCCGATCTCGGCCTCTACGATGTGATCGCGCAGGCTGATGCGGTCGCGCGGGTCGTCTCCGGCAGTGGCAAGCGCGCGTTCAGAGGGGTGCGCAAAGGCAAGGCGGATTTCGTCGGCCATAGGGGGCTCCGGCTAGAGTGCGGCGTCTGTGGCACCATGAACAGGCCATCGGCCCACGCGCCCGTTCAGGGGCGTCCTTACGCCGCTCTATAGCGACGGATCAACGTCTGTAGAACAGGTGATCGCCGATCTGGGCCGTCCGGCGGAACTTTTTTGCCCATTTCGGACGCACCGCCGTGGTGTGATAAAAGGTGGCGCCTTGCGTCAGGGCACGCGGCGCGCCGGACAGCATGATCTTGGCAACCTTGCCGACCCGTTCCCACGAGGCAGGTTCGTTGATCTGTTCGGGGTGGCCATCGCAGGTATAGGTGAACTGGCAGGCAAATTTTTTGCCGGTGCCCTGATTGACGACGCCGCAGACGGTATTGGGGTAGCGTGGGCTGTCGACCCGGTTCAGGATCACCTCCGCGACACCGAACAGACCCTTTACGGTTTCGCCGCGCGCTTCAAAGTAGAGCGCTTCGGACAGGCAGTGCCATTCGGCCCCGCCGGTGGCGCGCGGTTGCCGCGACAGCCAGTCTTTGGAATAGCCCACTCCGCCCTTGATGCCCGCGCCCGTCAGTGAGACAGGGGTCACCAATTGTTTCAGGTGTGCCGAGCCGGCCTTGCCCAAGGCGCTTTGTTCAAGCAGCAAAAGGCGTTTGGCGGTGGTATTCATTTCGGCCTGCGCGGGAATCGCTAGGACCGCTAGGGTTAGTACAAGACTTAAGACGCGCCACATGGGCTTGTATCTCTTTGCTATTTCGCGCCCCAAAGGCCTGCCTTGGAACCCGCGCGATATAGCCCAAGAGGCGTTTTTGGTAAAGTTTTGTTAAGGGTTTACTGCCTTGGCGCGGCAATATGGCCGCCTGCGGCGACCGCCGAGGACCATGCCCACTGGAAGTTGTAACCGCCCAGCCAGCCCGTCACGTCCACCGCTTCTCCGATGAAATAGAGCCCCGGCACCTGCTCGGACATCATGGATTTCGAGCTGATCTGGTCGGTTGAAACCCCGCCCAACGTGACCTCGGCGGTCCGGTAGCCTTCGCTGCCGGTTGGCTTCAGCCGCCAGCCTTTCAGCGTTCCGTCCAATGCCGAGATGCGTTTGTCCGAAAGATCGGCGAGATTGCCGGTCAGGTCCAATTCCTTGGCCAGCAGGCTTACCAGCCGCGCGGGCATCAGCGTGCCAAGTTCCGTCGTCAAGGCGCGGCGCCCGTTCTGGCCGCGCGCCGCTTTCAGATGCGCCTCGAGGCTTGCCCCGGGCAGCAGGTCCAGAATAATTTCGCCGCCCTCGCGCCAGTAAGAGGAAATTTGCAGGATCGCCGGACCGGACAGGCCGCGATGGGTAAACAGCAGCGCCTCGTCAAACCCGGCATGCTCGTTGAAAGCCCGAACCGGCAGGGCAACACCGGATATCTCGGCGAAACGGTCCTTGTCAAAGGTCAGCGGCACAAGGGCAGGGCGGGTCTCGGTCACGTCGTGGCCGAACTGACGCGCGATGTCATAGGCCAGCCCGGTCGCGCCCATCTTGGGGATGGATTTGCCCCCCGTGGCGACGATCACATTGCGCGCCGAAACCGTCTCGCGCCGTCCTTCGCGGTCCAGCGCGGCGCGGAAGATACCGTCGCGATGGCTCAGGCCCTTGAGCTCGGTCTTTAGCCATAGCTGGGCACCGGCCTTATCCATCTCGGTTTTCAGCATCTGGACGATCTGCGTGGCCTTTTCATCGCAAAACAACTGGCCAAGTGTCTTTTCATGCCAGGCAATGCCGTAGCGCCCCACCAGATCGAGAAAATCCCACTGCGTATAACGGGCCAGCGCGGATTTGTGGAAATGCGGGTTCTCGCCCAGAAAGGCTTGGGCATCGCAGTGCATGTTGGTGAAATTGCAGCGACCGCCCCCGGAAATCCGGATTTTCTCGCCCGGGGCCTTGGCGTGATCAATGACCAAACTGCCCGGCCCGGCACATCCGGCGGCCATCATGCCAGCCGCGCCAGCGCCAAGGATAAGAGTGTTCACCTGCATGGCGCTCAAGTCTCATCTTAGCCGCGCCAAGGCAAGCCTGCGGATTCAACAGTTGGGCACATTCACCGCCAGCCCGCCAAGCGAGGTTTCCTTATATTTCTCGTGCATGTCCTGCCCGGTTTGGCGCATGGTTTCGATCGCCGAATCCAGCGGGACAAAGTGATCTCCATCGCCGCGCAGCGCAAGCGAGGCCGCAGAGACCGCCTTGATCGCGCCCAGCCCGTTGCGCTCGATGCAGGGCACTTGCACCAAACCTTTGACCGGATCGCAGGTCATGCCAAGATGATGTTCGAGGGCAATCTCGGCAGCGTTCTCGATCTGCTCGGGGCTGCCGCCCAGCACGGCGCAAAGTCCAGCCGCCGCCATCGCACTTGCGCTGCCGACTTCGGCCTGACAGCCTGCCTCGGCACCGGAAATCGAGGCGTTGAACTTGACCAGCCCGCCTATCGCCGCGGCCGTCAGCAGGAAATCGGGGATGCCGCTGCGGGTCGAGCCGGGGCAATGGTCCAGCCAATAGCGGATGGTCGCGGGCACGACGCCCGCCGCGCCGTTCGTGGGCGCGGTCACAACTTGCCCACCGGCGGCGTTCTCTTCGTTGACCGCCATGGCGTACATGCTCATCCAGTCGTTGATGGTGTGGGGCGCGTTCAGGTTCATGCCGCGCTCGGCCTGCAACTGGTCGTGGATCGCCTTGGCCCGCCTGCGCACCTTGAGCCCGCCTGGCAGGATGCCCGTGCCCTCCAGTCCGCGCTCGATACAGCCGTCCATGACCTCCCAGATGCGGGCGATGCCGCGCTCGAGGTCGTCTGCCGGGCGGCGAGACAGTTCGTTGGCGCGTTTCATCTGGGCGATGGTCTTGCCCGAGGCCCGCGCCATTTCCAGCATCTCGGCGGCGGATTTGAAGGGGTAGGGGACGGGTTCACCGTCGTCGGTGTCCTTGCCGCTGGCCAGTTCGGCCTCGGTCAGAACAAAGCCGCCGCCGATGGAATAATAGGTCTCACTCAGAATCACGTCGCCCTGCGCGTCGGTTGCCATCAGGATCATGCCGTTGGCATGTCCGGGCAACGCTGGGCCAAAGTCAAACTTGAGATCCTCTTTGGGGTTGAAACGCAGCGGCGGCAGGCCTTTTGGCGTGACCTCGTTGGTTTCCTGTATCCGGGCCAGTTCCGCCTCGGCCTTGCCGTGGTCATAGGTGTCTGGCGCAAATCCGGCAAGCCCCAGAACCGTGGCGCGGTCTGTGGCATGGCCGACACCCGTAAAGGCCAGCGATCCATGCAGGGAGGCGCGCAACCCATGCGCCGTGAAGGGCGCGGAGCGCAACCTGTCCAGAAAGCGCGCCCCGGCGACCATCGGCCCCATGGTATGGGACGAAGATGGGCCGACGCCCACCTTGAACATGTCGAAAACCGAAAGAAACATTGCGCGTGCTCCGGGGATTGCCTGTTGCTTTTGACATAGACTGATTGGACCTGTGGTCATGTCTCGAAAGCGACGATCGTGGCGCGAAAGGCGCTGCTGTCAGGGTGTGTTGTCCGGAAAGGATTGGCAAGGGGCTGCGCTGCCAATCCGCAACACATCCCGGCGGGAATGGGCTGGCCGGCACGGAAATGGCCCGCCGCAAAGGCATTTGCGACGGGCCTTGGCGTGATGGATGCCGGATCAGTTGCCAGCAGGGCCGAAGTGCGCGGAAATGATATTGCTGTCGCCCTGCGAGCCCGACGGGACGAAGGGGGTCAGCTTGACGCGGGCATAGACCTCGTCCTTGTTGCCGATGACCCAGCCGAAGATGATGGTGTCCGGGTCTTCGTCCAGCACGTTGTTCGAAACGACGCGGGTGATCTGGCGATCGATACAGCCGTTCTGCGCACGAATGCAGCCGTTGCGCAGGGTGATCAGGTGATCGTCCCAGATCGGGTCGTCGCCCCGCAGGGTGACCCTTTCGACAAAGGTGCTGCCGGCCATTGCCTCGCAATTGGAAAAGCAGATCCGGTAGGTAACGGTCACCCGGCTGCTGTGTTTGCCGGCTTCTTCAATGCGCAGGTTTACATGACTGATGGTTGCCATCGGTTTATCCTTTCAAATGACATTTCTAAAAATATTGCCGCCCGAAAAATCCGGTGAAACATACCGTGGCGGTGAGATCAGGTTGAGTGAAATGCACGCTTGGGTAAAGTAATGTATTCCATATCTACACGTAATGCGTGTGTCGTGACGCACCTCGAATTGCGCCCAAATGTCTCTCGCCCCCAAGGCCCCGGCGCCCTATAAGGGCAGGGCTTCCAACGCTCAGGACAGGGGATCACAATGACCGGAGAGCTTTCGCCCATCGACAAGGCCAAATTCGCGGCCGCCAAACGCGCCGCCGAATTCGTCGAAGACGGGATGCGCGTCGGGCTTGGGACCGGCTCGACCGCCGCATGGCTGGTGCGCTGTCTTGGCGAGATGGTCCGCGAAGAGGGGCTGAAGATCCGCGGCGTGCCGACCTCGACCCGCACCGCCGATCTGGCACGCGAGGTCGGGATTGATGTTATTTCGCTGGACGAGGCCAAGTGGCTGGACATCACCATCGACGGCGCGGATGAATTCGACAGCAACCTGAGCCTGATCAAGGGCGGTGGCGGCGCGTTGCTGCAGGAAAAGATCGTGGCGACGGCCAGCGACCAGATGGTGGTGATCGCTGATGCTGCCAAAGAAGTCGAACATCTGGGCAGTTTCCCGCTGCCGGTCGAGGTGATCCCCTTTGGCTGGCAGACCTCGCAGGCTTTGATCGAGGAAACGCTGGTGTCGATGGATGTGATGGGCCGCCAGACCAGCCTGCGGATGAATGGCGATCGTCCTTATATCACCGACGAAGGCAACCATATCCTTGATCTGCACCTTGGCCGCATCGGCAACCCGCGCCAGTTGGCGATGGTGCTGAACCAGATCCCCGGCGTCGTGGAGAACGGCCTGTTCATCGACATCTGCGATCAGGTGGTGATCGGTTATGGCGATGGCCGCGTCGAAGTGCGCGACATCAATGCCGGAACGGTCTCGGAAGGCCGTATCGATTTTGTCGAGGATGACAACCTGTTCAAGGACATCTAGGCGCAAAGCGGCGCGGTCCGGAATTCCCTGCTTTCACAAATCCCGCGGCTGCGTCTACTCTGCTCGAAGCCAAATGCAGGAGCAGAACGCATGCGCGGGTTTTGGACACTCACAGCCCTTTTGATGCTGATAACAGCCGTGCCATCCTGGGCGGGCGGCCAGCGCGGGACGCAAGTGCCGATCTCGGATCACATGTGGGCGCGGATGGACGGGGTGTCGTGGCACGAGGGCCTTGGCTGCCCCGCGCGCGACGACTTGCGCCTGCTGACTATTCCGCATCACGATTTCCAAGGGCAGACGGCCATGGGCGAAATGGTTGTCGCAGCCGAGGTTGCCGATGACGTGCTGGATATTTTCGCTGACCTTTACGCAGCCGGCTTCCAGATCGAGCTGATGCGCCCGGTGCATCTGTTCTTGGGCGACGATGGCCGGTCGATGGCAGCCAACAACACCAGCGCGTTCAACTGCCGGGTTGTGGGCGGCACGAACCGGCTGTCGCAACACGCCTTTGGCAAGGCGATGGACATCAACCCGGTGCAAAACCCCTATGTGAAGGGCAGCTATACCTCGCCCGAGGCGGGCAAGGATTTTGACAGTGCCACGGAACGCGCAAAGGCCATTCCCGGCCTTGTCCGCGCTGGCGATCCGGTGATCGCCGCCTTCAAGGCGCGTGGCTGGGGCTGGGGCGGGGATTGGTCTTCGTCCAGGGATTACCAGCATTTCTCGGAAAATGGCCGTTAAGGCCTGACGCCATCGTGACAAGTCGTGCACTTGGGCCCGCTAGCGGCTGGCCAAGCGCAGTCCCATGTGAAATACCTCTGCACAAGAAAGTAAGGGCACCTCTACATGAGCGATTTTGACTATGATCTCTTTGTCATCGGCGGCGGTTCCGGCGGCGTGCGCGCGGCGCGCGTCGCAGCGGGCGAAACCGGCGCCAAGGTCGCATTGGCCGAAGAGGACCGCTATGGCGGGACCTGTGTGATCCGGGGGTGCGTTCCGAAAAAGCTGATGGTTTTTGCCAGTGAATACGCCCATGCCCCCGCCGAGGCCCGCGCCTATGGCTGGGACATCCCGGACGGTACGTTCAACTGGTCGGATTTTCGCGGTAAGCTGGAGGCCGAGCTGGATCGCCTTGAAGGCGTGTACCGCAAACTGCTGGCGGGATCGGGGGTCGAGACCTTTGACGCCCGCGCGCGCCTGAAAGATGCCCATACGGTCGAACTGTCGACCGGCGAGGTCAAGACCGCCAAGCATATTCTGATCGCCACTGGCGGGCGCCCCGTGCGGCCTGATCTGCCAAACGCACATCTGGGCATGGTCTCGGATGATATTTTCCACCTCGACGCGTTGCCGAAAAGCGTTCTGATCATCGGTGGCGGCTATATAGCCTGTGAATTTGCCTGCATTCTTAATGGTCTTGGGGTCGAAGTGACGCAGTATTATCGCGGCGCCCAGATCCTGCGCGGCTTTGACGAGGAGGCGCGCGGGTTGATCGCCGAGTCGATGAAGCAACGCGGCATTGATCTGCATGTGGGCACCGATATTGTCGAGATGCACCGCGCCACAGGCACGGACGAGGACGGCATGACCGCCCCGGTCGAGGTCGACCAATACGGCGCCCACCCCGAGGACGGCCCCGGCAACGGCCCGATCCGCGTGAAGGCGACCAACGGAAACACCCGCGTGTTCGATGCGGTGTTCTTTGCCACGGGGCGCAAACCCAACAGCGATGATCTTGGGCTTGAAGAGCTGGGCATCGAAACCGGTCGCAATGGCCAGATCACCGTGGACGGCTACAGCCAGACCAAGGTGCCCTCGGTCTACGCCATTGGCGATGTGACCGACCGGGTCAACCTGACCCCCGTGGCGATCCGCGAAGGCATGGCCTTTGTCGAAACCGTCTTCAAGGGCAACCCGACCGAGGTCGATCACGAGTTGATCCCCTCGGCTGTCTTTACCCAACCGGAACTGGGCACCGTGGGCCTGACCGAAGAACAGGCGCGCGATCAAGAGCAGATCGAGGTTTATTGTTCCTCGTTCCGGCCCATGCAAACCGCCTTTGCCGAGCGCCCCGACCGGGTGCTGATGAAGCTGATCGTTTCAAAGGCGACGCGCAAGGTTCTGGGGTGTCACATCGTGGCGCCCGGGGCGGGTGAGCTGATCCAGTTGGCAGGGATCGCTGTAAAGATGGGCGCTACCAAAGAAGATTTCGATCGCACCGTGGCTGTGCACCCAACCATGTCCGAAGAGATCGTGACAATGCGAAACCCGGTGCGCAGCGCTTGAATTGCGCGCAATTGCGCACAGATAAGGCTGCAAGGCAGCAAGTTTGGAAGACCAAGGAAGGAAACGACTTCATGGCAGGAAACAGCGGCGGCCCCTGGGGGGGCGGCGGTGGTTCGCAAGGCGGCGGCAACGGACGTCCCCCGCAGAACGGCGGCGGAGGCGGGCGCAAGCCTGACGACAACAACCCGATCCCCGAGATCGACGAGCTGATGAAAAAGGGACAGGAACGGCTGCGCGTGCTTATGGGCGGCGGCGGCAATTCCGGTCGCGGCAATGGCGGCGGTCAGGGGCCAAGCTTTGGCCGTGGCACGCTGGGTCTGGGGGTGCTTGCGCTTGTCGCGGTCTGGGCCTTTGGCAGTTTCTACACGGTTCGGCCCGAAGAACAGTCGGTCGAGTTGTTCCTTGGCAAATACTCCAGCACCGGCACGCCCGGTCTGAACTTTGCCCCTTGGCCTTTCGTGACCTACAACGTGGTCGATGTGACCTCGGAACGCACCGAGAATATCGGCGGCGGTCGAGCTGGAAATGATGGCCTGATGCTGACAACCGATGCCAATATCGTGGACATCGAATTTCAGGTGGTCTGGAACATCAACGATCCCAGCAAGCTGCTGTTCAACATTCGCGACCCCGAACTGACAGTTCAGGCGGCCTCGGAATCGGTCATGCGCGAGATTATCGCGGCCAGCAATCTGGCTCCGATTTTGAACCGAGATCGCGGATTGATCGCGACCCAGGCACAGGAACAGATTCAAGCGACATTGGATGAATATGAATCTGGTATCAGCATTGTCCGCGTGAACCTTGAAGGCGCCGATCCGCCGCGCGAGGTTATCGATGCGTTCCGTGAAGTGCAGGCCGCCGAACAGGAACGCGACCGGCTGGAACGTCAGGCCGACGCCTATGCCAACCGTGTGGTTGCCGAGGCGCGCGGTCAGGCGGCGCAGACCGTGCAGGTTGCCGAAGGCTACCGCGCGCAGGTCGTAAACGATGCCTTGGGTGAGGCGAGCCGTTTTTCGGCGGTTCTTACCGAATATCAAAAGGCACCCGATGTAACCCGCCGCCGGCTGTATCTTGAGACGATGGAAAGCGTGCTGGGTGATGTGGACAAGATGATCCTTGATCAATCTCTGACCGGATCGGATGGGGGCGGGATCGTCCCGTACCTTCCGCTGAATGAGCTGCGCCGGGGGGAGAACTGATATGCGTAAGACAACCTATATCTTACCCGTTCTCGTGATCGCTCTGGTCGCGGCCTTGTCGTCGATCTTTGTCGTCGATGAACGCGAAAAGGCACTGGTCCTTCAATTCGGCCAAATCAAGGCAGTCAAGGAGGACCCGGGGCTGGCCTTCAAGATCCCGGTGATCCAAGAGGTCGTGCGCTATGACGACCGCATCCTGTCGCTGGATACCGAAACCATCGAGGTCACGCCTTCGGACGACCGCCGCCTTGTGGTTGATGCCTTTGCGCGCTACCGCATCGCAGATGTCGTGCGGTTTCGTCAGGCCGTTGGTGTTGGTGGCATGCGTCTTGCAGAAGACCGGCTCAGCTCGATCCTGAATTCGCAGATCCGCGAAGTTCTGGGTGCCGATCAGGTCACTTCGGACACCATCTTGTCCGAAGATCGCCGCGACTTGATGAACCGTATCCGTGATCAATCCCGCGCCGAGGCTCTGTCGCTGGGGCTGGATGTCGTGGACGTGCGTCTCAAGCAGACCAACCTGCCGACGCAGAACCTTGAGGCCACCTTTGCCCGGATGCGCGCCGAGCGGGAACGCGAAGCGGCGGACGAGATCGCCCGCGGTAACGAAGCGGCGCAGCGTGTGCGCGCGCTGGCCGACCGGACCGTGGTTGAAACCCTGTCCGAAGCCGAAAAAGAGGGCAACGTGATCCGCGGTGAAGCCGACGCCGAACGCAACGGCATCTTCGCTCAGGCTTACGGAGCGGACGCCGAGTTCTTTGCCTTTTATCGTTCGCTCCAAGCTTATGAAAATTCGTTGAAGGGCGGCAACTCGACCATGGTCATGACACCGGACAGCCAGTTCTTCGACTACTTCAAGAGCGAAAACGCCGGTAAGCGTGCCGAGTGACCGGGACGGACATAGCAACGGGGATCGCCATGGTCCTCGTGATCGAGGGGCTGGTGTACGCACTGGCCCCTTCGCTTGTGGAACGCCTGCTTGAGGCGCTCCGCGACATGCCGCTGGAAACCCGGCGCAACCTGGGTCTGGCAACGCTGACCACCGGCTTGGTGATCTTGTGGCTGGTCAAAGGCTAGATAGGCGGCCTGTCCGTCCGGCCGCTTCGGAACGACCGGGCGGGCGCGGGACGGCAGCGCAAACTTAAACTTTAACCGCTTCGCCATTCAAAAGCCTCGCCAGGCCCAGGTTGCGGTGATCACGGCTACAACATGGCCGAATTGGTCCCAGCGCCCTGGATGGATGGCATATTGCGCGCGCAATGAGCTGCAAACTGGCGCAGTGACGGCTCTCGCTTCCGTGACTGCATTTTCACAGTTCCGAGAGGTATGGATTTGCAGCCTTTGGTGTTGCGCAATCGCACCTATCTTTGACACACTGGAAGACAGGAGGCAGGCGGCGACGCGCAACGCGCACCGGCTGGCAGAGACAAGGAGTTCCAAGTGAAACCGCAATCCCTCGCTTTGACGCGTGACCAGGCCACACCGCTACGGATGTTCTGGCTGACCACGCTGTCAATGGTACTTATTCTTTCCCAATCCCTCATGGCCCATGCCCGCGGCGCGCCCGAGACCTTTGCCGATCTGGCAGAACGGATCAGCCCCGCCGTGGTCAACATCACCACCTCGACCGTCGTGGCCGGACGCACCGGTCCGCAGGGCATCGTTCCCGAAGGCTCACCCTTCGAGGATTTCTTTCGTGAATTTCAGGACCGTAACGGTAATGGCCCGAACAGCGATCGTCCGCGACGTTCTTCGGCGCTGGGTTCCGGTTTTGTGATTTCGGAAGATGGCTATATCGTCACGAACAATCACGTGATCGAAGGCGCCGATGAGATCATGATCGAGTTCTTTGAAGGTCAGGAACTGCCCGCGCAGCTGATCGGCACCGATCCCAACACCGATATCGCGCTGCTCAAGGTCGAAGCCGATGGCCCGCTCAAATTCGTCAGCTTTGGCGACAGCGACATCTCTCGCGTGGGTGACTGGGTCATGGCCATGGGCAACCCGCTGGGGCAGGGCTTTTCCGTCTCGGCCGGGATCGTTTCGGCCCGCAACCGTGCGCTGAGCGGCACCTATGACGATTACATCCAGACCGACGCGGCGATCAACCGCGGCAACTCGGGTGGTCCGCTGTTCAACATGGATGGCGAGGTGATCGGCGTGAACACCGCGATCCTCTCGCCCAATGGCGGCTCGATCGGCATCGGCTTTTCGATGGCGTCCAACGTGGTGACCAAGGTCGTGGACCAGCTGCGCGAGTTCGGCGAAACCCGTCGGGGTTGGCTGGGCGTGCGCATTCAGGACGTGACCCCGGACGTGGCCGAGGCGCTGGGTCTGGAAAAGGCCAGTGGCGCGCTTGTGTCTGACGTTCCCGATGGTCCCGCCAAGGATGGCGGCATGATGGCCGGTGACGTGATCATGAGCTTTGACGGCGTCGATGTCGTCGATACCCGCCAGTTGGTGCGCGTCGTGGCCAATACGCAGGTCGGCAAGACCGTCCGCGTCGTGGTCAACCGTGAAGGCGAAACCCAGACGCTGAAGATCACGCTGGGCCGCCGCGAAGAGGCCGAGGGCGCCGTGCCTGCCTCGGTGACTACGGATGACACCCCCGAAGAGCCCCAGACCATGGACCTGATGGGCCTGACCCTGCAACCCTTGACGCAGGACTTGCGCGACGAGATGCAGTTGGACGAAAACGCCAAGGGTCTGGTCGTGATGTCGGTCGATGAGACGACAGAGGCTTTTGAAAAGGGCCTGCGGGCAGGCGACGTGATCACCGAAGCGGGCCAAAGTCAGGTTCTGGCGCTTGCCGACCTTGAGGACCGCATCGCCGAGGCCAAGGACGCCGGACGCAAGTCGATCCTGCTGCTGGTGCGCCGGGGCGGCGATCCGCGCTTTGTCGCGCTGGGTCTGGACACCGACGAATAATCCAGTCGGCTCGGTCTTGGGAAAGGGCGCCTTTCGGGGCGCCCTTTTCGTTTGTCAGACGATGGTGCGCGCCTTGTCCGCCGCGGCCTGCAATCCCTCTGCCACGGCCTGCTGTATGGGCGAGGTTTCCATCGCCAACAGACCGGCAGCCGTGGTTCCGGCATAGTCGATCATCTGGCGGACATGCTGTTCGGGAGTCATGGGGTCGTTGGCCAGCATCTCGCCACTGGCGAGGAACAACTGGCGAACGGCGCGATCCGCGATTTCGGGCGCGACCCCTTGCGCGGTGGCATGACGCGCCATGAGGGCGGCGAAATAGGCGGCAAAGCCCGGAACCGGGCCGGTCATGGCCGTAAACAGATCAATATGCGCTTCGTCGCTCACCTCATCGGTTTTACCGATGGCCTCGAAGAGGGCCTTGGCAATCGCGCGGTCTTCGGGTGTGGTGTCGGGGCTGGCGATCCAGGGACTATAGGCCAAGCGGCGACCGGCGGCGGGGCTGGACATGGCGCGGATCACTCGCGGGCTGCCGGTCAGGTCGCTGAGCTGGTCGCGGGTGGCACCCGCCATGACCGACAGGATCAGCTTGTCCGGGGCATGCAGGGCCAGATCCGGCACCGAGGCAGGCGGCACGCAAAGCAGGATGGCGTCACAGCGTTGTGCCAAGGTGCTTGGTTCCGTCGTCAGCGCCACGGCCTTGGGCACCCCATCGCGCGAACCGCTGCGGTTGCAGACCAGCAATCGCGCAGGATCAATGCCGCTGTCCAGCCATCCGCGCAGGATTGCGCGCCCTAACATTCCGGTTCCGATCAGTCCAATCATTGTCTCAGCGGGCATGGCGGGGCTCCTTGTTGATCTCATCTTACAAGGATGCACGTTATGCCGTTGAGGGCCAAGGACTCTGGACGGGGGTGTCCGTTATCCGGCGGTTGCTTTGGGATCGGACACCGCGATCAACCCCAGTGACCGCGCGGTTTCCAACGAAAGCTGCGCGCTTTTCAAGCCGCGTTCTTCTTGGTAGCGGCGCAGGGCGGCGGCGGTGGGGGCATCAAGCCGTCCGGTGACATTGCCGCCGAAATAGCCGCGCGCCGCCAGCGCCCGCTGCAGCGACGAGATGAACTCGGGCGTCAGCTGTTCCGGGCAGGGGGCTTCGAAACTCAATTCGGCGCGGGGGCGGACCACGCGCGGCACCGGCGCCTTGCGGTAGATCGGCGCGCGCAGGACGGTGCCATCGGGGGCGATCTCGGCCTGTACAACCTGCACCTCGCCCATGACCTGTTCGTAGACGGCGGGGGTTTCTTCGTGTGCCCAACAGATGCGCGGTTGGGCCGAAGTGGGGCCAGCGACCGATTGCGCCGGGGTCAGCCGGACGGGGGCGACCTCGGACAGCGGTTTGAGCGCGCTGTCAACCGATGCTTCGATTGCGGCGATCGCCAGCGCGTCAGGCGTGGTTTCCGCGCCGGTGTCCTGACGGCTCACCGGGCTCTGCGTGCCAGTAGCGGCGCAGGCGGAAAGGGCCAGCGCCGTCATGAGGGCGAGATATGGTTTCAACTGCTCGGGCCTCTTGCGTGCCTTTGTTGTCGCGGCAGTCTACCGGTTTTGCCCTGTCGTGGGAAGCGCGGGATCAAGAAGCCTGTCCAGCAGTTGCGAGATATCCTCAATCTCTTCGGCAATCACATGGGTGACGCTGTTCTCGCGTTGCACGCGGCCAGTGACACGCAGCATCCGCCCGGCGATCACCGCCCTGCGAAAGCGTTCGTAAAGCTTGCGCCAGACGATGACGTTGACCACGCCGGTCTCATCCTCAAGCGTGAGAAAGATCACGCCCTTGGCGGTGCCGGGGCGCTGCCGAAGAATCACAAGGCCCGCCACGGTGACGCGCGCGCCATTCGGCGGCAGCACCAATTGGGCCGAGGTCAGGGCCGACGGCGGGCGAGGCCACTGTGGTTGGGCATAACTCATGAGAACATATATAGAACATTTACCCCTTGCCGGAAAGGGGAGACACTATGACGTAAAATGGACTGGCAGGCGGCGTGCTGGCGCATTAGGTAAGACCGCGAAGAGAATGCAGGAGCGGTTGAATGGCTAAAATCACCTATATTGAGCACAACGGGACTGAACATGTGGTCGACGTGGCCAATGGGTTGACCGTGATGGAAGGCGCACGGGACAACAACATTCCCGGAATTGACGCCGATTGCGGCGGCGCCTGCGCCTGTTCCACCTGCCATGTCTATGTGCACCCGGACTGGGTCGAAAAGCTGCCGGCGCGTGACGACATGGAAGAAGACATGCTCGATTTCGCCTACGAGCCAGACCCGGCACGCTCGCGTCTGACCTGTCAGATCAAGGTCAGCGATGCGCTTGACGGCCTTGTGGTGCAGATGCCCGAAAAGCAGATCTAAGGTGAAGAGGGCGCCGCGACACCCGTCGCGCCCGTTGTGCCGTCTTGCACGCGGCGCGGCGCTGGCCCTGAGCCTGTTGCTGGCCGCTGCAGCGCCCGTTGCTGCGACGCCGCGCAACATCATCCTCGAGGCAGAGTACGTAGAGCCGACCACGCGCTATGCGCATGGGGTGCTGGGGGACGCGATCGAATGGGGCGCTTTGCGTCTGAAGGTTGATTTCTGTTCAGGATGCGGCGCAGCGGACATCCGGCAGATGATGATCCGCTTGCCACAGACCCGCGTCTTTGAGGACGTCTCGCCGCGTCTTGTCGATCTCGAAGGCGATGGGGCGTTCGGGGTGATGGTGGTCGAAAGCGACCTGAACAAGGGCGCGCGACTGGCAATCTACAACGAGAGCGGGCTGCAAGCCGCAACCCCGTTCATCGGACGCGCCCATCGCTGGCTCGCTCCCATCGGCAGCGCCGATCTGGATGGAGATGGGCTGATCGAGATGGCCTATATTGACCGCCCACATCTTGCCAAGACCCTGCGCATCTGGCGCTACGACAATGGTGCGTTTCGCGAAGTTGCGGCGGTCAAGGGCTTTACCAACCACCAGATTGGCTGGAACTACATCGAGGGCGGCATTCGCGATTGCGGAACGGGTCCTGAGATGATTGTCGCCGACGCGGATTGGACGCAGGTTGTGGCCGTACGCTGGGACATGAGGGTGAAAGCGCGCGCGCTTGGCCCCTACAGTTCAAAGGCCATGCGCGATGCCCTGGCCTGCGCAAAATAGGGGGCGCTGCCCCCGCCGCCCTTTGGGCGTCCCCCCGGGATATTTTTGGACCAGTGAAACCAAATCTTTACCAGATTGGTGGAGTTTGTCAGCACGGTACAGGCGGGGACGCCGATGACCGTGACCGGTGAAGCTGATGCTTGCCAAGGCCCGCCATTTAACCGGCGGGCCATTTTTTTGCGCTCATCGTTTCACTGGTCCAAAAATATCCCGGGGGGGGTCCCGCAGGGACGGGGGGCTGGCCCCCCTTGCCACCCGTGGAACCGGCTGGCGTTGACGATTGGGGCTTTGCATTTGCCGCGCAGGCTACTAACCCTCTTTTCCCATGAGACTTCTATTTCTTGGCGATGTGATGGGCCGCTCTGGGCGGCAGGGGATTGTAGACCGGCTGGCAAAGCTGCGCGATGACTGGCGGCTGGATTTTGTCGTGGTCAATGGCGAGAACGCCTCGAACGGGGCCGGGCTGACGGCGGGCCATGCCAAATTGCTCCTTGAGGCAGGGGCGGATGTCGTCACCTTGGGCGACCATGCCTTTGATCAAAAGGACATGCTGACCTATATCGAGGGCGAGCCGCGGATTATCCGGCCATTGAATTTTGCCAAGCAGGCGCCGGGGCGCGGGGCGGGGCTGTTCACGGACAGGCGCGGTCGCAAGGTGTTGGTGACGCAGGTTCTGGGTCAGGTCTTCATGAAACGCGCCTTTGACGATCCCTTTTCGGCCATGGATGACATTCTGCGGCGCCATCCGATGGGCGGGCAGGCGCAGGCAATTGTGGTTGACGTTCATTGCGAGGCGACCAGCGAAAAGATGGGGATGGGGCATTTCTGCGATGGCCGCGCAAGCCTTGTGGTCGGCACGCATACCCATGTGCCGACAGGTGATGCACAAATTCTGCCGGGCGGTACGGCGTTTCAGTCCGATGCCGGAATGTGTGGCGATTACAACAGCGTCATCGGCATGGAGAAGGCCGAGCCGATGCGCCGTTTCGTAACGGGCATGGCCAAGGCACGCTTTCAGCCCGCAGCGGGCGAGGCGACCCTTTCCGGCGTTTTCGTCGAGACGGACGACCGGACCGGCAAGGCAACCACCGTCAAGATGGTGCGTCAGGGCGGACGACTGGAGCAATCCGGCCCGTGACGGCGCAGGGCCGTGCCGGGGCTTTGCCCATTCTGGCGCTGGCGGTGATCGGCGCGGCATGGGGCGCGACCCAGCCTTTGGGCAAGATCGCGGTCTCCGAAGGATATCGGCATTTCGGGCTGCTGTTCTGGCAGATGGGTCTTGGCGCGATTATCTTGCAAGGCGTCATGGCCCTGCGCGGCCGCAGGCTGTCCTTTGCGCCACAACACCTTCGGCTTTACCTGATCATTGCGGTTGTCGGCTCGATCCTGCCGGGCATCGCGTCGTATAATGCCGCGGTGCACCTGCCTGCGGGAATACTGTCGATCCTGCTCAGCTCGGTTCCAATGCTTGCCTTTCCCATTGCGCTATTGCTGCGGCTTGAGCGGTTTCGCATGCGCCGCCTGTTGGGGCTGTCACTTGGGTTGCTGGGCATCGCGCTGTTGATCTTGCCCGATACCCAGATGCCGCGATCGGTGCAGGTGCTCTGGATCCCTGTGGCGCTGCTGTCCTCGCTTTGTTACGCGTTTGAGGGCAACTTTGTCGCAAAATGGGGGCGCGCGGGGCTTGGTCCGGTCGAGCTGTTGGCGGGGTCTTCGACGCTGGGGGCGCTGCTTTGCTTGCCTCTGGCCATGGCCTCAGACCAGTTCATTGACCCGGGTTTGCCGTGGGGGGCGCCGGATCTGGCGCTTGTTGCTTCGTCCTTCCTTCATGCCGGGGCCTATTCGGGCTATGTCTGGCTGGTGGGGGTCGCGGGATCAGTCTTTGCGGTGCAAGTCAGCTATTTCGTCACGCTCTTCGGGGTCAGCTGGGCCATGCTCTTTCTGGGCGAAGGTTATTCCGGTTGGATATGGGCCGCACTCGCTGCCATGCTGGCTGGCATGGCGCTTGTGCAGCCGCGTCCGCACGCCCTTGTCGCCACCGCCGCAACCCGTCAGAATGCAACGCCGCAGTAGAGGGCAAGGACAGCACAACAGATGCAGTGGTTGGAACTGAGCCAAACAGCACAGGCCGGGGTTGCATTGGCCGTGGTCGTGGTGATGTTCGCGCTTTTCGTGCGCGAATCCTATCCGGTCGAAGTCACCGCCATCGGAGGGGTCGGGGCGCTGCTCTTGCTGGGAGTATTGCCCTATGACGCGGCGCTGGTGGTGCTGTCGAACCCGGCACCCTGGACGATTGCGGCGATGTTCATCGTGATGGGTGCCTTGGTGCGCACGGGGGCGCTGGATGTCTTTACCCGCTATGCGCAAGAGCAAGTAGCCCGCAGACCCCGACGCGCCATGGCAGGGATCATCGCGGTGGTGGTCGTGGCCTCGGCCTTCATGAACAACACGCCGGTCGTTGTCGTGATGCTGCCGGTCTTTGTCCAGATTGCCAAGGCGCTGGGTATTGCCCCCTCCAAACTGCTGATCCCGCTCAGCTATGCGGCGATCCTCGGCGGCACAACGACGCTGATCGGGACCTCGACCAACTTGCTGGTCGATGGCGTCGCGCGCACGCAGGGTCTTGAACCCTTTACCATTTTCGAGGTGACACCGCTGGCGCTGATCCTTGTGATCTGGGGGATGGCCTATCTGGCCGTTGCAGGGCGCTTCTTGCTGCCGCACCGGACCTCGATGGCGGGGATGCTGTCGGATCGGTCTCGGATGAAGTTCTTTACCGAGGCGGTGATTCCGCCGGATTCCGACCTGATCGGTCGCGAGGTGCAGGGGGTTCAGCTGTTCAAACGCGAAGGCGTGCGCCTGATCGACGTGATCCGCGGTGACGAGTCGCTGCGCCGCAACCTTGAGGGCGTCACTCTGGACGTCGGCGACCGGGTTGTGTTGCGCACCAAGATGACCGAATTGCTTTCGCTTCAGCGCAATAAATCGCTGAAACGGGTGGATCAGGTTTCGGCCAAGGAAACCTCGACCGTCGAAGTGCTGATCACCCCCGGCTGCAAGATGGTTGGCCGCTCGTTGGGCGCGCTGCGTCTGCGCCGCCGCTTCGGGGTGTATCCTCTGGCCGTGCATCGCCGGAACCAGAACATCGGGCGACAGCTTGACCAGCTTGTGGTGCGCGTCGGCGATACCCTGCTGTTGGAAGGGACACCGGATGACATCCAGCGTCTGGCCGAGGAAATGGAACTGGTCGACGTCTCGCACCCCTCGGCGCGGGCGTTCCGACGCGGGCACGCGCCTGTCGCCCTGGCCGCCCTGGCCGGGATCGTCATCCTGTCTGCCTTGGGCGTGGCCCCGATCCTGCCGCTGACGGTGATCGCCGTGGCCGTGGTTCTGCTGTCGCGCTGCATCGACGCGGACGAGGCGTTTTCCTTTGTCGAAGGCCGCCTTCTTGCGCTGATCTTCGCCATGCTGGCCATCGGCGCCGCGCTCGAGTCGACGGGCGCCGTGCAATTGATCGCGGGCAGCCTTGCGCCGCTGATGGCGGACCTGCCTGCGCCGGTGCTGATCTGGGCGGTCTACCTGCTGACCTCAGTGCTGACAGAAACGGTGTCCAACAACGCGGTTGCCGTGGTCGTCACCCCCATCGCGATTTCGCTGGCCCAAGCCATCGGGGTCGATCCGCGCCCGCTGGTGGTGGCCGTCATGATCGCCGCTTCCTGTTCCTTTGCGACGCCGATCGGCTATCAGACCAACACGCTGGTTTACGGTCCGGGCGGCTACAAATTCTCGGACTTCCTCAAGGTCGGCCTGCCGCTGAACCTCAGCGTCGGCGTGTTGGCGGCTCTGCTCATCCCGCTGTTCTGGCCGCTGTAAAGCGACGCCGGATTTCATCGGTCTTCAAATATCCCGGGGGTGTGGGGGCTGGCCCCCACGGGCGCTAGCGGTATCTGCTGACAAAGCCTTCGAGGATCTTTTCCGGCCATGTCACATCCGCCGCGCGGCACATCGCGATCAGATCATCAGCCGTCTCGGGCGGGAAATACCCCCGATGCTTGTAGATCTTGATGCGGGTCTCAAAGCCGCTTGCATCCGCCTCGGGGTGGAACTGCGTGGCATAGACGTTTTGACCGTAGCGGATCATCTGAAACGGGCAGGGGGCAGATGACAGCAGATGAACAGCGCCATCGGGCAGTTCTTGCAGGGCTTCCTTGTGGCCCACGAAAGCGTCAAAACGGTCAGGAAGCGCCGACACCAGCGGATCGGCCGCACCGTCCGGCGTCTTGGCGCAGGTCGAAGGTCCAACCGCCTCACCATAGCGCGCCTTGCTGACCTCGGCGCCCAGATGATGCCCCAGAATGCCGATACCATAGCAGCAGCCCATGAATGGCACGTCATGTCGCGTGATCGCAGGCATCATCGCCAGACAGGCAGCTTCGATCCGGGCCTCGACGGCGCTTTTCTTTTCGGGTGGGTCCGACACACATCCCGGCCCGCCGCCCACGATCACCCCGGCGTAATCGCTTGGGTCCAGTGCCTCGGGCAGATCCTCGCAATCCAGACGGATGCGGTGACATTGCCCGTCGCTCAGACCGCCCTTGTTCAGAAAGGCCTGGTATTCGTCGTTGCTGGCCTCGGTTTCGGGGCGCAGCTGCAGGATAAGAAAGCGTGCCATGGCAGAGGCTTAAGATGGCGGGTCCAAATTGCCAAGAGGCATCAACGCCGCGCCCTTGGCAAGCCTGCCCTGCATGGCCTATAGAGACCCGCAGTTTATCAATTCCGTGCAAGAGGCGAACATCATGGCCGGCCATTCCAAATGGGCAAACATCCAGCACCGCAAGGGCCGTCAGGACAAGGTGCGGGCAAAGCTTTTCTCGAAGTTTTCCAAAGAGATCACCATCGCAGCCAAGATGGGTGACCCGGACCCCGACAAGAACCCGCGCCTGCGTCTGGCGGTCAAGGAAGCCAAATCGCAGTCCATGCCGAAGGACAATATCGAGCGCGCCATCAAAAAGGCGCTGGGCGGCGAGGGCGAAGATTACGAAGAAATCCGCTATGAAGGCTATGGCCCGAACGGCGTGGCGGTGATCGTCGAGGCGATGACCGACAACCGCAACCGCACCGCGTCCAACGTGCGTTCGACCTTCACCAAGAACGGCGGCAATCTTGGTGAAACCGGCAGCGTCGGCTTCATGTTCGAACGCAAGGGAGAGATCATCTATCCCGTTGACGCGGGCGATGCCGACACCATCATGATGGCCGCGATCGAAGCCGGCGCCGAGGATGTGGAAAGCGGTGAGGATGGCCATATCATCAGCTGCGCCGACACCGATCTGAACGAGGTTTCGACCGCGCTTGAGGCTGAACTGGGCGAGTCGGAATCGACCAAGCTGATGTGGAAACCCACCACCACAACCGAACTGGATCTGGACGGCATGCAGTCGCTGATGAAGCTGGTTGAAGCCCTCGAAGATGACGACGACGTGCAGCGCGTCACCACCAATTTCGAAGCCTCGGACGAGGTCATGGCACAGCTCGAAGACGCCTGATTTTTCCATGCACCCAGCGTGCATATCACGGGCACAGCCCCAGCCTATCGCGGCCGCAGACCCTTGCGGCCGCGTTTTGCTTTTGAACGCGCCGGTTGGGTCACTTGATGTATTTTAGGGCACTGGGTCTTTTGCTTTTGGCTGTGGGTCTATCGGCCCTGGCCACTTGGTATTTCGGCCAAGAGGTGCTGATCGCACTGGGTCTGATCCTTGTGCAGATCAAGGTGCTGGGAAAAAAGCTTTGGATGATCGAATGGCCGGTCCTTCTTGTCTGGCTCAAATCGCAGGGCGCGGCGTTTTTCCGTGTGGAACTGCTCAAGAAATGGCTGATGAGCACGGTGCTGCCGTTGGTCATGGGGCGGGCTCTGCTGCGGCGCTTCAAAGCCTTTATCGAGGGCTATCTTGTCGGGGTGAAAACCCTGCACACGCGCATGATGGCGTGGTTCGCGGCGCTGTCGCCTTTGGAAAAGGCGCTGGCCTGGGGGATCATCCTGTGTGTGACGCTGGCGCTGTCGGTGACATCGCTGGGTCTGTGGCTGGTGCTTTTCTCGGTCAAGTTGCCGCTGTGGCTGGCTGCGGCGGCAGCGGCCTTGGGCAAATCGCTTTGGGTCAGTGTGCAAAAGACCGCCTTCAAGATGCTGGCCTTTCTGCAATTGGGCTGGCTGTGGAAAGCAGTGCGGCGGGTGTTGCCCAAGGCGTGGCTGGACCGTAAACGGCGGGCCGAATTCCGCCTTGCGCGGGCCGTTGTGCGGCGCCGGCGGATGACAATCCGGCAACTGGCCGAGCGTAAGGACCGGCTGCTGTTCCGCATCGGCGTACTGCTGGAGGCCCTGGTGCGGCGCTGACGTGTTTCCAGCCTCGCAACCCGCAGCGTGGCGCAGGGGGGATCAGATCATCAGCCCGACTGCCTGTGCCATCATGGTAAAACGGCTTTTGGGCTAGGGGCTTGTCCCTGCTGACAGATGCTCTAAGCCTGTTCCTATGGAGACAGACGCAGCGCAGCGCCCGGGACTTGGCATTTTCTGGATGATGTTCACGGGGCTTTGCTTTGTGGCGGTTACGGCGCTTGTCAAAACGCTGGGGGGGCGTGTGCCCGCCGCGGAATCTGCCTTTTTGCGGTATCTGCTGGGGCTTGTCTTTCTGATCCCGATGTGGCCGTCGATCCGCACAGCCAAGATGACCCCGCGCCTGTGGAAGCTGTTTACCCTGCGCGGCGTTGTGCATTCTGTCGGGGTTGCCATGTGGTTCTATGCGATGACCCGTATCCCGATCGCCGAGGTGACGGCGTTGAACTACCTCAATCCGGTCTATGTCACGATCCTCGCGGTGTTTTTCCTTGGCGAAAAACTGGCCCTGCGGCGAATCGCGGCCATTGCGGCGGCCTTGGTAGGGGCGCTGATCATCCTGCGCCCCGGGTTTCGCGAACTCGACGCGGGCCATATCGCCATGTTGGGTACCGCTTTTGTCTTTTCGATCTCGTACCTGCTGGCCAAGATATTTTCGAGCGAGGTGAACGCGGCTGTGGTTGTCGGTATGCTGTCAGTCACGGTGACGATTGGTCTGGCGCCCATGGCCTTTGCGGTCTGGGTATGGCCGTCATGGGGGGATCTGGGCATTCTGTTTGGTGTCGCCTGCTTTGCCACGGCTGGCCATTACACCATGACGCTGGCTTTTGCGGCGGCGCCGATCACGGTGACCCAGCCGATTACCTTTTTGCAATTGGTTTGGTCCGTGTTGCTGGGCGCACTGTTCTTTGGCGAACCCGCCGACCCTTGGGTGATCGCCGGCGGAGCGCTGATTTTGGGCGCCGTGGTCTTTATCACGTGGCGCGAAGCGGTGTTGAAACGCCGTGTTACCCCCGCTGTCGGCGAGATAAAACTCTAATTTAGGCTTTTTCGTCGATCGCAGATTGGTATTTGATATCAGCGTGATAGCTGGGTTTGCGGTGCGTCAAGTAGTGCATAGAAACCTCGGAAATCGGCGATTGTTTCCATATCTTGAAAAATCCCCAAGCGCGGCACAATTGAGCCCAATTCCTTAAACAGTGTGTAACCCACAGCATTTAACGTCGGAGTACACAAAATGTTTGCGGAGAATAAGTTGACCGAGAATATGCATGAGATCGAGGCATTCCTTCTTAGCGAGCGCGAGAAGGTTCTGTCGGAAGCCGAGTGGCGCTTTCGGATGCGTGGCTATGGCTACAACCTGCGCCGGACGGACAGCGGTATCGAAGTCGCCCGCCTGCCGCAGAATGTCCTGCTGGGCACCATCGAAGCCTGAACTTTCTTGAACACCGGCCTCGGCCGGGAAAACGGCTGCTTGCAGGCAAGGGATGGCCTGTGAAAGTGCCGCGGGCCCAATTGGCCCTTGGCGATGACATCCGATCTGCGCTTTGTGCGTGCCGTTTTGCCTCTGCGCCGGGCATTGGGCAGAGAATGATGGGCTTCAATCCGGCGCGTTGCTATTCTCCTCTGGATTTTGATTGACTGGCCAGTCAATAACCGGCACCAAGGCGCTATGCCAAAGGTCGGACAAGAACCCATACGCCGCGCAGCGCTTGTTGCCGCCACGGTCGAAGAGATCGGGCAGGCAGGCTCGCTTGATGTGACGGTGAGCCAGATCGCCAAACGCGCGGGCATGTCCAGCGCATTGGCGCACCACTATTTTGGCGGCAAGGCCCAGATATTTCTGGCGGCCATGCGCCAAATCCTGACGGACTACAGCAGTGAGGTCCGGCAAGCTTTGGCCAAGGCGCCCAAGGGCCGCAGACTCGAGGCCATCGTGGCGGCGAATTTCGCTGACAGCTGTTTCCAGCCCGCGACCATTGCCGCCTGGCTCAATTTCTACGTCCTTGCCCAAAGCGACACCGAGGCTGCGCGCCTGTTGCGGATCTATCAATCCCGACTGCGGTCCAACCTGATTCACGCCCTGCGCCCGCGCTGCACCAATCCCGAACCTGTGGCCGAGGCGCTCTCGGCGATGATCGACGGGGTGTATCTGCGCGCCGCGCTGGCCGGGGGCGGTATCGAAGGGGCAGCGGACCGGGTTCTGAAATCTGCCTATGCCATGATGGGAGAAACTTCATGAAACCGAATATTCTGATCGTGATGGTTGACCAGTTGAACGGGACGCTGTTTCCGGACGGCCCGGCAGAGTGGCTCCACGCGCCGAACCTCAAGGCGCTGGCCAAACGCGCCACGCGCTTTGCCAATGCCTATACGGCCAGTCCGCTCTGCGCACCCGGGCGCGCCAGCTATATGTCTGGCCAGTTGCCCAGCATGACACGGGTCTATGACAACGCCGCCGAGTTCGCGAGTGATATCCCGACCTATGCCCACCACCTGCGCCGCGCGGGGTATTTCACCTGCCTGTCCGGCAAGATGCATTTTGTCGGTCCCGACCAAATGCATGGCTTTGAGGAGCGCCTGACCACTGACATCTACCCCGCCGATTTCGGCTGGACCCCGGATTACCGCAAGCCCGGCGAACGCATCGACTGGTGGTATCACAACATGGGTAGCGTCACGGGCGCTGGCGTGGCCGAGATCACCAACCAGATGGAGTATGACGACGAGGTCGCGCATTTCGCCAAAATGAAGATCTATGATCTTGCACGCGGCAAGGACGACCGGCCCTGGTGTCTGACCGTCAGCTTTACCCATCCGCATGATCCCTATGTCGCCCGAAAGAAGTTCTGGGACATGTACGAGGATTGCGAACACCTTGATCCCGTGGTGCCCGCGATGCCCTACGAGGATCACGACAACCACGCAAAGCGCATTTTCGACGCCAACGATTGGCGCAGTTTCGACATCACGGACGAAGACATCCGCCGTTCGCGCCGGGCCTATTTCGCCAATATCTCGTACCTTGATGAAAAGATCGGGGTGTTGCTGCAAACCCTTGAAGACACGCGCCAAGAGGCCGTCGTCGTCTTTGTCAGCGACCACGGCGACATGCTGGGTGAACGCGGGCTGTGGTTCAAGATGTGCTTTTACGAAGGCAGCGCGCGGGTGCCGATGATGATCGCTCTGCCGGGCGGTCAGGGGGGCAGCGTAAAGGCTCCGGTCAGCAACATCGACGTCTGTCCAACCCTGTGCGATCTGGCCGGCGTGGACATGAGCGAGGTCATGCCCTGGACCGAGGGCGAAAGCCTTGTGCCGCTGTTGACCGGTGGCACGCGCGTCAGCCCGGTGGCGATGGAATACGCGGCCGAGGCGTCTTATTCGCCTTTGGTGGCCCTTCGGCAGGGCCAGTGGAAGTACACCAACTGCGCCTTGGACCCCGAGCAGCTTTTTGACCTCGAGGCGGATCCGCACGAGCTGACCAATCTGGCCGAGGCGCCCGAACATGCCGCGGTTCTGGAACGGTTCCGCCAGATGGCCGCCGAGCGCTGGGATCTCGAACGGTTCGACGCCGAGGTGCGGCAGTCTCAGGCCCGTCGCTGGGTGGTGTACGAAGCGTTGCGGCAGGGGGGGTATTACCCTTGGGATTTCCAGCCGCTGCAAAAGGCCTCGGAGCGCTACATGCGCAACCACATGGACCTGAACGATGTCGAAGAAAATCAACGCTTTCCGCGCGGGGAATAAGCGCAGGGACAGGCAAGGCAGGCGCGGGCTGAACCGGTGGCAAACGACACGCCGGCCCGCCTCGAGCGCAAATGAGGTGCGGCAATGCAAGCTGAATACGTAGTTGTTGGCGCGGGCAGCGCGGGCTGCGCCATGGCCTATCGCCTGGCCGAGGCAGGCCGCTCCGTCATCGTGATCGAACATGGCGGCAGCGACTGGGGCCCTTTCATCAACATGCCGGGCGCACTGTCCTACCCTATGAGCATGAAGCGCTATGACTGGGGCTATCAGTCCGAACCCGAACCGCATCTGGGCGGGCGACGGTTGGCCTGTCCGCGCGGCAAGGTCCTTGGCGGATCGTCCAGCATCAACGGCATGATTTATGTGCGCGGCCACGCCCGCGACTATGACTTCTGGCGCGATCAGGGGGCCGATGGCTGGGGCTTTGCCGATGTGCTGCCCTATTTCAAACGTCAGGAAAACTGGCATGACGGTGGCCACGGCGGCGATCCGGCTTGGCGCGGCACCAATGGCCCCTTGCACGTCACGCGCGGCAAGCGGGACAACCCGTTGGTGCAGGCGTTTGTCGAAGCGGGCCAGCAGGCGGGCTATCCCGTCACCGGTGATTACAACGGCCATCAGCAAGAAGGGTTTGGCCCCTTTGAGATGACCGTCTGGCAGGGCGCGCGTTGGTCGGCGGCCAAGGCCTATCTGCGCCCGGCGCAGGCGCTGGGGGCGCAGGTGGTAAATGGCCTTGCGCAGCGCGTGGTGTTCCGCGATGGCCGCGCGACGGGCGTTGAGATTGCCCGCAAAGGCCGCACCGAGGTGATCGAAGCCACGCGCGAGGTGATCCTCAGCGCCGGGGCCATCAATTCGCCCCAGCTTTTGCTGCTGTCAGGTGTTGGACCGGCGTCGCATCTGGCCGAACACGGGATCACGCCAATCGCGGATCGCGCCGGGGTAGGGCAGAACCTTCAGGACCATCTTGAACTGTATCTTCAGATGGCGGCCAGCCAGCCGGTGAGCCTGTTCAAATACTGGAACCTTCTGGGCAAGGCCTATGTCGGCGCGCGCTGGCTGCTGCGCCGCGACGGGCCGGGGGCCAGCAACCAGTTTGAAAGCACGGGCTTTATCCGCTCGCAGGCGGGCGTGGATTACCCGGATATCCAATACCATTTCCTGCCGCTTGCGGTCCGGTATGACGGCAAGGTCGCCGCCGAAGGTCACGGGTTTCAGGCTCATGTCGGTCCGATGCGCTCGCCTTCACGCGGGGCGGTCACTTTGCGGTCTGCTGATCCGGCCGAGGCGCCAAAGATTTTCTTCAACTACATGAGCACTGACCAGGATTGGCAGGATTTCCGCCGAGCGATCCGCTTGACGCGCGAGATTTTCGGGCAAGACGCCTTTGCCCCCTACCGCAGTCATGAAATCCAACCCGGTGACGCCGTGCAATCGGACGAGGCCCTTGATGCCTTTATCCGCGACGAGGTCGAAAGCGCCTATCATCCCTGTGGCACCTGCCGCATGGGGCGGGCCGATGATCCCGGCGCGGTGGTGGACCCGCAAGGCCGGGTGATCGGCGTTGAGGGGCTGCGCGTCGCCGACAGTTCGGTTTTCCCGCGCATCACTAACGGCAATCTGAACGCGCCCTCGATCATGGTGGGCGAAAAGATCTCGGATCATGTGTTGGGGCGGCAATTGCCCAGCGACAACAGCGAACCCTGGATGCATCCGGATTGGCAGAACTCGCAGCGCTGAGCATCACGCATTAACCTTTTCGAGGGGAATCGGTTGAATTCCGGGGCTAGAGTCCCGAAATTAACCGAATGTTAAGAATTTGTTCACTTCTCGTTCTGCTATTCCTCAGCCAGCCAGCTTTTGCTGATCTTGTCGGCAAGATGCGGGTGATTGACGGCGATACGGTTGAAATCGCCGGTGAGCGGGTGCGCCTTTACGGGATCGACGCGCCTGAAAGCGATCAGATGTGTGGTGGGGAAGGCATTCCGATGTGGGCCTGCGGGGCTTGGTCCTCGGGCGAGGTGCGGGCACGCTATGCCGGGCGCGTGGCCGATTGCGAGGCGCTGGACCGTGACCGCTATGGCCGTACGGTGGCGCGCTGCGCGGTGGACGGCGAAGATATGGGGCAGGCGCTGGTGCAAAGCGGACTGGCCTTTGCCTATCTCAAATACGCGCTCGACTATGCGGGCGATGAACGCGATGCGGCACAGGCTGGGCGCGGGTTGCACGCGGTCGGGGTGCAATCGCCTGACGCCTTCCGATCCGCCTCGCGTAAGGCGCGGACCCTTTGGAACGCACGCGGCGGCCCCGAAGATTGCCGGATCAAGGGCAACATCAGCCAGAACAATGGCGCGCTTATTTACCATCTTCCGGGGCAGGAATGGTATGATCGGACCCGCATCTCCGAGGCAAAAGGCGAAAGGTGGTTTTGCACCGAAGCCGAAGCGCAGTCCGCAGGCTGGCGCCGCGCCGTTCACTGATTTTTGCGCAGCCTTTTGCAAAGTTTTTCGGCGGCTTGATCAGGGTCAAGGTGGCGCGGGCGCGAAAGCCTCAATCTCTTATTCGAACAGTCAAATCGAAGGAGACGCCAATGTCGCATACACCCCATGAGCTTGCAGAAGAATTCCCTGACAAGGTCGAACAGATGAGCGCGCTGAAACAGACGGATGCGCATTTTTCCAAGCTGGCCGACGAATATCACGAGATCAACCGGCAGGTGCATCGCGCCGAGACGAATGTCGAGCCGATGGAACAGCTGGCCGAAGAGCAACTGCGCAAGCAGCGTGCGGCGTTGAAAGATCAGATCTGGGGGATGCTCAGCAAAGCCTGATGCGTCCTGATGACCGCAAATCGCCCCCGCCCGGGTCACCTTAGGCGGGGGCGTTACTTATTTCAGCATTGCCTCGATCTGGCTGGTGATCTTGCGCGACAGCGGACGTGCGGTGCTGCCAAAGGTCGCGACCGGCTGCCCCTCGGGCGAAAGCAGTACTTTGTTGAAGTTCCACGACGGCTCAAACCCCTTCGTGTCGCGCAGCCATTGATAGAAAGGATGCGCCTGCGTGCCTTTGACATGGGTGATATCGGTCATCGGCAGGGTCAGGTTGAAGTTGACCGCGCAGAAATCCTTGACCGCTTCGGCCGAGGACAATTCCTGCCGGAAGTCGTCCGACGGCACGGCCAGAACCACCAGCCCTTGATCACGGTAGCGATCATAGAGCGCCTGCAACCCGTCGTATTGCGGCGTGAACCCGCAGCGCGAGGCGGTGTTGACCACCAGAACCGGGTGGCCCTTGTAATCATCCAGATCAATGGTGCCGCCGTCGATATTGGCAAAGCTGAAACCGGCTGAGGCGGGCAGCGCGGCAAGGGACAGGCCAATGGCCAAAAGCAGGGAACGGATCATCGCAAACCTCCGGGTGTTTGAGAGATATACGTAGGCTGGCGCCAGAAAGTTTCAAAACAGTTTCGGACGATCACAGGCTTCGCTAAGCTGTGCGGGCAAGCGGAGGGCGACCCATGGCCGGAGGATGGAGCCGCGACGGCGCGGTGAACGAACAGATCGAGGCGTCCATCGCGGACGAACTGGCCCGCCTGAAGGCCCGGCGCAGCCCTGTGGGCGAAAGCCTGACGGAATGCGCCGAATGCGGCGAGGAAATCCCGGAAAAGCGCCGACTGGCGTTGCCGGGGGTCAAGCTGTGTATCGACTGCGCATCCGAGAGGCAGGGGCGGGAGGTGCCGCGCGGCGGGTTCAACCGTCGCGGCTCCAAGGACA
The DNA here is from genome assembly GCF_049341065.1 of Pacificoceanicola algae. NCBI lineage: Bacteria > Pseudomonadati > Pseudomonadota > Alphaproteobacteria > Rhodobacterales > Roseobacteraceae > Pacificoceanicola > Pacificoceanicola algae. The sequence goes on along the minus strand of NZ_JBMPIX010000002.1, from coordinate 146,846 downwards.
GCCAGTTGAAGTGACGCAGGCAGGGGGCTTGCGATTTTGCGCGCTGGCGATCAAAACCGACAGGCATCGGGCGCGGGCCTGATCGCAGTGCCGTGCAGCCCTTAGACAGGATCAACAGACCATGACTGCCGAAAAACGCATCGTTCTTTCCAGTGACCACGCCGCCATCGAGTTGCGTCAGGCCATCGCCAAGCATATCGCCGCACAGGGCTGGGACGTCGAGGACATCGGCCCGGTCACGACCGAAAGCACGCATTACCCACTGCACGGCAAGGCCGCCGCCGAGCGCGTCGCTTCCGGCGATTGCCACTTTGGCATCGTGGTGTGCGGCACCGGACAGGGCATCATGATGGCCGCCAACAAGGTGCAGGGCATCCGCTGTGGTGTTTGCGCCGAGACATTCTCGGCCCGCATGATCCGCGCGCATAACGACGCCAACATGCTGGCGCTGGGCGCGCGTGTCGTCGGCGAAGGTCTGGCGCTGGAGATCGTCGATGCGTTCCTTGAGACCGAGTTCGAAGGTGGCCGCCACGCAACGCGTGTGGAGATGATCGAGGGGTAGGGTGTCGGGTCTAAACGTGTTTTTCGCCGGTGATCCAAACGTATGCGTTCTGACCTTTCTTGCGCGGTTTCAAGCTTCAACTCGATTGTGCAGGCCCCAAACACAACATGTGAAACTGTGATTGATAGTAGTGAAAACCAAGTACCAAATCGCATCTCTGACCTACGCCGCGCTGTTGTTTCTGATGGCGTTTGTCGGTGTCAAAATCGGTGATCTTTCTGCCGGTCTAGCTTCGCCCTCTCAAGGTGGCCCATTCTTCTGCCGCAATCTTTTGAGTTCGGGGGGCGACGATGACGCGATGCTTTTCGCCTTTGCAGTTTTCTCGATCCCGATGGTTGTCAGGGTGTTTCGCTTCAAACGCCGGGTTGCCGGGTACGAGATCGTCGCGTTCGCACTCTGCGTGCTTTCAACGTGCTTTTCGCTTTTCCTCGCGAGCCTCGATTGCGCATCGATCTTCTACACCGCATTCTCGATTCCTGACACGCTGCTCGCCGCTGCACTGGCCTCCATGCCAATGTCTGCAATACTTCTGTTCAAACTTCGTTCCCTGCGCTGACCGCATCGCCCCCACAGCGGACAATAACTGCCTGTCACAAACAATGATTTTTGTCATCGCATGCAGGCTTACCCAAACTCATTCGGTTAGTCGGGCAAGAAACCTTCAGCAAAACCTTATTGGTTCTGGCAAGCTCTTGTCCGCATCTGCGTTGTCCGTTCCGGCCTCAAGGGTTCCCCGTTCAGCGGGCCTGCTTTCCACTGGAAAGCAGGCTGTTCAGCTTCATCCTTTGTCGCGTTGCGGATCGGACTTCACCCCTCCATCGCCTCCAGCTGGTCGATGAAGCCTTCGATCATCGACAGGCCCTTGTCCCAGAATTTGGGGTCCGAGGCGTCAAGCCCGAAGGGGGCCAGCAGGTCGGAATGGTGTTTTGATCCGCCCGCCTTGAGCATGTCGAAATACTTGTCCTGAAAGCCCTCAGGCTGTTCCTGATAGGCGGCGTAGAGGGCGTTCACCAGACCGTCGCCAAAGGCATAGGCATAGACGTAGAAGGGCGAGTGCACGAAGTGCGGGATATAGGCCCAGAAGGTCTCGTACCCGGGCATGTAGTCGAAGACCGGACCAAGGCTTTCGGCCTGAACGGACATCCACAACGCGTTGATGTCCTCGGGGGTCAGCTCGCCGCCGCGGCGGGCCTCGTGCAGCTTGCATTCAAAGTCGTAGAAGGCGATCTGGCGTACGACCGTGTTGATCATATCCTCGACCTTGCCCGCCAGCATGACTTTGCGCTCCGCGTCATCCTTCGCGTTCGCCAGCATGCGCTGGAAAGTCAGCATCTCGCCAAAGACCGATGCGGTTTCTGCCAGCGTCAGCGGGGTTGAGGCCAGCATCTCGCCCTGTCCGGCGGCCAGCACCTGATGCACGCCGTGGCCGAGTTCGTGCGCGAGGGTCATCACGTCGCGCGGTTTGCCAAGGTAGTTCAGCATCACATAGGGGTGTACGTCAGTGACGGTTGGGTGGGCAAAGGCGCCGGGGGCCTTGCCGGGCTTCACGCCCGCGTCGATCCAACCTTTGTCAAAGAAGGGCTGAGCGATTTCGCCCATGCGCGGATCGAAGGCGTTGTAGGCGTTCATCACGGTCTCGCGCGCTTCGTCCCAACCGACGGTGCGCGTGCTTTCCATCGGCAGCGGCGCGTTGCGGTCCCAGACCTGCATGGTATCGAGACCCAGCCACTTGGCCTTGAGCGCGTAGTAGCGGTGCGACAGGCGCGGGTAGGCGGCGACCACAGCATTGCGCAGCGCCTCCACGACCTCGGGCTCGACATCGTTTGACAGGTGGCGGCCGGTTTGCGCGGTCGGCATCCCACGCCAGCGATCCATGATTTCCTTTTCCTTGGCCTGCGTGTTGTGGACACGGGCAAAGATCTTGATGTTGTCCTGAAAGACGCGGGCCAGTTCCTGAGCGGCGGCTTCGCGTTTGGAGCGGTCCTGCTCGGTCAGGAAATTCAGGGTGCTTTCGATGTTCAGCTCTTCGCCGTCGATCTCAAAATTCAACCCGGCGATGGTTTCGTCGAACAGCCGTTCCCATGCGTCGCCGACAACCCCCAGATCGTGCAGGAATTTCTCCAGCTCGTCGGACAGTTGATAGGGCTTCATCGCGCGGATGCGATCAAAGGCGGGTTTATAACGGGCCAGATCGGCGTTGCTGGCGAACAGTCCGTCAAGATGGCCATCGTCCAGCCGGTTCAGTTCGAGCGTGAAAAAGACCAGCGGGGTGGTGTAGATGGTGATCTTTTCCTGCGTGTCGGACAGGAACTTGGCGCGCTCGGCATCCGTCGTCATCTGATAATAGCGCAGACCGGCAAAAGACATGATCCGCCCGGCGATGTTCTCGATCTTCTCGTGACGGTGCACGGCCTCAAGGAAACCGGCGGCGTCGAGGCTGGCCAGATTGCCTTCGTAGTCGGCGGCGAAACTGGCGCAGGCTTGCTCCAGCCAGTCCAGATCGCGCTTCAGTTCTGGGGCGTCTTCGGAAGGGTAAAGATCGGTCAGATCCCACTCGGGCAGCTTGCCAAGGTCCTTTCCGCCCGCGCTGGCATTGGCATCGAAAAGCGGTTTGGGCTGGGGAAAATGGCTGTGCTTCATGGTGTCCTCTTGTCTGTTGCCCATGACATAGTGCGCAAACGGAAAAGTGGGAACCGGTTTTCGGTTAAAATCGCCGGGCAGGACGCAATTGGGACTGGCGCAGACTGTCTGTCCGGTCGGCCTAGAAGTGGCGGCTCAGGGTCAGGTGCAGGCCTGTGTCGCCGTGCCATTGCGTGGCGGCCAGGGACAGCGCAGCTTTGGGCGGCAGGGCATATTCCGCCGCGATGCCAAAGGCGTCGTCTTGCCCCTTGTCGGTGACCTCGCCAAAGCCCGATAGGCTCAGATGCGAATTGATCTGATAGCTGACGTCAAGCGAAACCGCGTCGGGCAGTTTTTCGGCCCCGGGGTGCAAGTAGGCCGCGCCAACGGTCCAGGGGGCGCCTGTCCAGCTTGCGCCCAGTTTGGCGTTGGTGCCGCCGTGCGCGCCGGTGAAATCCCAGACGCACTCGGCCGCAGCGGCCAATTGCCATTCGCCACGGTCCCACCGCGCTGCGAGCGAGGCGCTGCGAAAGCCGCCCTTGCTGGCGTTGTGAGCTGAGGCCGCCCATTTTACGGTGTCGCTTTGATCGGTGTAAGACAGGCCCCAAGGGACTGCAGTGCGGCGCATAGCATTGGTCGTTGTGTAGGCGCGGGCGTATTCGGCCCGGGCATAGGCCAGATAGGGTGCGTGGCGGGCAAAGACAGACGGCAGCACAAAGTCATAAGCGGGACGCACCACACCCAGCCGCAAGCGCTCGTCCCAAGCCAGCGCCACATAGGTTTCATGCGGGCGCTTTTGCGGCAGGACATACGCGAAGGCACCGATTTCCAGAGACAGCGGCAGGCCGCGCTGTGCGGCCAGCGGAAATGTCAGGTCGAAATCCAAGCGGCCAATTGCTGGATCATCGGCGACCGTGGTGGCGCTGACCGAAGCCTCACCGGCCAGGTGTAAGGACTGCGCGAAAGCTGGGACTGCGCTAAAAGCGAGCGCGACAAGGGGGATTGCTTTTAGCCGATCAGAAAGGGGCATGGTTGCGTTCCGAAAATAGGGACAGACAGAATGGCACGCTTGGCCGGGCGGCAAAAGGTGATCTGCCGGGCTGACAGGCGGACGGGCAATTTTTGCGCGGATTTCAGCCGTATAGCGCCAGCATCTTCTGCAAATCGCGTAGGCTGTTTGCCTCTTGCGGGGACTTGTCGTGCCGCCATCGCGCCATGCGAGGAAAGCGCAGCGCGATACCGGATTTGTGCCGAGGACTGGCCTGAATCCCCTCAAAGGCGATCTCGAACACATGCTCGGGGCGCACCTGCCGCACGGGGCCAAAGCGTTGCAGGGTGTTCTTGCGCACCCAGGCGGTGATCTGGGCGAATTCGGCATCCGTCAGGCCGGAATAGGCCTTTGTGAAGGGCACCAACTCGTTGCCTTGCCAGAGGGCAAACGTGAAATCGGTGAACAGATTGGCGCGGCGCCCGTGACCCTGCTGAGCATAGATCATCACCGCATCCACGGTCAGCGGATCCAGCTTCCATTTCCACCAGTCGCCTTTTTTGCGGCCCGACAAATAGGGGCTGTCCTTGCGCTTCAGCATCAGGCCCTCGGCCTTCTTGTCGCGCGAGGTGGCGCGGATTTGCGCCAGATCGTCCCATTCCGCAAAGGCGATCATCGGAGAGACGCGCACCGCTGCCTCATCCGGAAGGTCGTGCAGCAACGCGTCCAGTTTTGCGCGGCGATCAGTCAATGGGATGTTGCGCAAATCCTCGCCCGCGTGCTCCAGAAGGTCGTAGGCCAGAAGGATCACGGGCGCTTCTTTCAGCAGCTTCCTGGGCACGGTTTTGCGACCGATCCGGGGTTGAAGGGTTGCAAAACTCATCGGCTGGGCGCCGTCCCATGTGACAATCTCGCCATCCAGAACCGTGCCAGGGGGCAGAAAATCCGCCGCGCGGGCAAACTCGGGAAAGCGGTCTGTGATCAGCTCTTCGCCGCGCGACCAAAGGTGATGACTGCCAGCGCGCAGGATCAATTGGCCGCGAATACCATCCCATTTCCATTCGGCCTGCCAGTCTGCGGGATCGCCCAGATCGCGCGGCAGACCGTCCAATTGATAGGCAAGGTAAAAGGGATAGGGACGGCTTTCATCGGCCTGCGGGTTGTCGGCCTCTATCAGGGAATGAAAGGTGACCGTTTCGGGCGTCCAGCCGCCCATAAGTTTCAGCGCCAGCGTCGCCTCGTCCTGCCCGGTGGCCGTGGCCAGCGCGCGGGTCATGAGTTTCTGGCTGACCCCAATGCGAAAGCCACCGGTGATCAGCTTGTTGAAAAGAAACCTTTGCGTCGCGTCCAACTGGTCCCATGCGGCAAGGATTTGCGCCTTCCTGTCTTCAAGTTCAACATTCGTTAGGTTTCGCAAATAATTGATCCAATGGGTTAATCCTTTGTTAGTGTTCTCCACCTCGGGCGGCAGGATCAGAGCGATGGTTTCAGCCAGATCTCCGACGATCGGATAGCTTTCCTCCAGCAGCCAAAGTGGCAGCTCCGCCCGTTCGGCGGCCCATTCGCGCAACTGGGTTGTGGTTACGGCGCGCTTTGGGCGCCTGCCGGAAAACAGCGCAATCGTCCAAAGTTTGTCGTGATCATCGGCTTGACTGAAGTACTCTGCCAAAGCCTCTGTTTTCGCTTTGGTTTTCGTGGTCTGGTCAATGCTGATGAAAAGCCGGGCAAAGTCCTGCATGTCTCAGGCGGCCTCGGTCTCGGGGCTATCGTCTTCGCCGCCGAATTCGGTCGGAACGACCTGCGCGTTATAGCCCAGTTCCAACAGGTGCCGCGCAAAGATCTCGGTGTAACCATGTGTGGCGTAGATGTTTTCCGCGCCGGTGGCTTTGATGGCGTCCAGCAGCCCCTCCCAATCGGCATGGTCCGAGACGACAAATCCGCGATCCGGGCCGCGCCGCCGCCGCACCCCGCGCAGCCGCATCCAACCGCTGGCAAACCCGGTAGACGCGCCTTTGAACCGCCGTGCCCAGGCGCTGCCAAGGGCGGCGGGCGGCGCGATTACCAGCGCGCCTGCCTGCGCTTTGATATCCATGTCGGGGGTCACCTGATGGGTGGTTGGTAAGTCGTACCCCTGAGCGCGCAGCACTGCGTTGGTGGCTTCGACCGCTCCATGGGTCAGGATCGGACCGATGCCTGGGTCGATCATCCGAAGCAATCGTTGCGCCTTTCCCAGCGAATAGGCCCCGAGCAGAGCATAGCCGCCCGCGCGGGCCTGCGCTTCCCACCAGCTGTTGATTTCGTTGGCCACCATTTGTTGCGGCGCCCATTTGAAAACCGGTAGACCAAAGGTGCATTCGGTGATGAAGTGCTGGCAGGAAACCGGCTCGAAGGCTTCGCACAAACCGTCTGGCGTGGTCTTGTAATCGCCCGAGACCACCCAGACCTCGCCCTTGTGGGCGACGCGGATCTGGGCCGAGCCGGGGATATGCCCGGCGGGATGGAATGAGACCGTGACGCCGCCAATCTCGCGTGTTTCGCCGTAAGCAATGCCTTCGGCGCTGATATCGCCCAGCCGGTGGCGCATGACGGGCAGGGCCGCATGGCTGCACAAATAGGCCTCGTGGCCCGGGCGGGCGTGGTCGGCGTGCCCATGAGTGATCAATGCGCGCGCAACCGGGCGCCACGGGTCGATATGAAAATCGCCGCGCGCGCAGTAAATTCCTCGGTCGGTAAAGCTGAGAAGAGGGTCCGCCATCCGGCAATTATAGGGCAGTGCGCGTGGTTTGCCAGATCAGGCGGTCAAGGCGCGCTTTCTTGCGCTGCCATCGAATAGCGCCAGCATCTGTTGCGTGACGCTCTGGCGCATGTCGCTGCTTTCCATAAGGATTTCATGTTCGCCCTTGTCGACCATGATCAGCTTTCCGCCGGGCCAGTGGGCCATGCGCGATTGGATACGTGGGATGTCGACGATCCGCTCATTTGTGCCGGTGAAACACAGGCAAGGCAGCGTTGGAGAGGGGCGGCGGGCCAGCATGCGGGTCTCGCTCAGCGCTTCGTGCAGCCAGCCCAGCGAAGGGCCGCCAAGTTGCAGCTCGGGCCGGGCAAGTATCTGACGGCGCATGTAATCCCACATTTCAGGGTCGGTGGTCAGCAGGTTGTCTTCGAACGGAGCGGAGGCGACATAGCTGTCGATGCCGGTGCCGGGGGCGTAATGATGCGACAGGCCCATCTGCTTGCTGCCCCAAGACAGCGCCCATGCGGCGGGGCGCAGCGGCTCGGCGATGCGGATACCCCACATCGGCCCGGTAAAGACGCAGGACTTCACCGGCAGCCCGTCCATCACGGCGCGCAGGCCTATGCAGCCACCCATGGAATGGGCTATCAGGTGCATCGGTTGCGGCAGTCCCAATTCAGCTGCCGTATGCAGCATTGCCGATACATCAAGCTGATAGTCTTCGAAAACATGGACATGCCCGGTGCGGGGGTCATTCAGCATCCGGTCGGCCAGTCCCTGACCGCGCCAGTCGATCGCCAGCGTGTGATAGCCTGCCGCCGCCAGATCGGCGGCGGTCCGGCCGTATTTCTCGACATATTCGGTGCGGCCAGGAAACAACAAAACCGTGCCCTGTGCCCCTTCACCTGCCGGATAATGGGCGATGCGCAGGCGCAGCCCATCGGAAGCCGTGATCCAGTATGCCCGCGAATGTGCGGGACCTTCGGCCAGATCGGCATGGAAAGGGGCAGAGGTCAGCATCGCTTTATCCTAGTAATGAGGCCAGCCGCATCGCGGCGCCCATATCACCATCCACAGTCAGCTTGCCCGACATAAAGGCGTTGGTCGGGTTCGTCTCACCCTCGAAAATCTGTTGGAACGTGTCGACATCCGCACTGAGCGTCACGTCCGCATCGTCATCACCAATCCGCGCGCCATCCGAATCGATCATCAGGCTGCCTTCATCGCCGAGAACGAATTTAGCGGTGCCATCAAACCCTTCGCCCGCCAGTTTTTCGTTCAAAGCCGTGACGGCCGCGGTTAGAGTCTCGCTCATAGTTTATCCTCTCGGTTTCGTGCGCTGGAAAATCGGCGCACAGGGGCTACACTGATGGCACACTATGAGCGCAGGCAAAATGAAGTTCAAATTTACCCTTGCGGCACTTGTTGCCCTAGTCATGATTTCCCTACCCTTGGGGGCATCGGCGGAAAGCCGCGCCGAAGAGTTGTTGCGACAGCTCGGGGCCGCCGAGGATGCGGCCGCCGCCGACCGATTGGAGCGGCAAATCATTGATGAATGGTCAAAATCCGGCTCTGCAGCGATGGATTTGTTGCTCAAACGTGGCAACGACGCGCTGGAAGTGCAGAAATTTGCCGAAGCCGCCGAGCATTTCCGCGCCCTGACCGATCATGCGCCTGACTTTGCGGAAGGCTGGCACGGTCTGGCCCTGGCGTACTATCAGGCCGAGCGTTACGGTCCTGCGATGGATGCGCTGGAGCGGGTTCTGGCGTTGAACCCGCACCATTTTGCGGCGCTGCGCGGGGTCGGCGCGGTGCACGAACAGACCGGTCATCCGGCGCTTGCCTATGAGGCCTATCAAAGGGTACTTGAAATTCGGCCGTATGATGAGGACGTAATGAAAGCGCTCGAACGGCTCGAACGCGAAGTGAAGGGCGTTACGCTCTGAATTAGGAAAGTCGGCCCAATGGCCCTGAGCGCACGGGTTGCGGCCATTCTTGGCCCGACCAACACAGGCAAGACCCACTATGCCATCGAACGGATGTTGGGGTACCGATCAGGGGTGATCGGTCTGCCGCTGCGTCTGCTTGCGCGCGAGGTTTACGACAAGATCGTTGCCATTCGCGGACCTTCTTTGGTGGCGCTGGTCACGGGCGAGGAACGCATCGTGCCGACGCGCGCGCAGTATTGGGTCTGCACGGTCGAAGCCATGCCCGAGGGCATGGGGGCCGATTTCGTCGCAGTTGATGAAATCCAACTTTGCGCCGACCCCGAACGCGGCCATGTTTTTACCGACCGCCTGTTGCGGATGCGCGGCACGCACGAGACGCTGTTTCTGGGCTCGGACACCATGCGTGGGCCGATTGCCGCGCTGGTCCCCGGCGTCGAATTCGTGCGCCGGGAGCGGATGAGCCAATTATCCTATACAGGTTCGAAAAAGATAAGCAGACTGCCGCATCGGACGGCTATTGTCGGCTTTTCGGTTGATAATGTCTATGCGATTGCCGAACTACTCAAGCGTCAAAAGGGCGGCGCAGCGGTGGTTATGGGGGCTTTGAGCCCTCGAACGCGCAATGCGCAGGTCGAGATGTACCAGAATGGCGAGGTCGATTATCTGGTGGCCACGGACGCCATCGGCATGGGGCTGAATCTGGACATCGACCACGTCGCCTTTTCCTCGTTGATCAAGTTCGACGGTCGGCGGATGCGTCAATTGATGCCGAACGAGCTGGCGCAGATCGCTGGCCGGGCAGGGCGCGGCATGAGCCACGGCACTTTTGGCACGACCGGGGACACGGGGCAGATCCCGGATGACTGGGTGGACGCGATCTGCAACCACCAGTTCACTCCGCTTAAGAAACTGAACTGGCGCAATGCCAAACTGAATTTCGGCTCTATCGACGCGCTGGACCGCAGCCTTGATCTGTCCCCGGACGATCCAAACCTTGTCAAAGCCCGCGAGGCGGACGATCTGCGCGCCCTGCGCACCTTGGCGGCCGAGGCCGAGGTTCTTGCCCGCGCCAGCAGTCCGCAATCGGTGCAATTGCTTTGGGATGTCTGCCGCATCCCGGATTTTCGCGGAATTTCGCCTGCGGAACATGCGGGCCTGCTCAGCGTTATCTTTCGGCACCTGCATGAAACTGGTATAGTGCCAGACGATTTTATGGCCCGGCAGGTCAAGCGGATCGACAGGACGGATGGCGACATTGACACATTGTCGAAACGTCTCGCCTATATCCGGACCTGGACCTATGTGGCGCAAAGGCGCGGTTGGACCCGTGACGAAACCCATTGGCGCGAGGCAACCCGCGCTGTAGAAGACAGCCTGTCAGATGCGCTGCATGCGGCTCTGACGCAAAGATTTGTAGATCGGCGGACCAGTGTTCTGCTTCGCCGGTTGAAACAGAAGGAGGCCCTTTTGGCCGAAGTAAACGATCAAGGTGAAGTGACCGTCGAAGGTGAATTCGTCGGGAAACTCGAAGGGTTCCGGTTCCGTCAGGACCGCGACGCGCAAGGCCAAGAGGCCAAGACACTCAAGCAGGCCTCGTTGCAGGCGCTGGCGCCGCATTTCCATTTGCGGGCGGACCGGTTTTATAACGCCCCCGATACCGAGATCGACTTTACCGAACAGGGCGGTCTGATGTGGGGGCAGCAAGCCGTGGGCAAGCTGGCCAAGGGCGATGATCCGCTCAAACCGCGCATTGTCGCCTTTGTCGATGATGAGGCAGGCGCCGATGTCGCCGCCAAGGTCGAGCGCCGCTTGCAGCATTTCATTGATCGCAAGATCTCGGCGCTGTTTGAGCCGCTGACCAAGATGCAGGACGATGAAACCCTGTCCGGTCTGGTGCGCGGCTTTGCCTTCCGTCTGGTCGAGGGCATGGGGGTGATCCCGCGCGCTGACGTGGCCGACGAGGTCAAGGCGTTGGATCAGGACGCCCGCGGTGCGCTGCGCAAGCACGGTGTGCGTTTCGGCCAGTACACGATTTTCATGCCGCTTTTGCTGAAACCCGCCCCGACGCGTCTGCGTCTGGTGCTTTGGTCGCTTGCCAACGGTCTGGACGAATTCCCCGAAGCGCCGCCTCCGGGATTGGTGACTGTGCCAAATATCGCCGAAGTGCCCGAGCAGCATTATACGCTGGCTGGCTACCGCAAGGCGGGTGCTCGCGCGATTCGCATCGACATGCTGGAACGTCTGGCGGACATGATCCGGACAGAGGACAGCCGCGCTGGCTTTGAAGCCAAGGCCGACATGCTCTCGATCACCGGGATGACGCTGGAACAATTCGCGGACCTGATGCAGGGCCTCGGTTACAAGGCCGAGAAGGGCGAACGCGAAAAGGTCAAAGCGGTGGACGCGGTTGTCGGCACAGATGGCGCCTCGGCAGAGGACAAGCCGGTGATGGACGCAGCCGCTGAGGAACCGGCGGGTATTGTCCCCGGCGCTGACGAGGTTCCCGCACCTGCGGATGTGGCCGAACCTGTGGCCAAGCTGGAAGATCTGGGCGAAGCGCCTGTGTCGGCCGAGCCAGCCGAAGCCGCACCAGAAACCCCGATCGCCGAGACCACCGAAGAAGAAATCCTGCCGGGCACTGCGCCCGATGCGGCGCTGGCTGGCCCCGAGATGGAGGTTTTCTACACCTTCACATGGGGCGGCAATCGCGGCGCCAATGTCAACCGTCGCGGCGGCGGACGTCCGCGCCGTGAGGGTCAGCAAGGGCAGGGCCAAGGCCAAGGTCAAAACCGCGGACAGGGCGGCAAGCCGCGCGGCAAGGGTGGCCCCAAGGGCAAAGGTGGTCCAAAGGGCGACCGTGGTCCCAAGACCTTTGAGGCGCGCCCGCCCCGCAAGGAAAAGCCGATCGATCCGGACAATCCCTTCGCGGCCGCGCTCATGGGGCTCAAGGACAAGTCCTAATTGGCTGAGACTCCCGGCAAAACCCGCATCGACAAATGGCTCTGGCATGCGCGTTTCTTCAAGACGCGCACGCTGGCAGCCAAGGTTGTCGCTGCGGGGCATTGCCGGGTGAACGGCACACGGGTGTCCAAACCGGCCTTTGCACTCACCGTTGACGATGTTGTGACCTTCCCAAAGGACAAGGATGTCCGGGTGATCAAGCTGCTCGGGCTTGGTGAGCGCCGTGGCCCCGCGCCAGAGGCGCAAGCGCTGTACGAAGACCTTGCACCGCCTGAAAAGAAAGAGCGCGCGCCAGAGGCCCCGAAATTCGAGGGCGGGGGGCGGCCAACCAAGCGTGATCGTCGCGAGTTCGAAAAGTCGCGCCGAGAGGCGCTTGAATGATCCTGCCCGGTGGTCTAGCTACTCCCCCAACACGTTCAAGACGGATGAGACACCCATGACCTATGTCGTCATCGACAATTGCATTGCCTGCAAATACACCGACTGCGTCGAGGTATGTCCCGTGGACTGCTTCTACGAGGGTGAGAACATGTTGGTGATCCACCCCGATGAATGCATCGATTGCGGGGTCTGCGAGCCCGAGTGCCCGGCAGACGCCATTCGGCCGGACACCGAGCCGGACATGGACAAATGGGTTGAGTTCAACCGCAAGTATTCGGAAATGTGGCCGGTCATTATCACCAAGAAAGACCAGCTGCCCGAGGCCGAAGAACGCGACGGCGAGACCGACAAGCTGACCAAGTACTTTTCGGAAGCCCCGGGCGAAGGCGGTTAAGCGATTCGGGCGCGGCACTGAAAACTTGGCCTCGTGACATGAGGAATGCCGTGTAGGCTACTGTTATTGCATGGATTAACCCGTTTTACGTGACCGCTACCAGTGGGCCGAATTTTGTGTTATAATGCTTGCATATATGGAACCGAAAAGCACAGGGTGCCGGGCTGCAGTGCAGTTTAGCGCGTAATCTGACAGTGATATAATTGGGTGAACGGAGGCAGATCAGTTTCCGGTCGCTCTTTTTGTCGCCTGTGCACAGTTGCGAGGAAGCGACTTACGATGAGCAAGGCCAAGAAATCCGAATTTCGTCCGAATGAATACGTGGTCTATCCCGCCCATGGCGTGGGTCAGATCGTGAACATTGAAGAGCAAGAGATCGCCGGCATCCAGTTGGAGCTGTTCGTGATCTCCTTCGAGAAAGACAAGATGACCCTTCGCGTGCCGACACACAAGGCCACCGAAGTGGGCATGCGCTCTCTCAGCTCGCCGGATGTGGTGGATCAGGCAATGAGAACGCTCAAGGGCAAGGCCAAGGTCAAGCGGGCGATGTGGTCGCGCCGTGCCCAAGAGTACGAGCAGAAAATCAACTCGGGCGATCTGATCGCCATTGCCGAAGTGGTGCGCGACCTGCACCGCGCCGACGATCAACGCGAGCAGTCTTATTCCGAGCGTCAGCTGTACGAAGCTGCGCTGGAACGTCTGACCCGTGAAGTCGCCGCTGTTGCCGGTGGGGATGAAGTGGCCGCCGCCAAGCAGGTAGGCGACGTTCTGGACCTGCGCGCAGCCTGATTGGCAACCGCATGATTTAAAGTGAAAGGGCCGTGCCGATCTGGCGCGGCCCTTTTTCAATCCGTTGCGCTTTTGTTGACGTGGCATTGGTGAGGGGCCAGCCCCTCACACTCCCCGGGGTATTTTGAACAAGATGAAGACGTGCGCGGTTCAGGCCGCATCGCTGTCTTGTTTTGCCCGCGCTTCCAGCGCCTCGTAGAGCTTGCGCTCAAGCTCCCTCTCCAACGCCTGTGCCCGCGCAAGGTAGGCCGGGTTTTCGGCCGCAGTTTTTGCGGGATCCCAAAGCGAGGCGAGTTCGCGAACCGTTTTTCGGTCGTGATGGAAAAAGGTCTCCTGCGCGATGGCGGCTTCGTATTCGCTCATCCCGACGTTTTCCAACACGTAGCGCCCGGCGCGCAGGGCGCTGTCAAAGACCTCGCGGACGATGTCATTCGCGCCGGCCTGATAGAGCTGGTAGACATGCGTCCGGTCGCGGGCGCGTGCCACGATATGCAGATCGGGACGGATGCGGCGGGCATAGGCGACCAGCCGGTTCACCTGTTTGGGGTCGTCCAGCGCCACCACCAGAACACGCGCTGTATCGATCCCGGCGGCGTGCAGCAGTTCCGGGCGGGTGGGGTCGCCAAAGAAGCCTTTGTAGCCCATCTGGCGCATCAACTGGATGGTCTGCATGTCGCGGTCGATCACGACCGCCTTCTTTCCCGCGCTCTGCAAAAGCCGATAGACCAGCTGACCAAAGCGTCCGATGCCAGCGATAATGACGGGGCCCTGTTCGTCAATCTTGTCGTCTTCGATGGTCTCACCGCCGGTCTCGAGCCGTTTTTCGACCCAATCGAACAGCAGAAAGAGCAGCGGCGTGATCAACATCGACAAGGCCACGATCAGCAAGAGGCGATCGGCAAGACGCTCGGTCAGAACCTGTTGTTGCAGAGCGAAGGAGATCAGCACAAAGCCGAATTCGCCCGCTTGCGCCAGCCCAAGCGTAAACAGCCAGCGCCCGCGACGGATCAACCCGAAAGAACGCCCCAAGACATAAAGGACCGCGCCCTTGAGCACGATAACCCCCAAGGCCAGTCCAACGATGATCACAGGTTCGCGCAGCAAGCCGTCCACGTCGATGCCTGCGCCAACGGTGATGAAGAACAGCCCCAGCAGCAGTCCCTTGAAGGGCGCGATGTCTGATTCCAGCTCGTGCCGGAATTCGGAGTTGGCCAGAACCACGCCCGCCAGAAAGGTGCCCAACGCCGGGGACAAGCCCACCAGTATCATCAGCGCGCCGATCCCGACGACGATCAGCAGGGCGACGGCGGTGAACATCTCGGGCAGGCGGGCCGAGTGGATGTAGCGAAACAACGGCCGTGCGCCAAAGACACCGCCAAGGATGATCGCCGCAATGGCGGCAAGCGTGACTAGTGCGACGCCCCAGCCCGGCAAGCTGTCGACCAGCGACATGGCGTGATGCGCATCGGTTTCGGAAAGCCGTTGGATCGAGCCATCGGGGTTCAGTGACACCGGCGCGACGGTCGCCAAAAGCGGCAGAATCACCAGCATCGGGATCACTGCGATATCCTGCGTGAGCAGCACCGAAAACGTTGCGCGCCCACCCGAGGTTTGCATCAGCCCCTTTTCGGACAGGGTTTGCAGAACGATCGCCGTGGACGACAAGGCAAGGATCATCCCGACGGCCAAGGAAGTCTGCCAAAGCATTCCCAGCATCGAACAGGCGACAAAGACGATTAGTCCGGTCAGCAGCAATTGCAGGCCGCCAAGACCGATCAAGCGGTGGCGCATATCCCACAGCGCGCGCGGCTCCAGCTCCAGACCGATGAGGAACAGCATCATGACAACGCCAAACTCGGCGAAATGGCGCAGGTCTTCGGGATCGACCACAAGGCCAAGCCCCGGTCCGATGATCAGCCCGGCCATCAGATAGCCAAGCACCGAACCAAGACCCAGTCGCGCCGCGATCGGGACGGCGATCACGGCGGCGGCCAGGAAAACCGAGGCTTCTAGAAGAAACGTGTCCATGTTGTTTTTTGCCCTTTGCGCCTGTTCCTGCATGATGGGCCTTAGCGGCGGGCAAAGGCAACAGCCCGAGGGCGGCTGAAACTTCAGAACTGCCCGATTGCGCGTCTTACCGCCCGGTCTTTGGGCGCTTGGACAATTGCGGGGAAATGCGGGGCCAGGCGTGACCAGCGCGGACTGCGGTCCAATGGCAACAAGGCGCGGAGATTGCCCATTTGCAGGCTGCCGCGCAGCAGGGCCCGATACAGCGGAAAGACCCCGGGGCGCAGATAGGGCGACCAATGGCAGACGCGGCGCATCGGCTGCGCAATGGGAAATCCCGCGCGGCGCAGGGCACGCAGGCTTGCCGGATCGTCAAGTTCCAGCGTCGTAAGGTTGCCGTGTATCAACCCGCCGTGCCCCAGCATATGTGCGTGGCGACAGGGCTTGCGGATTGCGCGTTCTAGCAAGAAATCGAACAGGTCGTTTTCCCGGCTGGTCACATTCAAGAGCTGGGTCTGGCATCCGCCCGCCATCAGGGCTGCCTTTGCTGTATCCTCGAACTCGGCCGCCGCCAGAAGGATTGCGCTGCGCACGGTGCCGGGGCGGCTTTGATGGATGGCGCGCAGGGCAACGCGGGCCCCCAGCGAATGCGCGACAATGTGGATAGAGCGCTCGGGCGCCAGTTTGTGCAGCTGTGCCAGCAGGTCGGCAAGTTGCTCTCCGGCGCTCGCAGCGCGCCGCCACGCCCGCCAGATTGTACCGCGCGCGTCCCAGCCAAAACTGATGCCCAGCCCTTCGCCGCTTTGGCCGCGTAGTCCAAGGTGCCGCGGCCAACTGACCACCCGCCGGCCCAGACCGCGCGGTTGGCGCGACAGGATGCCGGTATAGGGGCAATGCAGCGGGTCGCCGGGCTGGTATTTGTACCCATGCACCATCACCGTAACAGGACCGGGATCAGCGGCCAGCGCACGGCGCAACGATGGCACCAGCGGCGCGGTCGCCCCATGCAGGCGCATCTGAGAGGTGCTCGCATTGATTTGTAGAAGGGGCATGCCCGTGTCTCACTACATCTTGTGTGCTTAGCCTCTCAGAAGGCTGCGATGTATTCGTGAAGCTTTGGTTACACCTGCGTGACGCCCTTGATTTTATCGCGCAACGGATCTAAGCGACGTTCGTGGCGATTTGTTACCGGATTGCGGGCCACGTTAATCCTTCCGCTAAAAGGTCAGACGAAGGGCTCCTTTCGCTTTGACCGCGATCGGGGCTTTTTTATTGGGCCATTGCGCCCGGAGGACGAAGAGATGAGCGAACAAGGCAAACGACAGCAGGGCAAACGGACGAAACTGGTGCACGGCGGGACCAGACGCAGCCAGTGGAACGAGGTCTCCGAGGCGATCTTTCTGACCCAGGGTTTTGTCTACGAGACCGCCGAGCAAGCCGAAGCGCGCTTTATCAAGGTCGGCGAGGACGAGTTCATCTATGCGCGCTACGGCAACCCGACCATGCGCATGTTCGAAGACAGGATCAGCGGTTATCTGGGTTATGAAGATGCCTTTGCCTGCGCGTCCGGCATGGCGGCGGTCAATGGCGCTTTGACGTCCTTGCTGAAGGCTGGCGATCATGTGGTCGCATCGCGCGCGCTCTTCGGCTCGTGCCTTTATGTGCTTGAGGATATTCTGGCCCGTTTCGGGGTCGAGATCACGATGGTCGACGGCACCGACAACGCGGCGTGGGATGCGGCGTTGCGGCCTGACACGCGGCTGGTGTTCCTCGAATCGATCTCGAACCCAACGCTTGAGGTCATCGACCTTGCCTATGTCTGCAAGGCCGCTCATGCGGTTGGCGCGCTGGTTCTGGTCGATGACGCCATGGCCACGCCGGTCTTTTCCTACGCCAGGGACTGCGGCGCTGACATCGCCATCGTCTCGACCACCAAGCACGTTGACGGGCAGGGGCGGATGCTGGGCGGTGTGATCTGCGGGCCGCGTGATCTGATCCGCGGCCCGATCGAAGCCTATATGAAGCACACCGGCGGCGCGATGAACCCGTTTACCGCGTGGACGCACCTCAAGGCGCTGGAAACCATGGAGCTTCGTGTGCGTGCACAGGCTGCGGGCGCCCTGCAACTGGCCGAGGCTCTGTCCGGTCACGCCAAATTGAACGCAGTCCGCTACCCCACGCACAAGAACCACCCGCAGTACGCGCTGGCCTGCCAGCAGTCCGAGGCGGGCGGCACCGTTCTGGCCTTTGACGTCAAAGGCGGCAAGGACGCCTGCTTTCGTTTCCTGAACGCTCTGGAAACCGTTCTGATTTCCAACAACTTCGCGGATACAAAATCCATCGCGACCCATCCGGCAACCACCACCCACCAGCGCCTGCCGCAAGAGCAGAAAGACATGCTGGGTATTACGCCCGGGTTGGTGCGTTTCTCTGTGGGGCTGGAGGATGTGCAGGATCTGATCGACGATATTCTGGGAGCGCTTGAGGCGGTTTGATCCGCCGGCCTTCGGAATTAATGATCCGGCAGGTCGTTTTTCGCGTAATACTAGGCATGAATGGAAATTGTTACACGCAGTTCCTATCTATGACTAGAACGACGACGGGTGAGGGGGGATCCCCATGAACATGCATACGCCGGACATTGACCGGAAACCCAGCCGTGCTGAGGCTGAAGAGGCGCTGGCGCTGTTGCGTAAATGGGCAGGCGACTCGGACGGGGATGAGATCAACGATCTCGACCCTGTCGTGTCGCGCCTTGTCGAGACTGCCCCTGCGGACTATCCGGCGCTGCGTCGGGCCTATCCCGAAGAGTTCGAGGCCGATCCGGCCTACAAGGATACGCTGCCCGATCTGCAAAACGGGCCGTCCTCGCTGATCAAGGGGGCGAACCGGGCCATTCAGCACGTGGGGATTTCCAATTTCCGCCTGCCGCTGCAATACCATACCCGCGACAATGGCGATTTGACGCTGGAAACCAGCGTCACCGGGACCGTCAGCCTTGAGGCCGACAAGAAGGGCATCAACATGTCCCGCATCATGCGCTCGTTCTACACGCACGCAGACAAGACCTTCAGCTTTGAGGTGATCGAAGCGGCGCTGGACGACTACAAATCCGATCTCGAATCCTTTGACGCCCGCATCAACATGCGCTTTTCCTTCCCAATGAAGGTCAAGTCGCTGCGCTCGGGCCTGTCGGGCTATCAGTACTACGACATCGCGCTGGAATTGGTCGAGGTGGACGGGGTGCGTCGCAAGATCATGCATCTCGACTATGTGTATTCATCGACCTGCCCCTGTTCGCTGGAGCTGTCAGAACACGCCCGCCGCGAGCGGGGTCAATTGGCGACACCGCATTCTCAGCGCTCGGTGGCCCGGATATCGGCCGAGGTCAGCTCAGGCAAATGCCTGTGGTTCGAGGATCTGATCGACATGTGCCGCGCGGTCGTTCCGACCGAAACTCAGGTCATGGTCAAGCGTGAGGACGAACAGGCCTTTGCCGAGTTGAACGCTGCAAACCCGATTTTCGTCGAAGATGCTGCGCGGCTTTTTGCCCAAATCTGTCAGGCTGATGAGCGGATCGGCGATTATCGCGTTGTAGCGAGCCATCAGGAAAGCCTGCATTCGCACGACGCCGTTTCGGTGCTGACCGAGGGCGACTTGTTTGCAGCACAAAGCCTTGATCCGAAACTGTTTTCGACGCTTTTCCACGTCGGATAAGACAGCCTGTGACCTAGTCCCAAGCGCCCGCCTTTTGGTGGGCGTTTTTTGTGCACTATTGCCTGATATCGCCTTTGTGAGGCCAGCATTTACAGTATTCTCATGATTTCTGTGCCATGCTGCACGTGATGGGAGGAAACCGATTGTCCTACAGGAGGTTTCCGGAAATGCCGCGACACAACGTACAAATCGGGATGGGCCATGCATCCCTTGGAAGCAAGATCGACAACTACTTTGCGTCAATCGGGCTTGGCTTCAACCCCGGCAAGATGCGCAAGGCGCGCTTGCGCGAAATCATCGTGCTTGAGGCCGCCAGCGATGAAGAACTGGCCGATATGGGTCTCCACCGCGACGATATCCTGCCGCATGTTTTTCGAGATCTGTTGAACTGACGCAGCGGGCCGGTGGGTAGCCCGTTTTCCAGTCTCGAAACCTGCCTGAGACACCTGTGCGCTTGACAGCCTCGCGCGCTGAGGCCAAGCCTGCGTTCATGTTCGATATTCGCCCCGTCGCCTATGTGATCGGCCTGCTTGTGGCTTGTCTTGGCGCCACCATGCTGCTGCCGATGCTTGTGGATATCGCCGAAGGGCGAAATCATTGGCCTGTGTTCTTCGAAAGCTCGGTTATCACCATGTTGGTCGGCGCTTTGACAGCGCTGGCCTGCCGAAACGCCGTCAAGGAAGGGCTGACAATCCAGCAGACCTTCCTTTTGACGGTTGGCGTCTGGGCCGCTTTGCCGGTCTTCGGGGCCTTGCCATTTTATCTTGGCGCCACCCAGTCCAGCTTTACCGATGCTTATTTCGAAGCGATGTCAGGGATGACCACCACCGGATCGACAGTGCTGTCCGGACTGGAGACGCTGCCCAAGGGCCTGCTGCTTTGGCGGGGGTTGATGCAATGGTTGGGCGGCATCGGCATCATCGTGGTCGCGATGGTGTTCCTGCCTGAACTGCGTGTTGGCGGTATGCAGATTTTCAGGACGGAAGCCTTTGAGACGATGGGCAAAATTCTGCCGCGCGCAACGCAGATTTCCTCGTCCATTTCCACAATTTATGTCACGCTCACCCTGCTGTGCGCTGCATCCTACCTGTTGTGCGGTATGAACGCCTTTGACGCGTCTGTGCACGCGTTGACGACCATGTCGACCGGCGGCTTTGCCAATTACGATGCATCTTTCAGCACGTTCTCGGGACCAGCGGAATATGTTGCATCGGTTTTCATGATCCTCGCGGCCCTGCCGTTTGTCCGCTATGTGCAAATGGTCGCGGGCAATCAGACCGCCTTGTTCCGCGACACGCAGGTCCAGGTCTTCTTGATCACCATTGGCGTGCTTGTCGTGGTAACCTCGATCTCCCTGCTATGGATTTTTCCACACCATCCTGAACAGGTTGTGCGCGAGGCGCTGTTCAACATCACCTCGATCATTTCCGGCACCGGCTATGCCAGCGTGGATTACATGCAGTGGGGGCCGTTCCTGATCATGCTGTTCTTCTTTATCGGGCTGATTGGAGGCTGTGCAGGGTCGACCGCGTGTTCGGTCAAGATCTTCCGCTATCAGTTGCTTTTCGCGTCGATCAAGGTGCAGCTGAAACGAATCTATTCGCCCCACGGGGTGTTCACGCCGCAATTCCAGGGCCGCCCCGTCACAGATGAGGTCCTCAGTTCCGTGATGTCCTTTTTCGTGTTCTTCGTCGTGTCGATGGGGGTTTTGTCCGTCGCTTTGGCGCTGACCGGACTGGACTTTATCACTTCGGTGTCCGGCGCAGCGACGGCGATCGCCAATATCGGCCCCGGACTGGGGGATCAAATTGGCCCGGCAGGCAATTTTGCCGGGCTGAACGACGCGGCGAAATGGATGCTGAGCTTTGCTATGCTGACTGGACGGCTGGAGGTTCTGGCCGTCTTTGCCATCTTCACCGTACGTTTCTGGAGAGACTGATGCAAAAACCATTGGGTGCGCAGATCTCCCATATGCTCAAGACGCGCGGCGTCGAAGTGATCTTTGGCATCCCCGGGGTGCACAACGTCGAAATGTATCGCGGCATTGAAGAGGCTGGCATTCGCCACGTTCTGGCCCGGCACGAACAGGGTGCGGCATTTATGGCCGATGGCTATGCCCGCGCCACGGGGCAGCCGGGTGTGTGCTACCTGATCACCGGACCGGGCTTTCTGAATGCCATGACCGGTCTTGGGCAGGCCTACTCGGATTCGGTTCCGGTGCTCGCTCTTGCTTCGTGTCTCGATGAAACCGCGGCGCGGCGCGGACAATTGCACCAGATGCTTGATCAGTGCGGGGCAGGGGCCACGGTTTGCGATTGGTCGCTTGAGGCCCGCAGCGCAGCTGCCGCCTATCAGTTGATTGACCGGGCTTTGTCGGAATTCTCCTCCCGGCGTCCCAGACCCAAAGCCATCCATGTCCCGATTGACCTGCTCGGAAGCCTGGCTGAGCCTGCGCCCGATGCTGCGCCGGTTGTCCGAAAGGCACGGGCCTCCAATGAAGATCTTTACGCGGTGATCGAAGCGGTGCTTGGCGCAAAAAAACCGCTGTTCGTTTTTGGTGGCGGTGCCAAATCAGCGGCCCTAGCCATTCCCGAGGTGCTGCGTCAAACCGGTGCGGCGGGTTTGACCACCTATGCGGGCCGCGGCCTTGTGCCGGCGGATTATCCCTTGTTCCTTGGCTCTTATCTGGCGCGGGAAGGCAGCGCACGCATCGCCGCCGAGGCTGATTTGGTCGTCGCGGTTGGCACCGAACTGTCCGAGGTGGACCTTTGGCGCGACGCCTTGGGCCATGACTGCCCTATGATCCGCATCGACATTGATCCCGAAGTGCTGGCGCAATGCCGGACAGCTGACAGCGCCATTCAAGCCGAGGCTGGCGCTTTTCTGAAGGCCATGTCCATCGCCATCCCGGCTCGCACCGAAGATCGCCCGCCCTGCTGGGACGCCGCCGAGATTGCCAAAACCCGCGCCCATTGGCGCGCAGAAATCCGCGCTGAGCGCCCGGGCATTGTCGAGATAACCGATGCCCTGCGCGAAGTGATGCCCGATGACGCGATGATCTATTCGGACATGACGCAATTTGCCTATGGTGCCAAAGAGGTCTGGGACATGCCGCGCCCCGGTCATTGGCATCACCCTTACGGTTTCGGCACGCTGGGGTATGCCTTGCCTGCGGCGATTGGCGGCGCTGTCGCCCGCCCGGGCTTGCCCACCTGCGCGATCCTTGGCGATTACGGGCTGCAATACACCCTGCCGGAACTGGGAACAGCGGTCGAGCTTGGCCTTTCTCTGCCCATCCTGCTGTGGGACAACGGCAAACTTGGCGAGATCGAAGACAGCATGGTCCGCTCACAAATCGCGCCCAACGCCGTGGTTGCCCGCAACCCTGACTTTCTTGCGCTGGCCAAGGCCTATGGCGCGGAGTCCGTTCAGCCTGAGACGCTCGCCGATCTGCAAAGCGCGCTGATCACGGCGTTTACCGCCGGGCGGCCTACTTTGATCCGTATGACATCGGCTCTGGTCTGATCACGGACCTTTTCGAGAGCTTGCCATCCCAGAAAACGAACAAGGCGCCAAGGCCAGAGGCCCGGGCGCCTTGAAATATGCCGTTGCGACGGCGGGGTCAGCCCCGCCGCCCGGCTATGTCATCCGATTTCGGCCAAACGGGCCAAAGCCTCTTTCAGTTGCGCCTCTTCTTCTTCGCGAGCCGCCAGATTGGCTTTGGTCTCTTCGACAACCTCTGCCGGGGCGCTTTCCGCGAACTTGGGGTTGTTCAGACGTCCGCGCAGACCGCCCAGTTCCTTGCCCAGTTTGCCCAGCGTCTTTTCCAGACGGGCCTTTTCTTCGCCGACGTCGATGATATCGGCCAAAGGCAGGCCAAAAGTCGCGCCGCCGACAGGAACGGTCACGCAGCCTTTGGGGAAATCCGAAACCTTTTCAAGGCTTTCGATCCGCGCAAGCCGCTTGATCAGGGTCTCGTTGCGGTCCCACGCGCCCTGTTCGCCTTCGCCGATCTGCGTCACCAGCATGGGCACATAAAGCCCGGCAGGCACGTGCATCTGCGCGCGGGCCGAGCGCACACCTTCGATCAGGCTGATGACCCAGTTCATTTCGACATCCGCCGCCGGATCAACCAGTTCGGCGCCATAGGTCGGCCAGTCGCCAAGCACCAGAAGTTTTTGACGCGCGCCTAATTCGCCCCAAAGCTCTTCGGTGATATAGGGCATGATCGGGTGCAGCAGGATCAGGCATTGGTCGATGACCCAAGCCATGGTTGCGCGGGTCTCGGCCACGACGGCTTCGTCCTTGCTGTCGAAAAGCGGCTTGGAGAATTCCAGATACCAGTCGCAGACCTTGCCCCAGACAAAGGCATACAGCGCGCTGGCGGCGTCGTTGAACCGGTATTCGGTAAGTGCTGCATCGACGATTTCCCGCACCTTGGCGGTTTCGCCAACGATCCAGCGGTTGAGCGTCGCCTTCGGCGCAGGGATGGCCCCGTCCGAGCCAACAGCGCCGTTCATTTCGGCAAAACGGGCAGCGTTCCAAAGCTTGGTGCCGAAATTGCGATAGCCGGTGATCCGGTCGACCGAAAGCTTGAGCACGCCGCCGATGGACGCCATCGAAGCATTGGTGAACCGCAGCGCATCGGCGCCGTATTCGTCAACGATCTCAAGAGGATCAATGACGTTTCCGGTGGTCTTCGACATCTTCTTGCCCTTCTCGTCACGGACAAGCTGGTGGAGATAGACCGTGTGGAAGGGGATCTTGTCCGCCATCGGTTTGTCGTCGAGAACGGCCAGTTGCATCATGATCATCCGGGCGACCCAGAAGAACAGGATATCCTGCCCGGTGATCAGCACATCGGTCGGGAAAAAGCGCTTGAGCTCATCCGTTTCCTCGGGCCAGCCGAGCGTACCCATCGGCCAGAGGCCCGAGGAAAACCATGTGTCGAGCACGTCCGGGTCGCGCCAGACCGGATAAACCAGTTTGGTCGGATCCTGATCATGGGCTTCGTATTCCGCCAGAGAGTGGGCCAAAGCCTCGACCGCGGCGTGACGATCCGCCACCTCAACCACACGCGCGTGATTGAGCGGCGTCGGCAGCGAGGCCAGCACATCGTTGAACTCGGCGGTCACAGCACCGAAATCATGAGCGGCGTGGTGGCGTTCGTCGCCAAGCAGCAAGTTCTGATCCAGCAACAGTGCCCCCATTTCGACCAGATCAAGCGCACCGTCATGTTCGTCGTCATAATCGCGGTTGGCTTGCAGATCGAAACCATACCAAACCGGGATCTGGTGCCCCCACCACAGCTGGCGCGAGATGCACCAAGGCTCGATGTTCTCCAGCCAGTGGTAATAGGTCTTCTCGCCGCTCTCCGGGATGATTTTGATGTCGCCGTTTCGCACCGCGTCGAGCGCCGGGCCGACGACCTTTTCGGCATCGACAAACCACTGGTCGGTCAGCATCGGCTCGATGACCACCTTTGAGCGGTCGCCAAACGGCTGCATGATCGGCTTGGCCTCGACCAGCGGAACTTGCGTCACCTCTTGATCCTCGTCGCCCTTTTTCTTCTTGGGCAATCCAAGGCGCGGATCATCGGAACGGGTCATCACGGCCAGACCCTCGGTGGTGATCTCGGCAATCACGGCCTCGCGCGCCTCAAAGCGGTCCAGCCCGCGCAGGTGGTCGGGAACAAGATTGATGCTGTCGGCCTCTGCCTCGCTCAGCGTGCGCTTGCCCTCGGCCACTTCCATGGCGATGGCGGCGGCTTCGGCATAGGCCGCGCCGTCGGCCCGCATGTGGCCGCGCGTGTCCATCAAGCGGTACATCGGAATGCCGCCGCGCTTGGCAACCTGATAGTCGTTGAAATCATGCGCGCCGGTGATCTTCACCGCGCCCGAGCCGAAATCCTTGTCCGGGTATTCATCGGTGATGATCGGGATCAGGCGGCGATGCTCTTTCGGGCCAACGGGGATCTCGCAGAGTTTGCCGACGATGGGCGCATAGCGTTCGTCACTGGGGTGCACGGCAACCGCGCCATCGCCCAGCATGGTTTCGGGGCGCGTCGTGGCGATCGAGATGTAATCGCGTGTCTCTTCGAGCACGACATTCCCGTCTTCGTCTTTTTCGACATAGGTATAGGTCGCGCCGCCTGCCAGCGGGTATTTGAAGTGCCACATGTGGCCGGCAACTTCGATATTCTCGACCTCGAGATCGGAAATCGCGGTTTCAAAATGCGGATCCCAATTGACCAGGCGCTTGCCGCGATAGATCAGGCCCTTTTCGTACATGTCGACGAAAACCTTGATCACCGCATCGTGGAAATTGCCCTTGGAATCCGCCTCGGGGGCGCCGGGGGCTCCGGACATGGTAAAGGCGTTGCGTTCCCAATCGCATGAATTGCCCAGACGTTTCATCTGATTGATGATGGTCTGGCCGTATTCGGCCTTCCAGTCCCACACGCGGCCAAGGAATTCCTCGCGCGTCATGTCGGTGCGGCGCTTGCCTTCGTCGGCCAACAGCTTTTTCTCGACCTGCAGCTGGGTGGCGATGCCCGCGTGGTCCTGTCCGGGTTGCCAAAGCGTGTCAAAGCCTCGCATCCGGTGCCAGCGCACAAGGATATCCATCAGCGTGTGATTGAAGGCGTGGCCGACGTGCAGCGCGCCGGTCACGTTGGGCGGTGGCAGCATGATGCAGAAAGAGTCGTCCCGCGACTTGTTTGCGCCTGCGCGGAACGCACCGGCCTTTTCCCAAGCCTCGTAAATCCGCGGTTCTGCGGTTTTTGCATCGAAACTTTTGTCCATCGCCATCGTCTTTGATCCCGTCTGAGTTCTGCCTTGGCAGATACCGGGAAGGGGGCGGGATTGGAAGGGGGGAGAAGGCAAGGTTGCGGCGCGATCGCTGCGGCAAAAACGAAAACGGCGACGCTCAGGGAGGAGGAGAGAGCGCCGCCGTTCCAGTGCACGGGCACCCCAGGGAGGAGGAGAGGGGCCCCGATCTCGAATTTCGCGCGGCGGTGCCCGGGAGGAGGTGGACACCGCCGCTTCGTATGTAGAACCCAGGGAGGAGGAGAGGGTTCCGCATTACGGGGCCCGAAAGCCGCTATTTTTGCGACAGCCACCCAGGGAGGAGGAGAAGGCGCCGTCGCTTCATGATGTAGGGCCTAAGGGAGGAGGAGAAAGGCCCGGCATCAATGTCTGGAGCGATTGTGACGCTCCGTAATTCCGTGCAGCGGCCACCCAGGGAGGAGGAGAGGGCGCCGCTGCTTTCGATGTTGGCCCTCAGGGAGGAGGAGAGAGAGCCTTCATTTTTGGTGGGCCATCGGGCCCGGTAATTTTTGCGGTGACGCCAGGGAGGAGGAGAGGCGTCACCGCATAGATCCGAAAGGGTCAGGGAGGAGGAGAGACCCTTGCGGAATTCTTACATTTCGTAGGCCGCCTGATAGGCGACGCGGCGGATCATGGTACGGTTCAGGCCCAGATCGGAAAGTTCACGGTCGCTCAGAGATGCCAGTTCGCGGTAGGTCGTCTTGTAGACGTTGCGGCGGGCAAAGCGCGCGCGGATGTCGATCAACATGGACGACAGGCGGGCGCCGAAAGAGTTTTGCGAGCGGGTGTTAAGATCGGTTGCGTATGCCATTGTGTTTGTGCCTCATTGGCCATCTGTTTTGTGGTTGCGCTAAACATGGGGCAAATGCTGCAACTGCACAATAGGCAGAGCGGCAATGCTGCTATGCAGCAAATGCATGGTTGGAACGCCTGTTAACTTACCGTTAAGCTTGAAAAATGTGCGAATAGCGGGTTTTGGTTGAGTTGACGCTGGGGCACTGATGCGTAAACAGGCAGAGTGAAAAGAGGATGAGCATGACTGACCTGAAAGGTGCCGTTAGGGAAGCTTTGGCACGGCTGGAACTGCCTGACGGCGGAAACATGATTTCACGGGATATGATTCGTGCGCTGACGGTCGAAAGCGGTAATGTGCGCTTTGTGATCGAAGCGCCGTCACCTGAAATCGCGCGTCTTATGGAGCCATTGCGCAAAGCGGCCGAGGCCGCAGCGGGGCAGGTGTCGGGGGTCGAGTCGGTCTCCGCGGTTCTGACGGCGCATGACCAACCCAAAGCGCCAAAGCTGAAGTTCGGCGGACACGCTCAGCCGCAAGAGGGGGTGATGAAGCCACCGGGCGTCAAAACCATCCTTGCGGTGGGGTCGGGCAAGGGCGGCGTGGGCAAATCCACGGTTTCCTCGAATCTGGCTGTTGCATTGGCGAGAGCGGGCAAAAAGGTGGGCCTGCTGGATGCGGATATCCACGGCCCATCGCAGCCGCGCATGTTCGGTCTGACGGATAAACCAGCCAGCCCGGACGGAAAGACGATCATCCCCTTGCAGGCGCATGGTGTCACGGTGATGTCAATCGGCTCGATGTTGGCCGAGGAAAAGGCCGTGATCTGGCGCGGCCCCATGTTGATGGGCGCCCTGCAGCAGATGCTGATGCAGGTGGACTGGGGCGAACAAGACGTCTTGATCGTCGATCTGCCGCCGGGAACCGGGGATGTGCAGCTGTCCTTGTGCCAAAAGAGCGAGGTCGCCGGGGCGATTGTCGTCTCGACCCCGCAGGACGTGGCTTTGCTGGATGCACGCAAGGCGTTGGACGCCTTTGCAACCCTCAAAACGCCGGTTTTGGGGCTGATCGAGAATATGGCGGTCTTTACCTGCCCACATTGCGGCAAGGATTCGCACATCTTTGGCCACGGCGGAGTGGCGGCAGAGGCCGAAAAGCTGGGCATCCCGATGCTGGCACAATTGCCAATCGATCTGGACACCCGGTTGGGCGGTGACGGTGGCATTCCGGTGGCCTTGGGCGATGGGCCGATGGCGCAGGCCTATGCGCTGCTGGCGGATCGGCTGATCAAGGGCGGTATCGTGTAAGCGAGACAAAAGGGGGCTCTGCCCCCGCCGCGGCCAAGGCCACGGCGCCCCCGGGGTATTTGGAACAAGATGAAGGGCTAATACGCGCGCGAGAGTTGCAGGAAAAGGTCCGTCACCAGCGCTGCGGGATCGACGTTCACGCGGCGTGCATGACGGGCGCGATCCGAGGCGTCCTGCGCTGATTGAGCCCAGCGGCGAGCGGCGGCGGCATCCGGGGCAAGGTGCTGCAGGGCTTTAAGCTCGCCCGGGGCGGCTTCGGCCCGCGGCGGGACACCGGTGGCACCGGTGCGTGCAATGCGCGCGGTCAGCTGGTCCGTCAGGGTCAGGAGCAGATCGAGCCGTTCTTCGCGGGCCTTGCCGGCGCAGGTGTCGGACAGGGCCAGCAGTCGGGGGCGGTCCATGTTGGGCAGGCTGCCGAGGATCGCCAAAAGATCCCTGTATATATTGAGGCCATCGAGGTTGAGCAGCCTTATGGCCGCGCCGACCGAGCCGCTTGCGAGTTCGGTGAGGGCGGCGGCGTCTTGCGGCGGCACCGGGATTTCGGCCTGCGCCAGTGCTTGGGTCATCTGGTCCTGGCCCAGCGGCGCAAGGCGCAATTCGCGGCATCGCGAGCGGATGGTGGGCAACAGGCGCGCGGGTTGATGGGAGATCAGCAAAAGGGTTGTGCGGGCGGGCGGTTCTTCCAACATCTTGAGGATGGCGTTGGCGGCTTGGGTGTTCAGCTCGTCGGCCGCGTCGACGATCACCACGCGGCGCCCGCCATCTGCCGACGAGAGGGCAAAGAAATTCGCCAGTCTGCGTACTTCTCCGACGCGGATATCGGTGGCCAGCTTGTCACCCTTGTCGTTCGGGCCCCGGCGCAGCAGGAACAACCCCGGCTCGGACAGCGCTAGCATGCGGCGCGAGACCGGGTGCTCGGCGTCGATGTGAAGGGTTTCGGGGGGCGGCGGGGCGCCAAACAGGCCATCTTCCTGAGCCTCCGGCGTGGCGAGCAAAAAGCGCGCGATGTGCCAGGCCAGAGTTGCCTTGCCAACGCCGCGCGGGCCGGTGATCAGCCAGCCGTGGTGCAGGCGCCCTGTGGAGAAAGCGTTCAGAAAATCCGCCTCGGCCTTGCCCTGACCGAAGAGCCGCACGGTTTCGCGCGGGTGCGGGGCGCCGGAAATGCGGTCCGGTTCTGGCAGGGCGTCCGGGTCGCTCATGTCAGGTGAGGCTCGACTGCGCCGCGGATGTCGGCGGCGACGGCATCCGGCGTGCGATTGCCGTCGATCACGCGAAACCGGGCGCTGTGTTCCTGCGCCAGTTCAAGAAACCCCGCGCGCATCTGTTCCTGCAGGGGCAGACCGAAGTCTTCAAAGCGCTCTTCCTCGGTGCCGCGTGCCTTTGCACGGGCGAGGGCGGCGGCTGGATCCATGTCGATCAAGACCGTCAGGTCGGGTTCGACCCCGATCATCAAATCATGCAGCGCGTCGACCTTGGCGCGCAGCCCGGCGCGGCCCTGATACATCCGTGTCGAATCCGCGAAACGGTCACAGATCACCACCTCGCCGCGCGCAAGGGCGGGCCAGACGACGCGTTCCAGATGGTCGCGGCGCGCGGCAGTGAACAAGAGCAACTCGGTGTCGGCGGACCAGCGGTCAGGCTCGCCCTGAAGCACAAGGGCGCGGATTTCCTCGGCGCCGGGGCTGCCTCCGGGCTCTCGCGTCAGTAGCACGTCGCGGCCAAGCGCGCGCAGATGTTCGGCCAGCGCGCGCGTCTGCGTTGACTTTCCCGACCCGTCGATACCCTCGAAACTGATGAACAGGCCCTTCTGGCTCACATTGTCTCCTCGGGCTGACTTTGCAGGCGCGCCAGAAGATTTTTGCTGACCGTCATCATGCGATCCATAAAGCCGCCCGCCTCAACCGCGTCCTGCGCAAACAGCGGCACGCGAGTTTCCGGCAACCCCTCGGGCGAAATGATCAGTTCGGCCAATTGCTGGCCTTGCTTGACCGGAGCTTCGACCGGGCCGGTATAAACGACCTCGGCCTTCAGACCGCCGGGGGTGGCCAGCGGCAAAAGCAAGGTCACGTCCTTTTCGGCCATCAGGCCCACGCTGTCCTCGGCGCCCAGCCAGATATCGGCGCTGGCGATGGCCTTGTCCTTGGTGACAATGGTCTGCTGTGCGAACTGGCGGAAGGCCCAGTTGACAATGCTTTCGGATTCCTCGGCGCGCGCTTTGGCGCTGTCCAGCCCGGTGATCGCGAAAATCACCCGGCGCTCACCTTGCTTGGCGCTGCCCACCAGACCGTAGCCTGCCTCTTGCGTGTGCCCGGTCTTTAGCCCGTCCGCACCAATCCCCAGTCCCAGCAACGGGTTCCGGTTATAGCGGTTCTGGCTTTCCGTTTCGTCAAAGAGGAACTCCGCCTGAGAGAACATCGGGTAGAATTCGGGGAAATCTTCGATGATACGGCGGGCCAGCAGCACCAGATCGCGCATCGACATCGCATGCCCCTGCGCGGGCCAGCCGTTGGAATTCTTGAAGGTGGAATTTGTCATGCCAAGCTGCTGCGCGCGCTGGGTCATCAACCGGGCAAAACCGTCCTCTGTCCCATCGGGCGACAGGGCCTCGGCGATTACGACACAGGCGTCATTGCCCGAAAGAACGATGATGCCATGCAGCAGATCATCGACTGTCACACGCTCACCGGCCTTCAGGAAAAGGGTCGAGCCCGCGTAATCCATTGCGTGTTGCGACACGCGCAGTTCTTCGTCCAGCCGGAGGCGCCCGTTACGGACCGCCTCGAAGGCAATATAAAGCGTCATCAGCTTGGACATGGAGGCCGGGGGCAGGGCGTCATCGGCACGTTTGGCCATCAGGACAGTGCCGGTGGTCTGATCCATGACAAAGGCCGCCTTGGCGCGGGTGTCAAAGGCAAAGGCCTGTCCGGCCATCAATGCAAGCGCGCAGGCGCCAGCCAAAAGAGTGCGGGGGAGGACGGTCATGGGTCGGCTCCTCAAAGGATTTGCGAGTCGTCTTTCTTATCGCCGATTGCGGCGGGGCTGTCACGCGCAGGCGGCGGGGTTTTGCGCTCGTAATCATAAGGCTGGTCTGTCAAGGATGCGCGTCTGATCCCCGGTCGCAACGGACCTAGCGCATCCAACCCTTCTTCCAGATGTACCAGAGCAATCCTGCGGCCGAGCCGACCATCAGGAGGAGCGCAAAGGGATAGCCCAGATACCACCCCAATTCCGGCATGTTCCAAGGCGAGGCCGTGCGGTCGAAGTTCATCCCATAGAGGCTGGCGATAAAGCTGAGCGGCATGAACAGCGTCGCCACCAGCGTGAGCACCTTCATCACTTCATTCAGCCGCATGCTCACACTGGAGATATGGACGTCGACCAACCCTGACGCGATCTCGCGATAGGTTTCGACGATGTCCATCAGTTGAATGGTGTGGTCATAGCAGTCCCGCAGGAACGGCCGGGTCTCGAGGGCAATCAAATCATGTTCGTCGCGCACCAGATTGTTGAACATTTCGCGATGCGGCCAGATCGCCCGCCGCAAAAGCAAAAGATTGCGCTTCATGTCATGAAGCTCTGCGATGTTGCCAAGCTCAGGTGACCGCACAACGCGGTCCTCCAGGGCTTCAAGAATGTCGCCCTGGCGTTCGAGGGCAGGAAAGTAGCCGTCAATGATCGCGTCCAGCAAGGCGTAACACAGATAGTCCGACCCGGCGCTGCGAATGCGGCCCTTGGCATTTGTGATCCGGTCGCGGGCGCGGGTGAAACAATCGCCGGGCCGTTCCTGAAAGGTAATGAGATAGCCATCCCCAAGGAAGAACGAGACCTGTTCGGTGTCGATCGAGCCTTGCCCGTCAAGCATCAAGGCAACCAGAAACAGATGATCCGAATATTCTTCGACCTTTGGCCGCTGATGCGAGGTGACCGCATCTTCCAAGGCAAGTTTGTGCAGCCCGAACGCTTCGCCGACGTCAGAAATCAGCTGGGTATCGCCGAATTGCACGATATCGACCCAAATGACCGGAAAGTCCTTTCGTAGATCAACGATGGCGGACACGTTGGTCACGGTTTGATCCAGTATGCGATCCGGGCCGAAAGCCATGACCCGTATGTTTGGCGCCCCGGACGAGCGCCCGACAGTCAGCTGCCCCGGAGCCGAGCCGGGCGGGGATTTACGCGTGGATTTGACCAACGCCGATTTCCGTTTCAAAACACGTCTCTTCTCAAAACATGGGTTTCGCGAACGATAGGCGCCTGTGGGTCTGGATGCCACCAGAACCTTGATGCGCGCGGCGATTGAAGGTTTTGGAAGGGCCAGACCGGCGGCCTTGCTTCCAAAGAAAAAGCCCCCTCCGCGATGGCGGAAGAGGCCGTTGATGTTGCATTTGAAGCGGTCAGTTGGAGACGGCGTAAGCGTCCGTAAACCCGGTATCCTTGATCTTGGTCAGCAGGGCCGAAAGCTCAGGCTTATCCTGCGCCGGGCCGACCACGACACGCCAAAAGACCTTGCCGTTCGAGTTGTGCTTTTTCACTGTCGGAACCATGCCCGCCTGGCGCATCGCTGTCGCAGTGTTGTTGGCGTTCTGTTCGACGCTGAAAATCCCGATCTGGATAAAGGGCTTACTCAGTTTCGAAGGTTTCGCCGGGGCAGGGGCAGCAACGACGGGCTTGGGCGCGGCAGCCGGTGCAGCTTCGGGTTTCGACGGCGCCAGCGCGGCAGTTTCAATTGCAGCGGCTGCGCCCGAAACGACCGGGTCCAGGGCGCCTTCGACAACGTCCGGCGCGGCTGGCATCGTACCTTCCATCGCCACCGGCTCGGCCATCGGTTCAGGGGCCGGGGCGACTTCTTCGCGCTTGAGCGCCACGACGTTCAGATTGTTCGGCTGACCCGCCAGCATACCGAGCGCGGCCGCAGCATCCGACGACACCTGAAGGCGCGGACCGGGCGACTGCCGTTCACGGCGGAACAGGGCGCCAATCACGAATTTGCCGTTCTGTTCGTTGCGGATGATCACGCGGCCCGGTTCATCCACATCGGGATGCGCCACCCAGACACCGCCCAACGAGGGCCGTCCGTCCCAAAGGCCTGCTTCGGTGGCTTTGAAAATCTCTGGCGCTTCAATGTCGCGCTCAATCGTTTCGCCGCCGAAATCGCTGGATGCGGCGCGCGTGACTTCAGCCTCGCCGCCGCCCGATTTGGCTTGCAGGAACGACGGCATCTGCCCATCCGCGCAAGCTGATAATGCGAAAAATCCTAAGATTAGCACCGAATTGCGCAGCGTATTGCTGCGGAATTCCAAGGTCCACCTGCTCATTTCGTGCCTCTCGCCTTTATATGCGCGGACGTTGCCGCGAACCAAGCCGGGATTTTTTCTTGCCCCGGTCTTTACTGCCTCAATTGGGCACTTCTCGGCCCATTTGAAGCTACACTAACCTTTTGCAGCACACATGAAAAGCCTGCAGGTGCGCTTTGCGCGG
The DNA here is from genome assembly GCF_049341065.1 of Pacificoceanicola algae. Taxonomy (NCBI): domain Bacteria; kingdom Pseudomonadati; phylum Pseudomonadota; class Alphaproteobacteria; order Rhodobacterales; family Roseobacteraceae; genus Pacificoceanicola; species Pacificoceanicola algae. Next base: position 113,343 of record NZ_JBMPIX010000002.1, on the reverse strand, counting down.
ATTTTCCCTTGACCGTGCGCTTTTAGAATCAATCAGAGGCGGCTATCTAGCCGTAAGACGGAGGTTTGGCAGAGTGGTCGAATGCGGCGGTCTTGAAAACCGTTGGGCGTGAGAGCGTCCCCAGGGTTCGAATCCCTGAGCCTCCGCCAATATTGGCATGATTTGGCAAATCATTGTTTTTATTGGATTTTCTTGGATACCAAGCTCCTTCCGCCCAATGCACCACACACGTTGGCAGTACCTACTTGTCTGAGTGCGATCAGACCGAAAAAAGGTTTAGCGATAAGCGCCTGATTGGTGCGAGAAGCCACGGGACAGGCGCATCGAAAAAGCGACCTTTCGTCCGTTTGGCGGCAAGAGCGACTAGCTCGAACAACCGGGCGAGCCGACAGAAACCAAAGGCTGGATAGGCCTGCGCTATGACGCAGGCCTGGGCCTGCAATTTCTTAACGCCCTGACCTACGATCCGGAGCGACCGGTTTTTTTGTCCAGCCGGATTGGTTCGATGTGACCAAGCGGGGGCGGGACCATGCGGTATGCTTATGGTTTCAATGATGCGGCGAATTTGAAAGATTCTGGGGGAACTGTACCAAGGCTAAAGACGGAGCTTGCGTCCCCCTGAGGAAAGGAGCCGTGATCCCCAGCAAATGGAGGCTTATCAGCTCGACAAGGCTGAACGAGGGCGCGGAAGCCCGTACGTCTTGGCTCGGGATCCTAAAGCTGAAGGCCTCATCGAGGCCGTTGGCGGATGCGATGACAGTCAAGCCGAACAGGGCATTCAGAACGACTGGTGCTGCCCCATGACTGCAACCCACTCGCCTTCAGGCGGACCTGCAAGCTCGCCGTCTTTACGCGTAGGAGCATCTTCGGCAAGGCAAGGGGAAGTCGCCGAAGGTCGCGGTATCAGCCCGGAAGCAAAGCTTTTTGGACCGCCTCATCCCAGCCCAGATAAAACGCGTTTCCATCGCGGATCACAGGGCGGGCCATCACCTTGGGTTGGGCCTGAATTTGCGCTTCTGCCTCTGAGTTTTTCAACCAATCATTGAGCGCGCGGTAGTCATTCGACTTTCGATCCACCAGCCGATCGCCGAACTCTACAACCAATTCGGCCAATTCTGACGCACTCAGCGGCTCAGACCGGATGTCGCGGAAACTGACGTCCTTGCCTTCTGCCTCCAAGGCCTTGCGGGCCCTTTGGCAAACTGCGCAGGTGCTCAATCCATAAATGATCATGTTGCGATCTCCTTTGGCGATGATCTTGCACTCTCACGCTTCGGTGCGCAAAAGCAACCAAATCGATCGTCTCACGATCCAGATCGGGCGTGACAAGTCGGCGCTTTGGCGGGTAGGTATGTTGGTATGAAACATGTCCCCAAGAAAACAACGGATGACGCGCTTATTCAGGAATTTCTGAACAAGGGCGGCAAGGTCAGCGTTGGAAAAACCAAACCCCTGCCAGCCGAGCTGGGTTTGAGCAACAACGTCTGGAACAACAAGTTGACCAAAGAAGAGAAAAACGCCCGCGACAAGAAGTGAAGCGCAAAGCCACCGCGTTTTTTCGCTTGTTCAACTTCAGGATCCGGCACTTTCAGGAAGAGGTCTCGGGTCCGCAGGATTATCGAGGAAACCGATGATGGACCGCGTCACTGGTGGTTGCCTATGTGGCAAAGTGCGTTTTGAGGCATCGGGCGTGCCGCTCCGCGTTGGTGTTTGCCACTGCATGGACTGCCGAAAACACCACGGCGCGTTGTTTCACGCCTCAGCCATATTCCCACAGCAGGCCGTGACGATCGACGGCGAAACAGGCGACTACGAAGGGCGGGTTTTCTGCCCGATCTGTGGCTCTTCGGTTTTTTCCCGCAGCGAAGGCGAGCTTGAACTGCACCTCGGATCGCTTGATGCTCCGGATCAATTTACGCCTACCTATGAACTTTGGGTTACGCGCCGCGAAGCCTGGTTGCCGCCATTTCCCGAGACGGAGCGTTTCGACAGAAATCGCGATGACGAGGACTGAGCTTTACTCGGTTTGAACCGGGCCTTGGTCGCTTTGCATGTTGCCGTCCTGCGACGAAGGCTGGCGTATCTGCCATTCGGGCGCGGCCCATCATGATCCTGGGGGCGGGCTTCATCCGCTGAATCCTAGATGAAGGCCGTGTTACAACGCCACAATCAGCGATAGTGCCCCCACGATGAGCAGGCTGGACGCCCACATCACATCAAGGTTGAACCAACTCTGCGATAGAAACCGCAGGCCCAGCCAGCGATACACACCGATAGCCAGAATCGCGCCGGCAAGCGTCATGGTCGCGGTGTGCACCAAGGCAACGGCGAGGGCGATCCCTGCGTTGCCGGTCATCAGGTCTGCCGCCGCCGCGTGACCGGCATCGGTTTCGACGGTCCGGCAAAGCCCCAGATAGATCGGCACAAGCATAAGCCCCGCGCCATGTGCCATTGCCGACAGGAAAGACCAAAGGGCAAGCCGTGACGGCGGCACCCGCGCCAGAAAACGCGGATGGCGGCGTTTGATCAACAGGAACAGCCCCAACCCGATCAGCAGGCAGGCAGCTCCGATCTGGATCTCGCGTTGCCATTCGACAAGGAACAGAAGCGCGGCGAAGGGGAACAGGATCGCCGCCATGGCCAGCAGATGCCCAAGCGCCAGCGCCCCCACAGCCTTGTAAAGACTGTACTGCGAGCGCTCCATAAGCGCCGCCGAAACCGCCAGCGGCCAGCCCATACCGGGATTGACCCCGTGGTAAAGACCCGAGGCGATGACGGCCCACCAAAGGGCCGCCGCCGTATCAACATTCGCCACGCCTTAGACGGAGGGGTAACAGAAACTGTCGGTCGAGCAGTCGCCGCCCTCCAGACGGATCTGGTGACTGCGATAGCCCTTCGGAAACTCGACGTAGAAATCTTCTGCCAGCGTCAGCCCGCCATTGTCGCCCACCTGCGCCATGACCATCTGGCCGCCGTCATCACCGGGATAGAATTGGTCATCCCAAGTGGAATACAGCGAGTTGGTCCAGTAGACGCGTTTACCGTCGCGGCTGATCTCGACCATCTGGGGGCCATAGGCAAAAGGTTTGCCGTTGGGATGCGGCGTTCCGCGTGCAATGCCGCCAAGCTCAACCTTGCCGGCCAGCTTTGGATTCATCGGGTCGGAAACGTCGTACTGGTGCATCTCACCCAGCCCCCAGCAAGCGACATAAAGATACTTGTCATCAAGGCTCAGATCGATGTCGGTTACCAGCGGCGGCACCGCTTCGAACCCCTGCAACAGCGGCGGCAGGTTTTCCGGCTTTTCGGGGCGCGGGTCGATGGTGATGGTCTTTTTCGCTTCGAACGTGCCATCGTCCTTCTGCCACCAGGTAAAGATTGCTCCTTGCAGATTGGTCGTGTCCACAACGACGCCGCAAAACCCATAGTCGCGCGACGGGTCATGCGCCGGGCGGATTTCCAGCGCCATCTGGTAGTTCTCGCCAAGGTCGATGGTCTGCACGTTCTTGCGCTGGCGCAGGTTCCAGAAATGGATCGAGTGGCCGTATTTGTTGGACAGAAGATCCTCGGCAACGATGCCGTTTTCAAACTGCGGTGGCAGCCCCCATTCGGAACTGACCATGTAGTCGCGCGGCAGGTTCCACCAGAAGTCATAGTGCTTGTCCTGCTTGCCGCGGTCCATTTCATAGCGACCAAGGATCTCGAAGCTTTCGCAATCCATGATGAAGATGCCCGGAGGTCCGTCCGTGCCGTCCGCGCCGCCACCGCCCAGAGTGCTGACATAGATGCCCTCGGGGCCGCAATGGATCGTATGCGGGCGGGAATAGCCGGTCTTGGCAAAGACCTCCTCGGGTTCGATGATCTTGTGAATCTTCGCCTTCAGCGGGTCCTTGACGTCGATAATGTAGATGCGCGAGGACCGGATGCCCGGAATGATCAGATAACGCCGTTCAAGAAAGGCATGACCCGAAAGCGGCGAGAGCGACGAAGAGCAAGCATTCCAGCCAAAATGGTGAAACTCATCGCCCTTGTTCGGCATGATCAGCTGGTGGACGATCTGGCCGTAGCTGTCGGATGTCGGATCAACATCGACCACCGCCAGTCCATCGGGCTCCGATCCGTCCGGGCTGAGCATCAGCGTGAAGGCCAGCGTTTCCGCCGGGGCCTCCATCGCGAGTTTCGGGGTTGCGTGGAATGTAGGGTCCGGTCTCAGGTTCACAGTCTTTCCTCCCTTAAGTTTTGTCGTTCGTAATGTGTTTCCTCGAATGCCTTCGGGTCACTCTGTCATAGATTGCAGAGTTGGATAAGTGATTTGAGTGTTTTCTCAGTGTGGGTGTTTATCCGCACCGGGCAGATTTCCGTATCTATGCCGAAGGTGCCCTCGGGATCGCGTCAATGCGACGTGGCCCCGGAGCGGTGTGACTTGCCAAATGCGCCTTGCGCCGGTCCCGCATCTATACGCTATTGGATTGTTTTACCGGGGCTTTTCCCAACTACAGGATGTTGATCTCGACGCTGTCCGCCAGCGTATTGGCGATAAAGCAGTAGCGATGCGCGCGGTCTTGCATTTCCTCCAACTCGTCCGGTTTGGGGGTAAAGCCCGCATCAAAGCGCACCACCGGGTGCAGGTCGATGCGGGTCACTGACATCTGGCCGCGGGCGTTCTTGCCAAGATGCGCCACGGCGTAATCCTGATACCCGGCGACCGGCCAGCCGGCCTTGGCTGAAAGGGCGAGGAAGGTCATCATGTGGCAACTGGACAGCGCCGAGGCCAGCGCCTGCTCAGGGTTGGTATTTTCCGGCATGCCGCCCCAATCCGGGGCGGCGTCCACTTGGATCTCGTGGCTGGCGTTGTAGCGCACGGTGTGCTCGGCCTTGTATTGGCCGGGCTGAAAGGCAGGCTCAGCGCGCTGCCAGTTCAGTTCGATGGCAAGATCGGACATCTGTCAGGTTCCAAGGGGCCGGACCGCTTATGCGGCGGCGAGCTTTTTCTTGGGGTCGTAGAACGGACGCTCGACCACTGTGCCGCAGGTCGGACCCGAGGGCAGCAAGACCTCGATCTCGGTGCCGATATGCGCATGATCGGCCGACACCATCGCCAGAGCGATGTTCCGCTCCAGCCGGGGCGAATAGATCGCAGAGGTCACCTTGCCGATCTCGGAGCCGTTCTTGTTGATCGCCCAGAAGGTCGTATTCGGGCCTTTCAGCGGCTCGGCATCGATGATCAGGCCCACCTGAGTGCGGCGCACGCCCTCGGCCTGAATGCGCTTCAGCGCGGCCTTCCCAATGAAATCGGCCTCCATGTCGAGATTCACCAGACGGTCCAGACCCAGTTCGTAAGGGTTGGTATTGATGTCCGCGTCGGCGTGATAGGACAGCATCCCGCCCTCGATCCGCCGGATCGACGAGGTGTGGCCGGGCTTCAGGCCAAAGGCCATGCCGGTCGCCATGATGCGTTCCCACAGCGCGTCGCCCTGGGTGCCGTCACGCAGGTACAGCTCATAGCCCAGCTCGCTCGACCAACCGGTGCGCGACACGATCAGCGGAATGCCATCCAGATCGACTTCACGCAGCCAGTAGTATTTCAGATCCATGATTTCGTCGCCAAAGAGCGCCTGCATGATCTCGCCCGACTTCGGTCCCTGCAGTTGCAGCGGCGAAACATCGGGTTCGCCGATCTGTACGTCAAGCCCGGAATGCACCGCGACGCCCTGGGCCCAAAGCAGAATGTCGCTGTCCGCCAGCGAGATCCAGAAGTGGTTTTCCGCCAGACGCAGCAGGATCGGATCGTTCAGAATGCCGCCCTGCGCGTTTGTGATCAGCACATATTTGCACTGGCCGACAGCCATTTTGGACAGATCGCGTGGGGTCAGCATCTGGACGAATTTCGCGGCATCCGGGCCGGTGATCTCGACCTGACGTTCCACGGCCACGTCACACAGGATCGCGTCGTTCACGAGGTTCCAGAAGTTCTGTTCCGGATCGCCGAAGTCGCGCGGGATATACATATGATTGTAAACGGAAAACCCTTGTGCGCCCCAACGCACTGTGGCGTCGAAATAGGGGGATTTCCGGATCTGCGTGCCAAAGCCAAAGTCGTCTGCGTGCATCGTTTGCGCCCTTGTCTGTCACCGGGCTGGCGGCCCGGAAAACGGTTGATGATGGCGCTTATTTAGATCCGCTTTGCTGCAATATTCGGTCCAAAATTCACCGGTTCCAAGACCGATCAGGCTGATCTTTTGGCTCGGCCCGGTCCGAATGGTCGCAGGGCCTCAGAGGGACGGCCTTGAGGCCAGTCTGGCGATATTGGGCCGGCCAGCCTTGACCACCCGAGTCGTGATGTACGTCATGTAGCGATCGACCCCCAATTCAGCATCCAGCATGGCCTGCATCAGCATCTGGAAGTCGGCGAGTGTCGGGCAGACCGTCTTCATAACGTAATCCATGCCCCCGCCTGTGGCGACGCATTCGGTGATCTCGCTTTGTGCGTTGACCCAGGCTTCGAACCGGTCGAAATCCGCCTTGCGGTGGTGGGTCAGGGACAGGGTGACGATGACCTGCGTGAAATCGCAGATCCGGTCCAGCGCGATGTCCGCATGGTAGCCACGGATGAAGCCTGCCGCCTTGAGACGGTCCAGCCGCGCCCAGCAGGGGGTGGCCGAGATATTGGCGATCTCGGCCAGCTTGGTCTTGCTCAACTGCCCGTGCTGCTGCACCGCGCTGAGAATGCGAATATCCGTCGCATCAAGACCGGGTCTTTTCATCTTTCCAAAGCTTTCGTTGAACGCCGCATCGGCAACGATGGTCACATGCGGATGCATGCCGCTTCTGTATTCTTACACAGCGATACAGGCCCGCGTGAAGAAATTTGCGACAATTCCCTTCGTTTCAGCGGCATAGGCCTTTGGACCGGCAAGGGGCCAGATCCAACCGTCGCAGCTGTGATTTGAAAGCTGGCTTTCCCGATTGAGGATTTGGCCAATTGAAAAGGGCGGAGCAAACTCCGCCCTTTCAAGGCGATGGCAGGCTGACAGGACGAACCCGGTACACGTGCCGTGCCTCTCAGTCCACGCGGACCTATTCCGGCGCGATCAGATTGCTAAATCATCATCCGGCGCGGCTCGCTCAGAAGCCCGGCCAGATGGGTGACAAAGCGCGCGGCCTCGGCACCGTTGATGACTCGGTGGTCATAGCTCAGATCCAGCGGCACCATGGGCACAGGTTGGAAGGCCTCGCCATCCCAGACCGGCGATTTTTCGGTCCGGGTCAGTCCAAGGATGGCAACCTCGGGCGGGTTGACGATGGGGGTAAAGGCACTGCCGCCAATGCCGCCCAGATTGGTGATCGTCATCGAGGCGCCGCCCATTTCATCGGGGCCGACCTTCCGCGCCTGCGCGCGGCCAGCCAGATCGGCGATTTCCGATGCGATCTGCCACAGGCCCTTGCCGTCCGCATCCCGGATCACCGGCACCATCAGGCCATGGGCGGTATCGACGGCGATACCGATGTGAACATAGTCCTTCAGGATCAATGTCTTGCCGCCTGGCGAGAGCGATGCGTTGAAGCGTGGGAAATCGCGCAGGGCGCAGGCCAGCGCCTTGACCTGAAATGCCAGCGCCGTCAGCTTTACGCCGCGCGCCTGCGCCTCGGGCTTGAGCCGGGCGCGCAGGGCTTCGATGGCCGATACATCAGCGCGATCGTGATGGGTGACTTGCGGGATCATCGCATTGGCGGCCCCAAGATTGCCCGCCGCGACCTGTGCAAACCGGCTCAGCGGTTCTTCGGTCACGGGGCCATATTGGGCGTGGTCCACATCCCAATAGGCGGCGTTGTTGTTCTGCGCCGGGGCCGGAGCAGGGGCTGCACCGCCCGAAAGATCCTCTCGGGCGATGGTGGTGCGGCCCAGATCGCGGGCCAGCTTTTCAATGTCGATGCCCTTTTCACGGGCCAGCGAGCGTACGGAGGGGGCGGCGATTACCTCGGTCATGGCGCCGCTCACCAACTGGCCGAAATGTACTGGGTTTCCATGAACTCGAGCATGCCTTCATGCCCGCCTTCACGGCCCAAACCGGACTGCTTGACGCCGCCAAAGGGCGCTGCCGGATCGGACACCAAACCCCGGTTGAGGCCAACCATGCCATACTCCAGCCGTTCGCAGACCTGCAGGGCGCGCTTCATGTCTTCGGAAAAGACATAGGCGACCAGCCCGTATTCGGTGTCATTGGCGCGGCGGATAACGTCCTCCTGATCGGTAAAGGTCTGGAGGGCGGCGACAGGGCCAAAGATTTCGTCTCCAACGCAATCGGCATTTTCAGGCACGTTCGACATGACGGTGGGCGGGTAGAAAAAGCCCTTGCCGGTCGGCGCGCTGCCGCCGCATTCGATCTTGGCGCCCTTGGCCACCGCGTCGGCCACGAAAGCGGCGACCTTGTCACGGGTGTCGGCATTGACCAGCGGGCCGACATCGACAGAAGGATCGGTGCCATCGCCGACCTTGAGCGCGCTCATCGCGGCGGTAAGTTTTGCGGTAAAGGCCTCGGCCACGGATTCATGCACATAGATGCGGTTGGCGGCGGTGCAGGCTTCGCCCAGATTGCGCATCTTGGCCAGCATCGTGCCTTCGACCGCGACATCCAGATCCGCGTCTTCAAAGACCAGCAAAGGCGCGTTGCCACCCAGCTCCATCGCCGGTTTCAGCACCTGATCGGCTGCGGAATGAAGCAGTTTGCGGCCCACTCCTGTCGAGCCGGTAAAGCTGACGACACGCACGCGCGGGTCGTGCAGCATGTGGTCAACCAGCGCGCCGGTGCGTTTCGAGGGCAGTACGTTGACAAGCCCCTTGGGGACGCCTGCCTCTTCGAGCAGCGGCATCAGCGCCAGCATGGTCAGCGGTGTTTCCGAGGCCGGTTTGATGATCACCGCGCAGCCAGCGGCCAGCGCCGGGGCGATCTTGCGGGTGCCCATGGCGGCGGGGTAGTTCCACGGCGTCACCAGCACCGCCAGACCGGCGGGCTTGTGCTGCACCATGATCCGCGCGCCCGAGGCCGGGGCGTGGGTCAGGATGCCATCGGCGCGCACCGCCTCTTCGGCGAACCAGCGAAAGAATTCCGCGGCATAGGTGGCCTCGCCCATGGCATCGGTGCGGGCCTTGCCGTTTTCCAGCGTGATCAGATGCGCAAATTCGTCAAGCCGTGCGGTCATCAGCTCCCAAGCCTTGCGCAAAACTTCCGAGCGCGCGCGCGGGGTGCGTGCGGCCCAGTCCTTCATTGCGGCTTCGGCGGCATCAAGGGCGGCGTCGGCATCGGCGATCTCGGCTGAGGCGACCGAGGCGATGACCTCTTCGGTGGCGGGGTTCAACACGTCGAAACGCTCGGACGCGGCGCCTGGGCGCCAGGCGCCGTCGATGTAGAGATCGGTATAGTCCATTGGTCGGTCTCCGAATGTCAGAGCAGGTGGCGGAGCGGGTCTTCGATCCGGCCTGCGAAGTTGGAAAGAAGGGCGATCGCCTCGGCTGCGCCAAGGTGCCCGTTCGTATATTCAAGTGTGATTGTCAGGCCATTGCCCCTGCGGGCCAAGGTCAGCGTGGGGATCTCTTCGCCCCCGACCTGAACCGATGTAATCGGTGTAAAGCGCAGGTCGCGCAGACGGATCTGCGGCGCATCCTCGCTGGCTTTGCTCGCACCCAGCCGCGCAGAGGCGGCATAGCAGCGGGTCTCGCCAAAGCTTTCTACCGCGACGACGGCCGGATGTCCAAGGCTGGCAGCGCACAACCCGGCAAGCAGGGCGTCGGTGTCGGTCAGCTTGGCGGTTTGCGCGGCCCAGGATGCGAACTCGGCGAACCCGCTGGTTTCGATCTCGGCGGTCAGGCGGCACGCGGCCTGAGCAGCAGCTTGCGGCGTTTGGGCGGGCAGGGACTTCAGAACCTCCAGATCCTTCACATGGAAGGGCTGAGGGTGGCCTGCGTCCACCAACCGCGACAGATCAAGCCCCTGTTCACGGGCCAGACGCCGCGCCTTGGGCGAGATCAGGATGCGGCCGTCCGCCGACGGGGCAGGGGCGGGTTTGGCAGGCGCCGGGGTCTTGGGTTCGGCGGCAGGCGCTGGCGGGGCCTCGGCCTTTGTGGCCGCTGGTGCGACGGGCGCCGCTCCCGAAGCCGCACTGCGGCTGATCGGGTTGGCAGGCGCTTCGGCGCTGATGATGGCGATGGTCTGGCCCACGGGAACCTCTTCTCCCGCTTCGGCAAGGACCGCAGCGAGATAGCCGTCTGCGCCAGCGGCGACCTCGACCGTGCTCTTGTCGGTTTCGACTTCGAACAGCACATCGTCGGTGGCCACGGCATCGCCGGGGGCCTTGTGCCAGCTGACCAACAGGCCGGTGTCCTGCGCCATGCCAAGGGTCGGCATGATCACGGTCTTGCCTTCGGGCAGATCGTCCGAAGACGGGGCAGGGGCGGCGCTGGCCTGCGGCGCAGGGGCGCTGCTTTCGGCGCTGTCCGAGATACGCGCGATCACATTGCCGACAGGCACCTCGGCGCCTGCCTCGGCACTGACATCGGTCAGAAAGCCCGCGCCCTGCGCTTCGACCTCCATCGTGGCCTTGTCGGTTTCGACCTCGAACAGCACGTCGCCCTTGGCGACAGGATCACCCTGCGCCTTGTGCCAAGCAACGATAAGCCCGGTGTCCTGCGCCATCCCGAGCGCGGGCATGATGACGTCAAGCGGCATCGATCATCTCCCCGGCAACCAGCATCCGCGCCTTGGCGGCCACACCTTCGGGCGTCGGCACGGTGATATCCTCAAGCGCCGGGCTAAAGGGCACGGGCACATCCATCGCCCCCATGCGCAGCACCGGCGCGTCGAGATGGTAAAACGCCTTTTCGTTGATCCGGCTGGCGATCTCTCCGGTCACGCCATAGCTTTGATGGCCTTCGTCCACGACAATCACGCGGGATGTCTTGCGGGCGGATTTCAGCAGCGCCGCCTCGTCCAGCGGGACAATGGTGCGCGGGTCGATGACTTCGGCGCTGATGCCCTCGGCGGCGAGGATTTCGGCGGCCTTTTCGCAGACCTGCACCATCGACGAGGTGCCGATCAGGGTGATGTCCGAGCCTTCGCGCTTGATATTGGCCTCGCCGAAGGGGATCAGAAACTCCTCTTCCGGGACCGGGGCCTTGTCGTTGTACATCAACTTGTCTTCGAAGATGACGACGGGGTTGTTGTCGCGGATCGCGGTTTTCATCAGGCCCTTGGCTTCATAGGCCGAGGAGGGCATCGCCACTTTGAGCCCCGGAATATGCGCGACCAAGGCATGCAGCGACTGCGAATGCTGCGCAGCCGAGCGGCGCGTGGCGCCAAGGTTGGTGCGCAGAACCAAAGGCACGCTCAGCTTGCCGCCGGACATGTAGTGCGTCTTGGCGGCCTGATTGCACAGCTGATCCATGATCAGGAAGATGAAGTCGCCGAACATCAGGTCCACCACGGGCCGCGTGCCGGTCATGGCTGCGCCCACGGCCAGCCCCATGAAGCCGGGTTCGGCGATGGGGGTGTCAACAACGCGGGCCGTGCCGAATTCCTCGACCAGACCGGACAAGACCTTGAAGGGCGTGCCGGCCTCGGCCACGTCTTCGCCGATGATAAAGACGGTTTCATCGCGGCGCATTTCTTCGGCCAGGGCTTCGTTGACCGCTTGGGACAGGGTGATCTCTCTCATGGGTATTCTCCTCAGGCCAAAGCGTGTTTGACGTCGGTAAACACATGCATGTCCACCTCGGATACATCGGGGTATTTGGCATTCAGCGCATAGGTCACCGCGGCCTCTGCATCTGCGGCGATTTCGGCGTTCATCGCCTCGATCTCCTCTTCCGAGGCAAGCCCTTCGGATACCAGCCACGCACGGAAGCGGATGATCGGATCGCGGTTGTCCTTCCAATCCTTTTCTTCGTCCTTGGAGCGATAGTATTCGCGGTTGATGTCGCCGACGTGGTGGCCGTGATAGCGGTATGTCATCAGCTCCATGAAGAAGGGGCCTTCGCCTTTGCGGGCGCGGGCGACCAGATCATTGGTCAGCTTGTTGACGGCCAGCACGTCTTGCCCGTCCACCTGATGCGCTTCGATGCCAAAGGCTTCGGCGCGCGCGGTGATCGAGCCTGCGGCGATCTCTTCGGTCTTGGTGTATTCGGAGTAGCCGTTGTTTTCACAGGCATAAATGACCGGCAGCTTCCACAGCGCGGCCATGTTCATGACCTCGTACATCAAGCCCTGCGCGGTGGCGCCATCGCCAAAGAAGCAGACGGCGACGTCGTCCTTGCCCAGCAGTTTCGACGTAAACGCCGCGCCGGTCGCGATCCCCATGGAGCCCCCGACGATGGCGTTGGCGCCAAGGTTGCCGTTTGACTGGTCGGCGATATGCATCGAGCCGCCCTTGCCCCTGCAGTAACCCTCTTCCTTGCCCAGAAGTTCGCAGAACATTTCCTTGAAGTCCGCGCCCTTGGCCACGCAATGGCCGTGACCCCGGTGGGTCGAGGTGATCTTGTCACGGGTTTCAAGCGCCTCGCAAATGCCGACGGCAACAGCTTCTTCGCCGGAATACATATGCGTCAGGCCCGGCATCTTGGCCGAAAGATACAGCTGGTTTGCGTTGTCTTCAAAAGTGCGGATGCGAACCATCTGGCGGTACATCCGCAGATAGTCTTCGCTGTTTGTCTTGGTTTTGGCCTTGGCCATGTGACTCTCCCACGAAGGGCAAGGGCGCGCGGCCCTTGCGTCTTCTTTGTCAAGATACGCCTGCCGGGGGCGAACCCCGGCAGAGGTGTTCAGTAGCGGTTCGCGATCGGCAGTTCTTCGGCCGGGAAGAGGCTGATGACCTCGCAGCCGGTGTCGGTCACAACGACCTCTTCCTCGATCCGCGCGGCGGAATAGCCGTCTGCCGCAGGGCAGTAGGTTTCCAGCGCAAAGACCATGCCGGTCTTGATCTCCATCGGGTGATCAAGGCTGACTGCGCGGCTGATGATGGGCCGTTCGTGCAACGCCAGACCAAGGCCGTGGCCGAATTGCAGACCAAAGGCCGAGGCTTCGTCCGGAAAGCCGAATTCTTCGGCCTTGGGCCAGACTTCCGCAACCTTGTCGGTGCTCACGCCCGGTTTGATCATCGAGATCGAGGCGTCGATCCATTCGCGCGCCTTCACATAGGCATCGTTTTGCGCCGGGGTGGCGCGGCCGATGTTGAAGGTCCGGTAATAGCAGGTGCGATAGCCCTGATAAGACTGGAGAATGTCAAAGAACGCCTGATCGCCGGGGCGGAAGTAGCGGTCGGTGAAGTTGTGCGGATGCGGGTTGCAGCGCTCGCCGGAGATGGCGTTGATCGCCTCGACGTCGTCGCTGCCCATCTCGTAAAGCATCTTGTTGGACAGGGCGACGATGTCGTTTTCGCGGATGCCCGGCTTCAGCTCTTCGTAGATCATGTGATAGACGCCATCGACCATGCTGGCCGCCTGCGTCAGCAGCTGGATCTCGTCCCAGTTCTTGATTTCGCGCGCCGCCAGCATGATCTGCTGACCGTCAACGACGTTGATACCTTCGGCCTTGAGCGCCTCGAACATCGCCGTTTCGGCATAGTCCACACCGACCGGCATTCCGGCCATGCCCGCGTCCTTGATCAGACCGGCGATCTCTTTGGCGTATTTGCGCATGAGGCCGAATTCCGGCGGGATGGTCCCGCGCATGCCGACCACGCCAGCGCGGCAGTGATCCGGCACCAGCCAGTCCGAGAACTTCTTGTGGTGCATCGCAGCCGAGCCGAAATCCCAGACGTAAGGCGCATCATCGCCCGTCAGCAGGCAGAAGCGGCACATCTTGTCCCGTTCCCATTCGCCGATCTTGGTGGCGCTGACATAGCGGATGTTGTTCACATCGAACAGCAACAGCGTACCGGCATTCGACGCCTGAAGCGCCTGACGGGTGCGCGCCAGACGGTAGCGGCGCAGACGGTCATGGTCGATCCGCCGTTCGAAGTCCACCGATGTGTGGCCCCATGCGGGCAGGCGGCCTTCCCAGCGCCAATCGGGTTCAAGATCCTGCGGGGTCAACAGGTTAGGCATAAGTGCGCGTGACATAAAAGTCTCCTCCCGGGGGCGGAGTGCCCCCGTTGTTTCAGGTGTTTCGAAAGAAAACGGGCGTTACTGGATGCACCAACCGCCATCGATGTGGATCATCTGGCCGGTCATGTAGTCGCTGTCATCGCTGGCCAGGAATGATGCGGTACCGACGATGTCCTTGGGGTAGGACACGCGCTTGATCTGCAAAGCGTCGCGAACGATGTCGTCATAGGCCTGGCCTTCGCGTTCCTTGAAGCCGATATCGACAAGATCCTTGTCCAGTTGTTCCCAAAGCGGGGTGACAACGACGCCGGGCGCATAGCCGTTGACGGTGATGTTGTGTTCGGACAGGCCGATGGCGCCGCAATGGGTCAGGGCCAGGCAGCCGTATTTCGACGTGCAATAAACGGTCACATCCACCAGCGGCTTGCGCGAGGCGATGCTGCCCACGTTGATCAGCTTGTAGGGGTGATCCTCCATCGGGCCTTGCTTGATCATCTGGCGGGCGGTTTCCTGCATCCCGAGCCACATCGCCTTGGTGTTGACGTTCATGATCATGTCCCAGTTGTCTTCATCGATATCCATGAAGAACCGGGGCTTGTTCAGGCCCGCATTGAACAGACCGACATTGATCGAGCCGAAGGCTTCGACCGTCGCGGCGACGGCGGCGGCGTTGTCTTCGCGCTTGGTGACATCCATTTTGACGGCGATGGCCTTGCCGTTGCCGGCCGCGTTGATCTTTTCCGCAACCTCTTTCGCGGCATCCAGATCCAGATCGCCAATGCAGACGTTGGCCCCCTGCGCAGCGAAAGCTTCGGCATTGGCCGCACCCATGCCGCGGGCGGCGCCGGTGATGAGAATATTCTTACCTTTGAGGCGGTTGGGGTCCATGGATGTCTCCTCCTGATGTCACGTTGATCTGTTGTTCTCGATGATTGCGTCGGCCCTCTCCTGAGACTGACGCAGGGCTTGGCGCGGAGTAACGATCCCGCGCAGCATGTCGTGAAATTCCTCGCCGCAGACCTGGATGATGTCACTGATCTCGGGCACCGGCGGGCGCGGCCAGAATTGCAGTTCATCGCGCCAGGACATGGCGTCGACCGCCTCAAAGATCGGCGACAGGCGGCGCACATCCGGGTCAGCGCCGACGGAATAGCGCGGGTTGGTCCGGCTGCCGTTCTGGACATATAGTTTTTGCGCCTCGGGCGACGTAAATACCATCAGCGCCTCGACCGCAGCGGGGATACGCTCCTGCGGCAGATTGGCGGGGATGCCCATGACATAACCACCGATCGGCGCGATGGTTTTGGCGCCGGGGCCTGCCGGGTGCGGCAGATAGCCGGTTTGTCCATGCGCGGGCGAGGTTTCGTCCAGTTCAAAATACGGGGCCAGCAGCGTGTAACCATAGGCCATCGCAATCCGGCCTGCCGCGTAGGGGCGGACGCGTTCGTACCAGGACATCGACAGGATGTCGGGCGGGGAATAGCGCAAGAGGTCCATCAGGAACTCGGCGGCTCTCAGCCCGGCTTCGGTGTCGATCGTCGCGCGGTAGCGGCCTTCGTTCAGGTGGCTGGTGTCAAAGCCGCCCGCATTGGCAGGCAGGTCAAGCACCGGCTGGCCAAAATCCGCCATGGTCATCAGGACGGTATGCCCCAGCGCCGTTCCGCGCGCAGCATTCCATGCGATCCCGTGTCGACCGCGCTGCGGATCATGCAGCACGCGCGCCGCTTCGAGCAGCTCGTCCGTGGTCGCGGGCGGCTCCAACCCGGCCTCGGCGAACATATCCTTGCGGTAGAACAGCAGTTCGGGGGTGGTCTGGGCCGGAACGCCATAGGGGCGCCCGCCCCAATGTGCTGCCTGCCAGCCAGCGGTGTGGAAATCGGCAGGGTCGAGGCTTGCGACATCCATCGCTTCCTCCAGAGGCATGAGAATGCCCTGATCCGCGAACGACCCAACCCAAGGCAGGTCAACGGCGATGATGTCATAGCGGCTGGCCTTGCGGGCGGCGTTGCGGATCGCCTCTTCGCGCAAGCGGTCGATGGAGAAGGCGCGTTGATGGATCTGCGTGCCAACGGCCTGTTCGAACTGCCGCTTGAGGTTGTCCATGACCATAAAGGTCGGATCGCCGTGCACAAGCACCCGCAGGCCGCCTGCCAGCTTTAAAGGTTCGCCCAGAACCTTGAGCGGCGGGATCGACTGCGCGTTAAGATAGGAGCCGCCAAAATAATAGTCGGTGGTTTCCTGCGGGGTATCCTTTCCACCAAAGGCACCGGTCGCCAGCCGTCTCAGCCGGCTCGACATCTGCGCCCAGTGGTCCATCAGCGTATCGCTGGGGTGCATTGAAAAACTTTTGCCCGTTTTGGTACGTGGGCGCTGTTCGATCATCCCCGCATCCACCATTTCCTTGAGCCGCCGATTGGCGGTTGCGTAAGGCACACGGCTGGCGCTGATCAGAGACGTGGGCGTGACCACTTTCGCCTCAAGGTGGCCGCGCATGAGATGCATGATCATCCGCAGGTTCGGATTGGGCGCCGACAACTCGACCGATCCCTCAAGCTCATCGCCGAATTCTTCCAGAAAGGCGATAATCTGGAGCATCTCGGTCTTGGCCTGTGGCGGCACAAACCGGGTCAGAGTATCTTTGCTCATGGCGTTCATGGGGCGGAATTGCACCTTTCCTGGCCTCGGCCGAGATTGGATTGACGAAATGTTCGATTTGGACGAATCTGAGTCGGACATTGTGTGGATCTCTCGCAATATGTTCAAAACGGCCATCCGACCGTACCTTCAATATGTCCAAAGTGGACAATGAATTATCCAAAATGAATAAGATAGAAGGGGCCCCAAGGTCCTCGAAATCGCATCTTTGTCGAAGTCATCCCAGCCCGCTGGGCGCTGATTCCCCAGATGAGGTGGGGGCCAAATAACCGGATTTAAAGAAATTTCTCTGGGAGGAGACCAATCATGAAACTTCGCACCATTCTTTCCGCAACGGCAGCTGCAACAGCTTTGACGGTTGCAGGCGCGGCTTCGGCGGAAACCATGCGCATCGGGATCACGCAGAACAACGTGGGTGTCGACAGCTACCAGACCACATACGAAAAGGCCTTTATCGAGGCGGCTGACGCCAATCCGAATGTCGAAGCGGTGGTTCTGGACGCCGGTGGCGACGTTGCCCGTCAGATCGCTCAGGTCGAGGATCTGATCCAGCAGGAAGTCGATGCGATCATCATCTGGCCGACCAACGGCGAGGCGGTCATTCCGGCTGTGCGCAAGGCGCACAACGCAGGCATTCCGGTCATCGTGACCAACTCGAACATCGCTGAGGCCGGTTTTGACTTTGTCGCGTCCTTCTCGGGGCCGGACAACATCACGCAAGGCGCGCGTTCGGCTGAGATCATGTGTGACAAATTCAAGGACATGGGCATCGAAAACGAAGCCCGCGTCGTGCAAATCTCGGGTCAGCCCGGCTACACCACCGCGATCGAGCGTCAGAAGGGCTTTGACGACCGCCTGCCCGAAGTCTGCCCGAACGTGACCCTGGTTGAAACTCAGCCCGGCGACTGGAACCGCGAGAAGTCCCAGCAGGTGATGGAAGCCTTCCTGGTCAAGTATGACGACATCGACGGCGTCTACGCCGGGGATGACAACATGGGTGTTGGCGCACTGAACGCAGCCAAGGCCGCAGGCCGTGAAGGCATCATCTTTGTCGGCGCGACCAACTTTGCGGTTGGATATGAAGCCATGGCCGCAGGCGATTACTGGGGATCGATCTACCAGTCGCCGGTTGACGACGCCAAGGCAGCGCTGAAAACCGCCATCGAGACCCTCGAAGGTAAGGATCTGCCGTTCCTGAACTACTTCGACACGCCGAAGATCACGCAGGACAACATGGACCAGTTCACCAAGCCGGTGTTCTGATCCAACTCCGGAGGCGGAGGGCTACGGCCTTCCGTCTCTGCGGCGTTTAATCCAAGCCTGAAAATTGACGGGGGGGGTATGCGGATGGGCCGTGTCTCTGGACGTTCCTGCATTGTGACAGGGGCAGCACAAGGTATTGGCCGCGCGATAGGCGAGGCTCTGCTGAACGAAGGTGCTGAAGTCTGTTTTGCAGATATCAACGGTGCCAAGGTCGCCGAGGTCGCCGAGGCGAACAAGCGCCGACTTGGCGACAGCGCCACCCGGGTAACGCATGCGCAGGTCGATGTGACCCAGCGCGACTCGGTCCAGGAAATGATTGCGCATACGGTCGAGACATTTGGCAAGATCGATGTCAAATTCAACAATGCCGGTGTGAACAAACCGATGAATTTCCTCGATGTGACCGAGGATAACTGGAATTTCATAATGGGTGTCAACGGGTTGGGCTGCATGATCGGCATGCAGGAAGCTGCCCGCCAGATGATTGCCCAAGGCACGGGTGGCAAGATCATCAACACCGCTTCGGTTGCCAGTCGCCAAGGGTTTGACAACGTGGCCCCATACTGCGCCAGTAAATGGGCCGTGGTATCGCTGACGCAATCCGGCGCGCGCGATCTGGCCAAACACAATATCACGGTGACGGGTTTCGCGCCCGGGGTCGTTGCGACCGAGATGTGGGAGCAGGTCGATCAGGATCTGATGAAGATCGGTGCCGCAGAGCGTCCGGGGCAGGCGATGGAGGAGTTCTCGTCCGAGATCCTGCGCGGCCGCGTGGCCACCCCGGGGGATATAACCGGTACAACCACGTTCCTGGCGTCGCCTGACAGCGACTACATGACCGGGCAGATCGTCATGATCGATGGGGGAATGACGCTGGTGTGACGCAATGGCCTGATTGCCTTTCAAGGCAGCAGGCTGACCGCTGGAAAGGGACGGGCGCGAAATCGCGACCCGAGGGAGGAAACCATGGCAGTCATGTCTAAGGCAGGCATTGGCACATTTTTGGCACGGCAAGGCATTCTGATCGCCTTTGCCGTTTTCATCATTGGCTTCACAATCGCAAACGACCGGTTTCTGGGCGCGGACAACATTCTGGGCGTTGTCCGGTCATCGGCGATTTTGGGGGTCATGGCGCTGGGCGTGACCTTTGTGGTCATCAGCGGCAATCTGGATTTGTCGGTCGGGTCGATGATGTCGTTCTCGACCATCGTGGTGCTGGATCTGCACGACAAGATCGGACCCGCGCTGGCGATCCCGGCGATGTTCGCCCTGACAATGTGTCTGGGTGCGTTCATCGGGTTTCTGGTGGGCTATCTCAAGCTCAACTCACTGATTGTAACCTTGGGCATGCTTTCGGCGATCCACGGGCTGACGCTGACCTATTCGGGCGGCAAGAACATGGACATCGCTGACAAGGAAGGGACCTGGTTCGACATCTTCGGTCAGGGCACGGCGCTGGGCATCCCCATTCCCATCCTGATCTTTTTGTTGCTTGCGGCCTTTCTTGGGATCGTGCTGGCCAAGACCCCGCTTGGCCGCAAGGTCTATGCGGTGGGTGGCAATGGCACGGCAGCGACCTTTTCCGGCATCCGGCGCGCGCGCATCGTCTTTCTTTGCTACCTGATCTCGTCGGCCTGCGTGGCGACGGCGGGGCTTATCCAGGCCAGCCGCTCGCTTGGCTCGCAAAACACGGTCGGGCAGGGGATGGAGCTGGATGTTCTTGCGGCGGTCATCCTTGGCGGCGCGTCCTTGCTGGGCGGATCGGGAACGATCTTCAAGACGGTGATCGGCGTGCTGATCCTTGGATTTATCCAGAATGGACTGCTTTTGGTCGGTCTTCAGTTCTATGTCCAGTTCGTCGTGACCTGGGTCATCATCATCCTTGCAGTCTGGCTCGATATCGCGGCCAAGCGTGGCAAGCTTTGGTCAAACATCGCGTAAGGGAGGCAGAGACAATGCAAGCTGGTAAACTTTCGGCCTTCCTGAAAAGCGGTGCGATCTGGGCCTTCGTGGTGCTCGAACTGGTCTTTTTCAGCGTCGCGGGCGAATTCCTTTCGCTTTCGGACAAGGCCTTCATGGACCTCGACAACATGCTGCTGCTGCTCAAGCAGTCGGCCCCCATCGGGATCATCGCGATGGGCATGACGATCATCATGATCAACGGCAACATTGACCTGAGCGTCGGCGCGACCTTTGCCCTGTCGGCACTGATCCTGCTGGACAGCATGACCTGGCCGATCTTTGCCGGACTCGGCGATTGGGTAATTCCGGTGTCCTGGGCGCTGGCGCTGCTGACCGGTGTCGTTCTGGGCGCGATCAACGGTCTGATTGTCTGGAAAACCGGCGTGGACGCCTTCATCGTAACGCTTGGGTCGATGCTGGGCTATCGCGGGCTGGTCTTCATGTACAACGGTGAGAACCCGACCTCGCACCTGAACTGGACGCTGGTGGATTTCGCCGAGGCGCAGTTTCTTGGGCTGCACACGGCGACATGGTTCCTGGTCATCGTGACGGGTGCAATCTGGTACATGATGACCCGCACCATCCACGGCCGCAACGCCTATGCCATCGGTGACAACCGTGATGCGGCAGTGAACGCGGGCATTCGGGTGGGGCCGCATATTCTGATCAATTTCATGATCATCGGGTTTCTGGCGTCCTTGTCGGCCGTGGTGTTTTACTCTGAATCCGGCTCGGTCAATCCGAACGATGGCCAGTTGTACGAGCTGTGGGTGATCACGGCGGTGGTTCTGGGCGGCACCAAACTGACCGGCGGGGCGGGTTCAATCCTGTCCACCCTTGGCGGCGTTCTGGCGATCCAACTGCTGCGCAAGGGGCTGGGCCATATCGGCGCCGACACCGAAACGGTGAACCTTGTGATCGGCTTGATCCTGATCGCGGTGCTGTTCCTTGACCGTCAGTTGAACCTCAAGGGCAAAGAGGAGTTGAAGACATGAGCGATCAAACCCCCGCCTTGCGTCTCGAAGGCATCGTCAAGACTTTTCCCGGCGTACGTGCGCTTGATGGTGTGTCCTTCTCTGTCATGCCCGGGGAAGTGCACGCCCTGATGGGCGAGAATGGCGCCGGAAAATCCACCTTGATGAAGGTGCTTGGCGGCATTTATCAACCCGAAGAGGGCCAGATCATTGTGAACGAAGAGCCGGTTGTGATGACCTCGCCCTTACAGGCCAAATCCAAGGGCATCGTCTTTATCCACCAGGAACTGAGCCTGGCCGAGGAACTTTCGGTCGCCGAGAATATCTATCTGGGCGAATT
Source organism: Pacificoceanicola algae (assembly GCF_049341065.1). Taxonomy (NCBI): domain Bacteria; kingdom Pseudomonadati; phylum Pseudomonadota; class Alphaproteobacteria; order Rhodobacterales; family Roseobacteraceae; genus Pacificoceanicola; species Pacificoceanicola algae. The sequence goes on along the minus strand of NZ_JBMPIX010000002.1, from coordinate 92,054 downwards.
GCCGATGCGGTCCTTCGGGCGCGTCGACTGGAAAACGCTTTACGAGCGCACCGATGCGATCCTGCAAAAGCTGAAGGTCGGCTTTGACGCGCGCACCCGCGTTGGCGATCTGTCGATTGCCAACCAGCAGATGGTCGAGATTGCCCGCGCCCTGACGGTCGAAGCAAAGGCGGTGATCTTTGACGAACCCACGGCATCGTTGACCGATGCGGAAAAGGTCGTGCTGTTCGACGTGATTTCGGACCTGCAGTCGCAGGGCGTCGGGATCATCTACATCTCGCACCGGATGGAAGAGATCTTCAAGATCACCGACCGGATCAGCGTTTTGCGCGATGGCCAGTATCGCGGCACGCTTGAGACCGCCAAGACCAACGAAGAGGACGTCACGCAGTTGATGATCGGGCGCAAGCTGGACCTCAGCCGCAACGCCAGCCACCACGAGTTGGGCGAGGTTGCCCTTGAGGTGCGCGGGCTGTCCTGTGGCAAGCTGTTTCAGGATGTCAGTTTCGAAGTGCGTCGCGGCGAGGTTCTGGGCTTTTACGGTCTGGTCGGGGCCGGGCGAACCGAGATCGCCGAAACCCTGTTCGGGCTGCGCGATCCCAGTGGTGGAACGATCCTGCTTGACGGAAAGCAAACGACGATCAATTCACCGGCCGATGCCATCTCGAAAGGCATTTCCCTGGTGCCAGAGGACCGCAAGGGCCAGGGGCTTGTGCTGGGCATGAATTGCCGGGACAACATGACCCTGCCGCAGGTCTCCGACCTGACAGCCGGTCCTTTTGTCGCCGAGGGCGCGGAAGTTGCGATTTTTGACCAATACCGTGACCGGCTGGACATCCGCACCCCGGGGTGGAAGCAGATTGTCGGCAATCTTTCAGGCGGCAATCAGCAGAAGATTGTCATCGGCAAATGGCTGTCCATGCATCCCAGTGTGCTGATCGTGGACGAGCCGACGCGCGGCATCGACGTGGGCTCCAAATCCGAGATCCACAACCTGATCCGCGAATTGGCGGCGCAGGGCTATGCCGTCATCGTCATCAGCTCGGAAATGCCCGAGGTGCTGCACGTCAGCGACCGGATCGTGGCGATGTATGCGGGCCGCGTCATGCGCACCTTTACTTCGGACGAGGTGACCGAAGACAATCTGATTCAGGCGATTTCCGGCATCGCCGGAGACAAGGTGGCCTGAAGCTGCGCGCGCCGGGCTGGCGCGCGCATTTTTTGATCCAAGGCAGAGTAATATCGGGCTTGTTCCGCCAGAAGGCGAAACAGCCCGCTTCACAGGGATGTCATACTGCGCCATAGTTAACGCATTGAAAAATTCTTGATCCTCAATGTGTAGCGCGAAGCCTTTGACCGTTTCAGTATTTGCCGAAGCAGAAGTCGCACATCTTGCGGCGCCCATTTTCGATCTTTTGAGGCAGGCGGGGCAGGTGTTGTATCCTGTTTCGGACCCGCAGGAAAACATCGCATCAGAAGCCGGGTTGTTGTTTCTCGGACGGGTACCCGACAAACCCGATCCTAAGACCGGCACATCCACCGCGCAGAGCCTCTATGATCGCTGGTCGCATATGGGCAAACCCACGGCGGTCTTTTTCCCCGATCCGGCCGTCGGCCTGAGCGCCGAGGCTTGGCAGGCGGTGCAGCAGAACATCGCGGCGGTCGATCGTCAGAACGCCTTTCTCGCGCGGCTGAAAGAGGACAGCCGCTGTATCGTCGCCTATTACGCAGATGAGGACGGCCTGAAGGCCAATCTGAATGACACGCTCCACCATCTGCAACAGCTGGTCGCAACGCGGCGCGCTGTGGCCGACGACCAAACCTTTATCGCGTCGCCGCCGCGGCTTCACACGCCATACCGCTATCCTTTGCACAATGACGTCTTTGTCGGGCGCAGCCCCGATCTGGCGGAGTTGACCGACTGGGCCACCGCCGATGATCGCCCGATCCATGCGCTGATCGCGATGGGCGGCTCGGGCAAAAGCGCCCTTGCGTGGCGCTGGATGTCACATGACGCCCAAGCGCTTGACCCGCCGTTCGAAGGGTTTTTCTGGTGGGACTTCTACCACGATTCCGATTGCGAGAAATGCGTGGCGCAACTGCTGGCCTATCTGAGCGGCGAAGCGCTGGCCCAGACCCATGCCCGCAGTTTCCAGAAAAATCTTGACTACCTGCAAAGCCACCTGAACGGGCGGCGCATTCTGATCTGCCTCGACGGGGTCGAGCGTATCCTCAACCACTACCGCGAATTCGATGCCGATGCGCATGACGCGCTGGGCGCCGAGGACGACGACGCGCATATCGAAGACCGCTACCGCGCCTGCGCCAAGCAAGAGGGCGCGTTCTTGCATGTTCTGACCGGGATGCATCTGTCCAAGGCACTGATCACCTCGCGGTTGCTCCCGATAGATCTGGAGGACGCAGGGAAGGTGCATCCCGGCGTCAGGATATCCGAGCGCCTGCAGATGCAGCCAGACGATGTGATTGCGCTGATGCAAAGGCTCGGGGTCGCGGCAAGCCCGGCGGTTCTGGAACAGGTTTCAGACCTCGTTGGCGGGCATCCGCTGGCCTTGCGGGCTCTGGCCGGGGCGGTGACGTCTGATCACGGCGGCGATCTTGATCGCTGGCTTGACCGAAACGGACCGCTGGACGTTGCCCATCTGGATCTGGTCGGGCGTCGCAGCCATGTTCTGCGGCAGGCACTGAAGGGCGTGGGCGCGCGCTCACTGGCCTTGTTGGGCGCGGCGGCGGCCTTTCGCGGTCCGGCGGCGCGCGAAGATCTGGCCAGTGTGCTTTTGCTGGGCGGTGATCTGCTGACCTCGGAAACCGAGGTCGAGGCGGCGCTGAAGGACCTGCAAAACCGGCAACTGCTGTTTCTGGATCTACAAAACGGGCAATGCGACATGCATCCGTTGGTGCGCGGCGTCGTCTGGAAGGGGCTTGATCCATACTGGAAAGAGGTCCTTGCCGAACATCATGGCACGTATTTCTCTGGCTTTAGCGGTGAAGCGGACCCCGGCTCTCCCAGCGCGTTCAATGCTTTGCGGCATCTATGGTTCAGTCTGCTGGAACGCCGCCGCCGCGAAGAGGCTTTTGACGCAATCGAAATGGAGGTTCACGATCACATCGTGACACGCGGCCGCGCCATGGATGTCGCGCGCATGTTCGACGCGTTGTGCGACAGTGCCGAGCAGGCTTCGGAGCCGGTTGCCAACGATCCCCAAAAGCGCCGCGAGATGCTGTATTGGCGCGGCTTTGCACTGTCCTATTCCGGGCGGACCGCCACCGCCGCACTGGCCGCGTTGGACGCGCTTGATGCGGCAACCGTGGCCCCTTCAGGTACAAACCGCGCCTTTCGCAGCAATACGCGCGAGGGCGCGATTTCCGATATCCTGATGCTGTCCCGCAGGGTCTGTCTGCGTGATCAGGCACTTGCCCTGAGCGATCGCTACGATCCCGGCCCGCAGAACGCACGCGTCGCAGAAGGTTACCGCGCTGCCAATGCCAGCCTTGCGATGGATATCGCGCCTTCGCAGGAGGCCGAACAAGACTTGCTGGGCGTGGCGGTAAACCATCAGGAATATGACTCAACGTCCTGGACGTTTTTCCGGCTGACCTGCGGATTGCGTGTGGCCGATCAATGGATGGCCCCCGACGCTGATGGCAACATGCTTCTTAACGCTCATCGGCTGTGCAACTCGGTGCTGCGTCTGGCCCTCAAAACCGGCCTGCGCGAAGCTGCGATCCGGGCCGCGGCGATGAACGCCCTCGCTAGCGTGCACCTGCGCGGCGACGATGCGCTGTGGGTGTCGCGGATCGATGCCGCGCTGGAAGAGGCCCGCCGGCGGCGCTTTGTCGTGACCGAAGCGCTGGTATTGTCATGGCGCCTGCGGTTTTGTGAACGAATTGATGAACCCGAAGAAACCCTGCGCCGTCTGGCCCAGTCCGCCGGACATTTCACCCATTTGTTGGAAGATTACCTTGCGCTCGGCAAGCTGTATCAGGCCGGGGCAAGGGCGTGGCGAAAGGTGGGGGAACCCGAGCGCGCCGCCGAATTTGCCCAACGGGCGCTGGGCTTTTCCCTGCAACCCGATGGCACGACCGCCTTTGCAGCGGTTGCGCAGGACTGCCTGAGCCTGCTGACCGATCTGGGCGCTTCGACCACGCCAATCTCCCCGCCGCCGCCGCTCAAAGACAAAACCCGACTGGTGCAGCAACGCATCGAAACCAGCCTCTTGCACAGGGAAAGATAGCCCTCATGACCGAAGAAAACGCCCAGACACCCGACACGGAAACTGGTAAGAAAACGGCCAAGGACAGCAAGAACACGCTGTACTGCAGCTTTTGCGGCAAGTCGCAGCATGAGGTGCGTAAACTCATCGCCGGGCCAACGGTGTTCATCTGCGATGAATGCGTCGAGTTGTGCATGGACATCATCCGCGAGGAAACCCGGTCGTCGCTGGCGATTGGCGGGGCCTCCGAGTTGACCGAGGTCTGGCAAGGTCTGCGTCAGGCCGTACCTGCGCATGAAACCCTGCGCCAGCATTTTTTCAACATGGCCAACGTGCTTGATCAGGCCAAATCCCTCAAACACGAACGGCAGACCGCTTTTCGCGTGTTGATCGCCGGCGCTAAAGGTTCGGGCCTGCCCGAAGCCATCAGCGACATCTGGTTCAAGTTCGGCTTGCCATTGGTCCGTTTTGACGCCGCCTTGTTGCGCGACACCCGGATCATCTCGAGCGCGGACATGTTTCAAATGCTGCTTGAACAATCCGAATACAATCTGGAGCGGGCGTCCAACGGGGCCATCCTGATCGAGAATATCGACCGGATTTTCGAGCCCAGCCCGGCTAACCGCCAGATTCAGGAAGAGCTGGAGCTTTTGATGCGCGGGATCATGGTTCCGGTGCAGACGCGCTCCTCGCGGCCCACCGGCGATGTGTTGCAGCTTGATACCTCGGGGATCAGCTTCTTTGCGACGACGCACAAGCTGCACGATGACGATCCGGCCATATCGGCGGAAGGGGACACGCCGGGGTTTCGCTATGCGCAGGATATGACCAAGATGCGCGCGGCTCTGGTTAGCAAAGGCGCCTTGCAAGCGCTGGCCGACCGCTTCGAGGATATCCGCGAATACCGACCCTTCACCGCTGATGAAATCAAAAGCTGGCTGGCCTCACCTGCCGCCGATCTGTATCTGGCCCGCCTCAATCTGCCGGAGGGATCGCTGACGTTGGAGACGCGGGACAAGCTGGTTCAGATGGCCTGCGCCCGCGGCGCCGGGTTCGACGGGCTGAAAAGCATCCTGCGGTTGATCGCATTGCGGCTGAGCTTTGTTGCCCCGGAGGGCGAGAGCCCTGACCCGATTGACCCCGATTGGCTGGACAGGAACATCTAGACATGGACAAGATCAATCAAACCGGACCCGCATCCAAGGTGCCCCCCTCAACGCCGATCCTTGCGGCGGGGATGGAAGATATCCTGCTGCGCGCGCGCCAAACCGATCCCGACGGGCCAGCGCGGATCGGGTGGTCGGGCGCGCTGACGGCGCTAATGGCGGCGCATCCGCCCGCGCGGCCCTATCGCCGCATCGCGCCGGTGCTCGAAAGCCTTGCCGACATGGACGATCTGCCCGGCGGCACGCTGCAACTTGGTCCTGACGGCGACTCTGTGCAGATCGGCGCGATCCTTTGGAGCCAGATCAGCATGGCGATGAACGCAGCCTCTGACAGGGCAGGCACGCCGATCCTCTATGCGCAGGATCTGCTGTTCGAAGGTCTGACGCGCTGCGCCACGCTGGTTTCCGAAATGGGCAGTTCGGCCCCGCAATACCAAGGTGCCCCTCTGAGCGCGCCGCGCTTGCACATGCTGGCTCAGGAAATCGCGGTTCTTTCGCTTCAGACAGGGGACAGCCCCGAAGCTGTCGAGCGCCGCACACCAAGCGATCTGATGGTGCCGCTTGCGCCCTCGGAGGCGGATCCGGGGCAGACACTTGCGGACATTCGACGGCGCCAAAGGGCAGGCGGTTGGACCTGGCCGCTGATTGAACCGATTGCGCAGGATATCGCGCTGGTCTTACGCGATGACCCGTGGCAGGCGGGCCTGCAAGACCGCTCTGGTGCCGGGCGCGAAGTTGCGGCCTTTGCTTCGATGTTCACTGCGCGGGATTTCAAACCGCCGCTGGCAGTCGGGGTGTTTGGCGACTGGGGCTCGGGGAAATCCTTTTTCGTGCGGATGCTTCACGACGCGGTCGAAGGCTCACTCGCGGTTGCGCCGGATGACAGCGAAAGCCTGAGCCACGTCGTTCAGATCCATTTCAACGCCTGGCACTATGCCGAAACCAATCTGTGGGCCAGCATCGTCGACCGGATCTTCACCGAGCTCGACACATGGACACAAAAGGCCAACGCGGGCTCGACCGGCCGTGTGCCCAGCGTGGTCGACCAGTTGGAAACCTCGCGGCAATTGACGCTTGAAGCGGTCGAAGGGCTGATCGCGGCGCGGCGCGCAAGAGCCGAGGCGAAAAAGGCGCTGGACGACGCGACCGAAACGCTGGCCAAGAAACGCGCGCAATCGGCTGCGAACACGCGCACCGTGGTCCGGGCGGCATTTGAAACCCTGCGCAAACAGCCCGAAGTCAAAGGCAAGCTGGACGCGGCGGCCGAAACGTTGGGCCTGCCAGAGCTGACCGAAAACGCTGATGGATTCCGCGCCGCCACGCGGCAACTTTCAACTGAATTGACCAGCACGCGGGCCAGCATCACGTCGCTATTGCGCCGCGTCGGACGAGTTGGCGGCGCGCTCCTGTTTCTGGCGCTTCTGCTGGTGCCTTTGCTGTTTTCCACGCTCTTGCCCTGGGCCTTGGCCACGGTCTTCCCCGACTTGCAAACCTACGTGGACAACGGGGTTTCCGCCGCCGCTGGCCTGTCCGGCATCCTCGCCGTTCTGGCGGGCACGGCGCGTATGGCCGCCCAACAGACCGCAAAGGCCCGCGCGGCGATCCAGAGTTTCGAGACGCAGTTCGAGGCTGAAATTGATCGGCAAACAGAGTTGCAAGCCAACGCCCGCGCCAAGGCCGAAGAAGAGGCCAGCCTTGCGCAAGCCGAGGTGGCCCGTCGTCAAACCGCCTTTGAAACCGCCTCGCAGGCCGCCGCGCAGGCGTCGATCCAGTTCAGCGCCCAAGAGCCGCGTCAGCGCCTTGTGCATTTCCTGCGCGACCGGGTGGGATCGGGCGCCTATTCAAAGGAACTTGGCTTCATCGCCACCATCCGCAAGGATTTCGAAAAACTGAGCCAGCTTATGGCGGCCTCGACCTCGGGCAGTCCGACTGCCGCGCAGGACACTACCGCACGGGCCAAGCTTGAGACCGAGATCAATCGCCTGTTGGCCGAGGCGGACGGGCAATTGACTGATGCGGAAATTGCCAACCTGCGCGCGCTTTCTGCGCCGCCTGCCATGCCGCCCGTGACCTTTGAGCGGATTATTCTGTACATCGACGATCTGGATCGCTGCCCGCCCGAACAGGTTGTCGCCGTCTTGCAGTCCATCCACCTACTGCTGGCCTTTCCGCTTTTCATCGTGGTTCTGGCCGTCGATACCCGCTGGGTGCTCAATGCGCTGGACAGCCATTACAGCACCTTGCTTGAGACCAATAGCGACAGCGCATCGCCGATGGATTATCTGGAAAAGATCATCCAGATTCCCTACCGCGTGCGCGAAATCCAATCAGCGACCGACGGATCTCTGGTGCGTGACCGGCTGCAGGCCTTTGTGCGCCAAGCCGCGCCTGAGGATGGGGCCGAGGCAGGGGTTGCTTTGCCTGCACCGCAGTCTCAGGGTGGGGCAGGCGCTGCTGGTCCCGAAGGCGCTGCGGCTGCGCTGCCAGACCTCGAAGTCATGCAACGCCGCCTCATGTCGCTGACGGCAGAGGAGGTCGGATTTCTCGACCAGATCGACCAGCGTCAAAGCTGGTCTCCGCGTCGGCGGATCCGTTTTGCGAACAGCTATCTGCTGATCCGTGCCTCGATGGAGGACACCGAGGCGGATGATTTGCGCTACCTTGCCATCTTGCTTGCCTGCGCCGAAGCCGAAGATCCTGCGGCGGCGGTGACAAACCTTTGCGCCGCCATGACGGTGCCCTATCCCTTGCCTGATATGGCCGAGCGGCTTCAGGGGCTTGTCGAACGGTTCAGCTTTGAGACCAAGATGAGCCCCCCCGCACCATAATGCCTGCAGCATTTACGTCTTGCATGGGGAATTGTGCTTAAATCACAAGATCTTGCGCCGCCAGCATGGATGATCTGCCCAAGCTGTCTTGCGTGTTCCCGCGCAAGATCATATTCGGGCAGCAACCCTCCGGGCAGGTCCGGAATTCGACGCATGACAAGGAGTTCGAGATGACCATGGACAGACGCACAGTCCTGAAAGGCGGCGCAGCGGCCACCGCTCTGGCGGCTTTCCCACAGCTCGCGGTTGCGGGCTATGCGCCCAGACCCCAAGGCTGGCGGCATTTTGAAATCACCACCCGCGTTGAAATCCCGCGTGGCACTTCCGCCGCGCAGGTCTGGGTGCCGGTGCCAGCATTGGCCGAACCGATCTGGACAAAGCCCGGCGAAAACCGCTGGACCACCACATCCGAGCAAGCCGCTTTGGTGACCGACGCGGAAAAGGGCGCGCAGTTCGTGCACGCCGTCTGGCCCGAGGGCGACAGTCCTGCAGTGCTTGAGGTCGTCTCGGTGGTCTCGACGCAGAACCGCGCGGTCGATCTTAGCCAACCGGGCGGAGCAGCGGCCCTGCCTGACGCCGACCGGGCGCGTTTGACTGCCCCGACCGATTTGATCCCCACCGATGGCATCGTGCGCGAGACCGCCGAGACGATCGTCGCCGGAGCGAAAAGCGATCTCGAAAAGGCGCAGCGCATTTATGACTGGGTCGTTGGGAGTACCGAGCGCAATCCCAAAACCCGCGGCTGCGGGCTGGGCGATGTTGCCTCGATGCTGGCGACGGGCGATCTGACGGGCAAATGCGCCGATCTGAACGCGCTTTACGTTGGCCTTGCCCGCTCTGCCGGGCTGCCGGCCCGTGATCTTTACGGTGTCCGCGTCGCGCCCTCGGCCTTTGGGTACAAGAGCCTTGGGGCTGGGTCTTCGGATGTCACCAAGGCGCAGCATTGCCGGGCCGAGGTTTTTCTTGATGGCTATGGCTGGGTGCCCGTTGATCCCGCTGATGTCCGCAAGGTCGTTCTGGAGGAGCCGCCGAAAACCCTGTCGCTGCGCGATGCCAAGGTCAAAGACGTGCGCGCCGCGCTGTTCGGCGCTTCCGAGGGAAACTGGGTGGCCTTCAACACCGCGCATGACGTGGCGTTGCCGGGCTCGGATCAGGGCCGCGTGCCCTTCCTCATGTACCCGCAGGCCGAAATCGGCGGCGTGCGGCAGGATGAACTGGACCCGGGCTCTTTTGTCTATTCGATCACCGCGCAGGAACTGCCTGCCTGACGGACTGGCCGGTTTTCACCTGAACGCGGGATGAGGCGCGGTCAGCCGTTGTCCCGCGACATCGGTAGGGAAACGCGCGCTTCCAGACCGCCGGATTTCCCGGCGATGGGCGAGGTCAGGGCAAAGCTGCATCCGGCGCGATCGGCGATCGTGCGGACAATGGCGAGCCCCAACCCGCTACCTTCGCCCGCTTCAGCGCCGCGCTCAAAGCGGCCAGTCAGCCGTGACAACGTGTCCGGGGCGATGGTTGGGCCGTCATTTGCAACCGACAGCGTGCCCTTGTCCGTCAAGGTCACGCGGACCGGCGCGCCGCTTGCCCCATGTTTCAAGGCATTCTCAAGTAGGTTTCGGCATAGGATACCAAAGGCATCGGGGTCAATGTCCGACAGGACAGGCTGATCAGCAATCTCCAGCTCCAGCCAGTTTTCCCCTGCCGCGCGCTGAAAATCTTCGGCAATCAGGCGCAGCACCGGGCGGATATCCGTGGCCTGACCTGTGCGCAGACGTCCACCTTCGGCGCGGGCAAGCTGCATCAGCTTTTCGGAAAGCCGTGTCAGGCGTTTCAGCGTCGCTTCGATATCAGCGGCGCGCTGGCCTGCCTCATTGTCCGAGGTTTCGACCTGAAGCCGCTGCGCCTGCGCGATGGCACCTGCCAAGGGCGTGCGCAATTCATGCGCGGCATTGGCAGCGAAACTGCGTTCGGCGTCAAAGGCTTGTTGCAACCGGGCGAGCAATTGGTTCACCGCGCCGGCAATCGGCTCAATCTCGCTTGGCAGGTCGGTTGTTGCGACCGGCGACAGATCCTGCGCGCCGCGCAGCGACAGCGCATCGCGTAGGCGTAGCATCGGGCGAAAGCCAATCCGCACCGCAGTGAAGATCGCGGCAAGGCTCAGGGGAATGACCAGCAACAGCGGTAGTCCCAGACCGATGCGCATCTCGCGCGCCACGGCGATGCGGTGTTCCAGCGGTTCGGCAATTGCAATGGTGATCGAGTCTTGCAGCGCCGAGTCATAATATAGTCGGTGCGTTTCGCTCTGGCGAAAGCCATAGCCGTCATAGGGTGGGAACATCGACGGGTCAGCGGAATGCGACGACAGCAAAACCCGCCCCTGAGCATCGCGCACGATATAGGTAAAGAATTCCTCATGTTCGCGCAGCGGCGCAATACGCTGGCTGATGCCCTCTTCGTCGCGCTCGACGATATCGAGAACGGCCACCGGCAAAATACGTTGCGCGGTTTCCTGAAGCGCCGAGTCAAAGACCTCGTCCATCTCGCGGCTGAGGATCGTCGAGGTCACCCCGGCAGCGGCGATCCACAGCAGCGTCACCGCAAGGCTGATCAGCAGGGAAAGCCGCGCCTGAATAGAGCGCAGCGTCATGCCCGCGCCAGCCGATAGCCAAGGCCCCGCTCGGTCTCGATCACCGAGGCACCAAGTTTCTTGCGAAGCCTGCTGATGTGCACTTCGATGGTGTTGCTTTCGATCTCGGTGTCAAAGGAATACAGCCGCTCTTCGAGTTGGGCTTTGGACAACAGCTGTCCGGGACGCTGCAAAAAGGCCTCGAACAGCACCCATTCGCGCGAGGTCAGGGCGATGGAACGGCCTTCTTTGCGCAGGCTGCGGGCGGCCAGATCGACCTCGATATCCTTGATGGTGATCAGCGGGTTGGGGTTGCCGGAATAGCGCCGCGCCACCGATCCGATGCGCGCGGACAGCTCGGCCAGATCGAAGGGTTTGACCAGATAGTCATCCGCCCCGGCATTCAGCCCCTCGATCCGGTCCGAGACCTGATCAAGCGCTGTGAGGATGATCACCGGCGTGACCACACCCTTGCCGCGCAGTGTCTTTAAAAAGGGAATGCCGCGACCGTCTGGCAACATCAGATCGAGCAGGATCAGATCATAGGCCGCTACGGCCAGCGCGTCGCCCGCCGCATCCAATCGCGTAACCCAGTCCAGCGAATGGCCATCCGCTGCCACCTGATCGCGCGTTGCGGCGCCCAGAACGGTGTCGTCTTCTATCAGCAGGATCCGCATTGTGGCCCAATCACTCTTTTCTTTTGCACTTTGTCACCTGTCAGGCTGACGGCAAGCTGAAGCGTGCATTTGGTTGCCTTCAGGCAGCTGTCAGCTTTGCTATCTAAATCTGATAACTGATCCAACCCTGACAGAAGGTTTCATAATGCGGAGTTTGCTTTTCATCTCGGTCCTTGCCGTCTCGGTTGGCGGGGCCAGCGGTGCTTTTGCCGATGAACATTGCAACGTCCCGATGGCGGGTTGGCAACCACGCGAGGCGGTGCAGAGCATGGCCGAAGCCGAAGGCTGGACCGTTCGGCGTATCAAGATCGACGATGGTTGTTACGAGATTGACGCTCGCGATGCCGCGGGCAGGGAAATCGAAGTCACGGTTGATCCTGAAACGCTGGAGATCATGGACTTTGAATACGAGGACTAGGCCAAAATGTCCTGTTTCCCCTGACACAAAAGCCGAAGCCTCGCTTCGGCTTTTTGACTCAGCCCGCGATCCTAGCTGACGGCAACCTGAAGCGAAAACTGCGCAGGCGTCAGCAAACGATCAGCCGCTGATGCGATTCCCCTTCCATAGGCTCAATTACAGGAGACACCAATGAAACCGATTCTTGCCCTTCTCGCCGCGTCCACCGCCATTGGCGCGTTGACGGCCATTCCCGCCATCAGCGCTGTCACCGGCTTGGACAATACCGGCGGCACATCCACGCAAGCCGCCAGCGCAGACTCAATGCAGCCCGAGTACCTGATCCTCGCCAGCAGCGATGATGACGATGACCACGAGCACCGCCGCTTTTTCTTTTTCGGCCGCCACGATGACGACGACGACGATGATGATGACTGTGAAGGTGACGATGATGATGACGGCTGCAACGCTGCGATGGCGCCTTCGCCCGCGGGAACTGTCGCGCCCCCGGCCAACGGTCTTTTCGGTACCGGCGAAGCACCCAAAGTGCAGATGAACTGACGCGCCGGGCGTCTGTGCCATCCGACCTGACAGCAAGCTGAACGATATTCGGCAAGACGGTCAGGATGGCATCAGCCGCCCGAGGCACTTTGATCTGACGATTGCGTTTTTTTGGAGACTCATGATGAAATCCCTTCTTTCCGCCCTGGCCCTGACCACCGCGCTGACTGTGCCCGGCCTCGCGCTTGCGCGGCCTGTCACGCTGACCACCAATATGAATTCCTATGGCGGCGACGGCGCTTATCTGGCGATCTATGTGACCGACTCGAAAGGCGTCTATAAGGGCAGCCTGTGGATGGCTGGCGGGCGCTCGAAGTATTACAAGCACCTGACCGACTGGTACGGCGCCACCCGTGGCAACATCGCCGAGATCAACGGCATCACCGGTGCCAGCGTTGGCGCCGGGCGTCAGTTGAAAATCACGCTTGATCTGTCGGATGCGTTGTTTGATGCGGGCTATGTCCTGCATGTTGACTCCGCGGTCGAGAATATGCGCGAAAGCCCGTCCGAGATCGTGGTTCCGTTGACCGCCAAAGGGGCCGGGCAGGCCACACGCGGCCGGCGCTACATTTCGTCCTTCACATACGATATGTGACGGAGCCCGCGCCATGATCCGTTCCCTGCACCGATGGCCCGGCCTGATCGCCGCTGTCTTGCTGATTGTGCTCGCCCTGTCGGGCGCGGCCCTGTCGGTTTTCCCGGAGCTTGAATCCGCAAAGACCCCGGCGTTGACAGAGCCCGCGCTGAACGTTGCCACACTGGCCGAACGGGCCCTTGCGGTTCATCCCGGCGTCGAGCAGATCCGGCGCGCGCCCTCCGGGGCAATCACGGCCTTCTGGTTCAATGATGGCACCCCCGGGGCGGCTGTCATTGATCCGGCCACCGGGCAGGCGGTCGGCAGCGCCGATACCCCCGCCGTTGAACGCTGGCTGAGAACCCTGCATCGGTCGTTGTTTCTGGATGACACCGGGCGCATCGTGGCGGCCATTGGCGCTGCGGCGATGTTGATCCTGTCGCTGTCGGGCGCGGCGCTGGTTGTGCGCCGCACCGGCGGCTGGCGCCGGATTTTCCGGCCATTGAAGGGATCGCTTTCGGGGCGTCTGCACGTTGAAATCGCGCGGATTGCCGTGGCGGGGCTGTTCCTGTCGTCCCTGACGGCCCTGTGGATGACGGCCTCGACCTTTGGCTATGTGCCCGAAGGCCCCGGCCTGCCGCGCCTTCCCGATGTCAGCGGCCAGACCGGACTTGCGCTTTCGGATATGGCGGTGCTGCAGGATACGCCTGTGTCGTCGCTGCGCGAGCTGACCTTTCCCTATCCCGGCGATCCCACCGATGCCTTTGCGCTCAAGACTGACGCGGGCGAGGGCTATATCGACCAGGGCACCGGCGATCTTCTGATCTGGAGCGATCTGAGCGCTTGGGACCGTGTGACCGAGACGATCTATATGCTGCACACCGGGCAGGGCGCTGCGCTGTTGGGGCTGATCCTTGGCGTGATGGCGCTGGGCGTTCCGGTCATGGCGATCACCGGTTTCGTGCTTTGGCTGTCCAGACGACGCAGTAGCCCGCGCATTCGTGGCAATGTCCCGGCCGGTCATGCGGACACGATCGTGCTGGTCGGCAGCGAAGGCGGCAGCACCTGGGGCTTTGCCGCGACGCTGCACAGCGCTTTGACCAAAGCGGGCAAACGCGTGCATGTGGCCCCTATGTCGTCATTTGCCCCGGCCCGCTATGGCCATGCGACACAGCTTGTGGTTCTTGCCGCCACCTATGGTGATGGCACGGCCCCTGCCTCGGCCAAAGGGTTTCTGGACCGCTTGGCGGCGCTGCCCCATGCGCCTGCGATGTCGATTGCCGTTCTGGGTTTTGGCGACCGCAGTTTCCCGCATTTCTGCGAATATGCGGCACAGGTCGCGCGGCTGGCTGCCGACAAGGGGTGGAACACCACTTTGCCGATGGACACCGTGGACCGGCAATCGCCGCAGGATTTCGCCCGCTGGGGCCGGGCCTTTGGTGCGGCCATCGGCCTGCCGCTCGAGCTTGCCCACCAGCCCGTTGTTCCGCGCACCGATGTCCTGACGCTCGTCTCGCGCCGCGATTACGGCGCCGAGGTGCAATCGCCCACCGCGATCCTGCGCTTTGCCCTGCCGCGCGCGCCGCTTTGGCGCCGATTGATCGGGCTTGGCGGGCCGCGCTTTTCCGCCGGAGATCTGATGGGCATCGTGCCCGAAGGGTCTGCCGTGCCAAGGTTCTATTCACTAGCCTCAGGCCACCGCGATGGCTTTGCCGAGATCTGCGTCAAGAAACATCCCGGCGGGCTGTGCTCGGGCATGTTGCTGGATCTGCAACCCGGCGACACGGTTCACGCCTTCACCCGGCGCAATCCCGATTTCCGCCCGGCGCGCGGGCAGGTTCCGGTGATCCTGATCGGCGCCGGGACAGGGATCGGGCCGCTGGTGGGCTTTGCCCGCGCCAACACCCGCAAGCAGCCGATGCACCTGTGGTTTGGCGCGCGGCATCCGGACAGCGACCTGCTCTATGGCGAGGAGCTGATCTCATGGGAGGCCGAACGCCGCCTTACCTCGGTCACCACCGCCTTTTCGCGCACGGCGCAGCGGACCTATGTGCAGGACGCCCTGCGCGGTGACGGCGCGCGTGTTGCGCAGCTGATCGCAGAGGGCGCGCAGGTGCTGGTCTGCGGTGGGCGGGATATGGCCGCCGGGGTGGCCAGCGCCCTGACCGATATTCTTGCGCCGCACGGGCTGACCCCGGCGGTATTGAAAGCTGAGGGACGTTATGCCGAAGACGTTTACTGATTTGCAGCGCCACGCCCTGAGCGGGGCGACCATGGGCACCCGCTGGTCGGCGCTGTTCCATATGCCCAAGGGGTTTGGGACCGATACCGTCCAGACCGCGATGGCCGCCGCCGTAGCCGAGGTGGACGCGCAGATGTCCACCTGGAAGCCTGACAGCGATCTGATGCGCCTGAACGCGGCCCCGGTCGGAACATGGGTCAAGCTGCCGGCGCAGTTGATGACGTTGCTTGCCGCCGCGTTGGAGATTGGCCGCGCCTCCGATGGCGCTTTTGATATCGGGGTAGGGGATGCGGTCACCGCTTGGGGCTTTGGCTCGGATGCGGCCAATCCGCAGCGCATCCGCGCGGCGCTGAGCGCCCCAAGACGCCCCACACACGAGGTGCTCGACCTTGATCCGGCAGGTCTGTGCGCCTGCAAACGGGCCGAGATGATGCTGGATCTGTCCGGGATCGCAAAAGGCTATGGCGTCGACCGCCTGACTGCGGTGGCGCGCGGCTTTGGCATTCCCGCCGCGTTGTTATCGATCGACGGTGAGCTGCGCGGTTACGGTCTGCAACCAAATGGGAAGCCTTGGGTCGTCGCCGTCGAAGCGCCCAACCCCGACGAACGCAGGCCCGCCGCCATCCTCGATCTGCACGACGCGGCGGTGGCAACATCGGGCGATTATCGGCACACCATCCATGTCGGCGGGCGTGACCTGTCGCATACGATGGACCCAGCGCGCGGCGGACCCTTGCCCGAGTCGCCTGCCTCGGTCACGGTTCTTGCCGAGACCTGCATGATGGCCGACGCATGGGCCACGGCCTTGATGGTCAAGGGCCCGATCGAGGGCGCCGATTTGGCCCGGAGAATGGGTCTGAACGCCCTGTTCTTCGAACGTCAGGGCGATGGCATTCGGCAAACTCCGGTTGGTCCCCTGTTTGCGGAACCCACCAAGCTTGACGCCTAGGCCCGTGCCCGGGCCTCAGCTGTTCAACTGGCTGCGGATGATCGAGATCAGCCGCCGCGAGGCATGCGAATGCCGGTGCCTGATATGGATCGCGGTGTAAACCGTTTGCGGAATCGCGGCGACATCCTCGACCAATTGGAACCCATGCGAGATGATCAGCGCCTGCGCTTCATCCTCAAGCACGAACCCGGCCCCGCCAAGGGCTGTCAGCAACCCGACCACCGCTGCGGATTGCCCGCTGGCCAGTGGGGCGGCGGACAGGTGCGGCAAAAGCTGCTGATGGCGCTTGTCAAAGGCAGCGGAAAACTCGCCCCGGATATAGCGCGCGGGGGTGATATCGGCCCGCCGCGGGCCTTCGGACGACACCAGCCGATAACGAACCTCACCGATACTTTCGAAATGCAGATCGGGCAGGGGGCGCGGCGTGAACATCACCGCAAGATCCAGATGCCCTGCCAGTAGATCGCTGCACATCTGGTTGGAATAGTCGAGTTCGATGTAAAAGGCGGCCTCGGGCAGAAGCTGCTGAAACCGCGTCACCCAGCCGCCAATGCGCGGCCCGGCAAGATCCATCTGCAATCCGATGCGCATCGACAGAGCCGTGTTGCCGGCATCGCGCGAGGCACGCATCGCTTCCGTCCATGCGTGGCGCAGATCGCGCGCGTGCGGCTCAAAGCTCAGCCCGGCCGTGGTCAGTGAGGTGCCCGCACGGGACCGGCTGAACAACCGCCGTCCCACGCGTTTTTCCAATGCCGCCACCCGCGCCGAGACGGTCGATTGCGTCAGGCCCAGCCGCTCAGCGGTCTGGTTGAAGCTGCGGGTTTCGGCAAGGTCCAGAAAGGTCTCGATCAACTCGGGGTGCATGGCGGGCGTCCTAATCGAATATATCGATTAATATTACCGAAAAATCCGGATTGAAAAGAACAAAGAACGGCAGGACATTTTTGAAAACGCAAAGGTGAAGTCGTGTCAGAAATTCCCAACAGCGCGCGTGTCGTCATCATCGGAGGCGGGGTCGTCGGCGCCTCGTGTCTGTACCATTTGGCCAAGGCTGGCTGGACCGATTGCGTGTTGTTGGAAAAGAACGAATTGACCGCCGGATCGACATGGCACGCGGCGGGCAACGTGCCGACCTTTTCGTCAAGCTGGTCGATCATGAACATGCAGCGTTACTCGGCCGAGCTATATCGCGCTTTGGGCGCGGCGGTCGATTACCCGATGAACTACCATGTCACCGGCTCGATCCGTCTGGGCCACAGTCGCGAGCGGTTGCAGGAATTCCAGCGCGTCGCCGGAATGGGTCGCTATCAGGGGATGGATCTGGATGTGCTCGGGCCCGAGGAAATCCGCGCCCGCTATCCCTTTGTCGAAACGCATGACCTGACCGGCGCTTTGTTTGACCCCAATGACGGCGACATTGACCCGGCGCAGCTGACGCAGGCGCTGGCCAAAGGCGCGCGCGACATGGGGGCGACCATCGCGCGGTTCTGCCCGGCAACAGGCGCGCGCCGGGACGGCGACGACTGGGTGATCTCGACCCCCAAAGGCGACATTCGCTGCGAATATGTGGTCAACGCGGCGGGCTATTATGCACGCGAGGTTGGCAAATGGTTCGGACGCGATGTGCCGATGATGGTGATGAGCCACCAGTACATGCTGTTCGACACGGTGCCCGAACTTGAGGCATGGTCAAAAGAGGTTGGGCACAAGCTGCCGCTGCTGCGCGATGTCGACAGCTCGTATTACCTGCGGCAGGAAAAACACGGATTTAACCTTGGTCCCTATGAACGCAACTGCAAGGCGCATTGGATCACCCCCGACGATCCTTTCCCCGAGGATTTCAGCTTCCAGCTGTATCCCGATGATCTGGACCGGCTGGAATGGCATATCAATGACGCGATGGCGCGGGTGCCGCTTCTGGAAAAGGCGCCCTTGGTCAAGAACATCAATGGTCCAATCCCGTATACTCCTGACGGCAACCCGCTGATTGGCCCGATGCCCGGTGTGCCCAATGCTTTCGAGGCCTGCGTCTTTACCTTCGGCATCTGTCAGGGCGGCGGCGCGGGCAAGGTGCTGGCGGAATGGGTGACCGATGGGCAGACCGAGTGGGACATGTGGTCCTGCGATCCGCGCCGGTTCACCGAACATTGCGATCAGGAGTACTGCATCGCCAAGGGGATGGAGGTCTATGGCCACGAATACGGCATGCACTTCCCGCATCACGCCTGGCCCGCCGGGCGTCCGTCGCGGGCTCAGCCGCCTTTGTATGAAAACCTCAAGAAGGCGGGCGCGGTCTTTGGTGCCTTTAACGGCTGGGAACGTGCCCTGTGGTTCGCCCAAAAGGGCGACGATACCTCCGAAGACTCTACCCAGACGTGGCAGCGACAGGGGCCGTGGTTCGCCCGCGTGCGCGAGGAATGTCAGGCGGTGCGCGATCATTGCGGCGTGCTGGCGATCACCGGCTTCAGCCGTCTTTGCGTGGAAGGGTCGGGCGCGCGGGCTTGGGTCGACAGTCTGACGGCTTCGCGGCTGCCGCGCCCCGGGCGCATCGGTCTGGCTTATTTCGCCGACGACAAGGGGCGCATCGTGACCGAGATGTCGGTAAGCGTGCAATCTGACCAAAAGGTCGACCTGATCACCGCCGCCGTGGCCGGATGGCATGACGCCGAATGGCTGGCCAAGGGCGCGCCGAGTGGCGTCACCGTGACCGATCACACCGAAAGCACCGAATGCCTGCTGGTGACCGGGCCAAAAGCGCGCGACGTGCTGGCGCCCTTGGTGCAGGGGCATGACCTGACTGCGCCATGGCTTTCGGTTTCGCAAACCGGCACCGTCGCAGGCTGCAAGGCCGTGCTGGCGCGGGTCAGCTTTGCCGGAGAACTGGGGTGGGAAATTCATTGCGCCCCGCAAGACGCTCCTGCGATCTGGCAAGCGATCACAAGCGCCGGGGCGAGACCCTTTGGCATGTATGCGCTGGACAGCCTGCGCATCGAAAAGGGCTATCGCGCCTGGAAGGGCGACCTGTCCACCGATTACACGTTGCTTCAGGGCGGGCTTGAGCGGTTCATCGACTGGTCCAAGGAGTTTTGCGGCAAGGCAGCGCTTGAGGCTGAAAAGGCGCAAGGCCCGGCCAAATGCTTTGTCACGCTGATCGTCGAGGCAGGCGACTGCGATCCGCCCTATATGTCGACGCTTTGGCACGACGGGCAGGTCGTGGGCGAGACAACCAGCGGCTATTGGGGCCACCGTGTTGATGCCTGCGTCGCGCTGGGCATGCTGCGCGCCGATCTGGCGGCCCCGGGTACGGCGCTGGAGGTCGAGATTTTTGGCACCCGCTACCCGGCGAAAGTGCAGGCGGACAAACCGCTTTGGGATCCCGGAAATGACCGGCTGCGGGGCTGACATGGCCCTTTCATTCAGACCAATCTGCCGCGCGCGAATACGACGCGGACGCTTTCGCAATCGTCAAGGAGGATAGGCGATGGCACTTGAAACGATTGGCGCGCCGCGCCGTTCGGGAGGGCGTGCAGCCCGCCGGGCCCTGCGCGCCGCGCCGCTGGCCGAGGATATCCGGCCCATTCGCGCGGGCATGACAGGCGGGCAATACCGCCCCCTGAGTGAGGCGGGGATGCAGCGCATCCATCAGTCGGCGCTTGAGGCGCTCGAGGTGATCGGGTTGTCACAGGCGCCCGCCTCGGGGATCAAGGCGATGACCGAGGCCGGCGCCATTCTGGGCGACGACGGCAGGCTGCGCTTTCCCCGCGCATTGGTCGAGGACATGCTGGCCGTGGCGGCGCGGGGGATCACCCTGCATGCCCGCGATCCCAAGTATGACCTGCACCTGACCGGCAGCAATGTGCATTTCGGCACCGCCGGGGCCGCGGTGCATCTGGTCGATCTTGAAACAAATACCTATCGCGACACCACCGCGCAGGATCTATATGACGCCGCGCGGATCGTGCAGAACCTTGATAACGTGCATTTCTTTCAGCGCGCCATGGTTTGCCGGGATGTCACTGACAATCTGGAAATGGATCTCAACACCCTCTTCGCCTGCTGCTCGGGCACGACCAAGCATATCGGCACTTCGTTTTCGGACCCGTCCCATGTGGCGCCCTGTTTCGACATGATCCATGCCATCGCGGGCGGCGAAGAGGCGTGGCGCGCACGGCCTTTCATCTCTAACTCCAACTGCTTTGTCGTCCCGCCGATGAAATTCGCCGAGGAAAGCTGCATGGCGATGGAGCATTGCATCCGCGCCGGTATGCCGGTGCTGATGCTCAGCGCAGGGCAGGCCGGGGCCACGGCGCCCGCGCCTATTGCCACAGCCATTGTGCAGGCGGTGGCCGAATGTCTGGCCGGGGTGGTCTATGTCAATTCGGTCAAGCCGGGGCATCCGGCGATCTTTGGCACCTGGCCTTTTGTCAGCGACCTGCGCACCGGGGCGATGTCCGGCGGCAGCGCCGAGCAGGCACTGCTGACGGCGGGTTGCGCCCAGATGCACCGCTTTTACGATCTGCCCGGCGGCGCGGCGGCAGGGATTTCCGATTCCAAACTGCCCGACATGCAAGCCGGGTGGGAAACCGGGATCACCAATGTGCTTGCCGGGCTGTCCGGGTTGAACATGGTCTATGAGGCGGTTGGCATGCATGCCTCGCTTTTGGGGTTCTGCATGGAATCGCTGGTCTTGGGGGACGACGTGCTGGGGCAGGTGCTGCGCTGCGTGCGCGGCATCGACGTGACCGAGGACAGCACCTCGATCGAGGTGATGAAATCGGTCTGTCTGGACGGGCCGGGGCATTACCTTGGCAGCGACCAGACGCTGGCCCTGATGCAGCGCGAATACGTCTATCCGGCGCTGGGCAACCGCATGAGCCCCAAGGAATGGGTCGAGGCGGATCGCCCGATGCTGCTGGATCGCGCCATCGCCCGCAAGAACGAGATTCTGTCCAGGGCGGGCTCGCAAATCGCGCCGGATCTGGACCGCGCGCTTCGCGAGGCGTTCAACATCTACTTTCAGTGACCCGAGGGCGCTGGAGCGGACAAAATCGAAAAGGGGGTCTGCATGCATTACGGCTATATCGGGCTGGGCAATCTGGGGGCGAACTGCGCCATGTGTCTGCTGCGTGCAGGCTTTGATGTCACCGTGTTTGATTTGTACAAGGACAATGCGGCTGATCTGTTGGCGGCGGGGGCGAATTGGGCGGACAGCGCGGCGGATCTGGCGGGGAAGGTCGATCATGTCATCACTTGCCTGCCGTCGCCCGCTGTCACCGCCAAAGTGCTGGCGCAGACCCTGCCGATGATGGGTGAGGGCGCAACATGGATCGAGATGTCGACCCTCGGCCGCGACGAAGTGCTGGCCTATGCCGAACTGGCGGCGGGGCAGGGCGTTCGTATGCTGGAACTGCCCGTCACCGGCGGCGTGCATCTGGCCGCGCGGGGCGAGATCACCATGTTGCCCGGGGGCGATGCCGATCTGGTCGAACTGCACATGCCCGCGCTTCAGGCAATGGGCGACCTGGTGTTCCACATGGGGCCGCTTGGCGCATCGTCGATCATCAAGGTGATCACGAACATGCTGGCCTTCATCCACCTCAAGGCCTGTTCCGAGGCGCTGATGCTGGCGAAACGCGGCGGGCTTGATCTGGGGCAGGCCTGGCAGGCGATCCGGGCCTCATCGGGCAATTCTTTTGTGCACGAAACCGAGGGGGCGTTGATCCTTAACGGGTCTTACGATGTGGCCTTCAACATCGACCTCGCACTGAAAGACCTTGGCTTTGCCTTGGATTTCGGGCGCGAATTTGGTGTGCCGCTGGATTTGGCAGGCATGACGGAACAGACCTATGTCGCGGCCAAGGCGGCCTATGGTGGCGCGGCGCAAAGCCCGATGATCGCCAAACTGCTCGAAGACCTGCTGGACACCGACCTGCGCGCGCCCGGCTTTCCAGACCGACTGACCTGACCGACCCTTTCCTGAACCCCGTCCCGGAAGGGCGCCCTTCTGGCTTTGCCCATAAACCCACGACAGCAGGCAAGATCTGCCAGACCGGACTGCCCAAAATATGGGCATATGTCCGAGAACACCCGCGCTCGGCAATTTTTCTATTTTTTACCATTTGATAAAATTTTGGAATCGTGCCACCGTTTCAAAAAGGACAGCAAACGGGGAGCGGAAATGACCTCCAAACAGTTGCAAGATGGGATTGTCGCGGGCCGGTTGGACGGCACGGCGCTTCAGACCAATTTCGCCGATTTGCACCCGGCCTATGCGCCGCACGAGGCGCTGGTGGCGGCGGATCGATGTTACTTTTGCCATGACGCGCCGTGTATGACGGCCTGTCCGACCTCGATCGATATTCCTTTGTTCATCCGGCAGATCGCCACCGGAACCCCGGAGGCGGCGGCGCGGACAATCCTTGAACAGAACATTCTTGGTGGCATGTGCGCACGGGTCTGCCCGACGGAGACGCTATGCGAAGAAGTCTGCGTGCGCGAAACCGCCGAGGGCAAGCCGGTCGAGATCGGGCGGTTGCAGCGCTATGCGACGGACAAACTTATGGCAAAAGGCCCGCAGCCCTTTGCGCGGGCCGAGGCCACGGGCGAAAAGGTGGCCGTTGTCGGCGCCGGGCCTGCCGGTCTGGCCTGCGCGCATCGGCTGGCGATGCTGGGCCATGATGTCGTGATCTTCGAGGCGCGCCAAAAGGGCGGGGGCCTGAACGAATTTGGCATTGCCGCCTATAAAAGCACAAATGGGTTCGCGCAGCGCGAAGTCGATTGGCTGCTGCAGATCGGCGGGATCGAACTGCGCTATGGTGCCAAGCTTGGAGAGGCGATTTCCCTGGACAGTCTGCGCGCTGATTTTGACGCGGTGTTCCTTGGCATGGGGCTGGCGGCGGTCAACGCCCTGCGGCTGGACGGAGCGGACAAGGACGGCATCCGCCCGGCGGTCGATTTCATAGCCGCCTTGCGACAGGCCTATGATCTGGCCGCGCTGCCCATCGGGCGCCGCGTGGTGGTGATCGGTGGCGGCATGACAGCCATCGACGCCGGGGTGCAGGCCAAACTGCTGGGCGCCGAAGAGGTCACCATTGTCTATCGCCGCGGGCAGGAGGCCATGGCCGCCTCACGCTATGAACAAGACCTCGCAGCGCAAAAGGGTGTGAGGATCATCCACAACGCTGCGCCCGTGGGCGTGGACGGCAACGGCAGCCTGACGGCGGTGCGCTTTGCCTATACCGAAACCCAAGGCGGCAAACTGGTCGCGCTGGACGAAACCTTTTCCTTGCCCGCCGATCAGCTGTTTCAGGCGATTGGCCAGAGCTTGGGCGATGCTCCCGAAGGGCTCGAGATCGCAGGCGGCAAGATCACCGTGGACGAAAAGGGCCGGTCTTCGGTCTCGGGTGTCTGGGCCGGGGGCGACTGCGCCTCGGGCGGGGATGATCTGACGGTGACGGCCGTGGCCGAAGGGCGCGATGCGGCGATGGATATCCACGCGAGCCTCACGGCGTAATTCAACCAGTCCCGGTTTAGTCCCGGGGCGTGATGATCAAAAGGAGGCCGCGATGGCTGACCTGACAACCGATTTTCTGGGCATCAAAAGCCCCAACCCCTTCTGGCTGGCCTCGGCGCCACCCACTGACAAGGAATACAACGTCCGCCGCGCCTTTGAGGCAGGCTGGGGCGGTGTCGTGTGGAAGACGCTGGGCGAGGAAGGCCCGCCCGTGGTCAACGTCAACGGGCCGCGCTATGGCGCGATCTGGGGGGCGGACCGTCGCCTGCTGGGGCTCAACAACATCGAGTTGATCACCGACCGTTCGCTTGAGGTGAACCTCGAGGAAATGGCGCGGGTCAAGGCCGATTACCCGGATCGCGCGCTGATCGCCTCGATCATGGTGCCCTGCGAAGAGGCTGCCTGGAAGGCGATCCTGCCGCGCGTCGCCGAAACCGGTGCCGACGGGATCGAGCTGAACTTTGGCTGCCCGCACGGCATGTCCGAACGCGGCATGGGCGCGGCAGTGGGGCAGGTGCCCGAGTACATCGAGATGGTGACCCGCTGGTGCAAACAGTACTACGACAAGCCGGTGATCGTGAAGCTGACGCCCAATATCACCGACATCCGCCAGCCCGCAGCAGCGGCCATGCGCGGCGGCGCCGATGCGGTCAGCCTGATCAACACGATCAACTCGATCACGGCGGTGGATCTGGACAACATGGCCCCGCAGCCGACGATCGACGGCAAAGGCAGCCACGGCGGTTATTGCGGCCCGGCGGTCAAACCCATCGCCCTGTCCATGGTCTCCGAGATTGCCCGCAACCCCGAAACCCGCGGGTTGCCGATCAGCGGCATCGGCGGCGTGACCACATGGCGAGACGCCGCCGAGTTCATGGCGCTGGGCGCCGGAAACGTTCAGGTCTGCACGGCAGCGATGACCTATGGCTTCAAGATCGTTCAGGAAATGATCTCGGGGCTGTCACAGTGGATGGACGAAAAGGGCTATACCTCGACCGACCAGTTCGTCGGCATGGCGATCCCGAACGTCACCGACTGGCAGTACCTGAACCTCAACCACATCACCAAGGCGCGGATCGATCAGGACGCCTGCATCAAATGCGGTCGCTGCTATGCCGCTTGCGAAGACACCTCGCATCAGGCGATTTCCATGTCCGCTGATCGGGTGTTCGAGGTGCAGGACGATGAATGCGTGGCCTGCAACCTGTGCGTCAACGTCTGCCCGGTAGAAGACTGCATCACCATGGAGGTGCTCGCCCCCGGCGAGATCGACAAGCGCACCGGCAAGGTGGTGGAAAAGGACTATGCCAACTGGACGACCCATCCCAACAACCCGATGGCACGTGCCGCAGAATAAGGCGTGATCCAAAGGTGTCCCAATCGTCACGCGGACGGGGAAAAGGAAGCGCAGAGACCAGCCCTTTGCGGTAAATGGTGCTGTCCAGAGCTGAAAGCCGTTCAGGGCAGCCTGATGACAAGTATCCAGCTCCCGAAAAATCTTCAGGAACTGGTTGCGATGAAGGTCGTCTGTGCGGGACGAAGCAGTCGTTCGCCGCGGTTGCGCCAATGTCGGCTTTGCGAAGCTATAGTGGCTCGCTTCGAAGTTGGCCTTCGAAATCCGTCTTTCCTATCGGGACGCCTTGCGTGCGAAGGATGTCGTACGCGGTAACCGCGTGGAAGTAGAAATTCGGCAAAAGAAAAGAAAGCAAGTAAGTCTCTGCCGTGAATGGAGACTTGCTAGGGTTTGTGTGTATTTGCATGTCAAGCTCTTTGCCTGACAAAGCGTCTACCTCCTGAGAGTTGAGGTCTTTCAGCACGGCCTCCGTATTGGCAATCCTCTCCTGCAACCTCTCGAAAGGGACAACGCCTTCAAGGGCTGGAGGGTTAAAGACACCTTGCTTAACGGCGTCGAGTCCCCAGACCGAATAATTGTCCACACATTCTATCTGGAAAAACAAAGGTGCCATATCTTCGGTGAGACGCGCTGAAACCAAGTCGTCAGCGTCCAAGTCGTTTGCAGAACAATGCTTCGAGGCTTTGTCGAGCCAGACACTAACCGCGACCACGGTCTGTAGGAAGGTTGGAACGCTCAAGTCGAAATATGAAATACTCATACGGTAGTGTTTACCGCGTGACGGCGTACTTTCAAACTCAGAAAGCAGACCTTCGCTCGCCGCGCAGCATTCGGTAAGTATGGGCTCAAACCGGTCATTGCGCTCCGAGCCACTGCTGTTTCTCCCGTGTATCATTTACTGCACAGAGATGGTGGCCTTTTTCTGTTTGGGGCCTTCAGGGGCGCAATAGCCGCTCGAACAGGGTGGTCAGAAAGACCTTGGCCTCGTCAAAACGCGCGGCCTCACGCGCTTCGCCAAGCACACCGCGCACCTGCACGTCGAAATCGGCGTAGTGCTGGGTTGTCGCCCAGATCGAAAAGATCAGATGATAGGGGTCCACCTTGGCAATGCGCCCGGCGTTCGCCCAGCTTTGGATCAGCGCAGTCTTTTCGTCCACCAAAGCCTTGAGCGTGCCTGATAAAACATCACTGATATGCGGCGCGTTCTGGATCATCTCGGTGGCGAACAGGCGGCTTTCTCGGGGCATGTCGCGGGACATGTCCAGCTTGCGATGCACATAGGCAATCAGTTCCTCGACCGGGTCCCCCTCGGCGGACAGCTGGCGCAAAGGGTCGATCCAGATGTCCAGCAGAGCTTCGAGCAAGTCGCGGTAGATCGCCTCTTTGCCGTCGAAATAGTAGACGACGTTGGGCTTGGACAGCCCGGCTTTGGCGGCGATCCGGTCCAGCGTTGCCCCGCGCAGCCCGGCCTCGGAGAACACGTCGAGCGCGGCCTCAAAGATCGCTTGCCGTTTCTCGCGTTGGATTCGGGTCTTTCCGCCGGGCCTGATTGTGGTCATGTACTCTTCTTTCACATCGTCTGGCTGTCTCGAACGCCTGTTCGGGATTTCGGAACCGCCTATTTATTGGGCGCTGCGCCCTTGCTGTGCACGCCGCGAAAATAAGTCCTTGACCGCGCGGTCGCCACGCCTTGATATTTGACCATATGGTCAGGATTCTCCCGAGACAAGCTGCGGCGCAAATCGGGGCCGGTCAAGACAACAAGTGGGGAATGACATGTCGACATCCAGCAACATCCGAATTGATGGCGATCGTCTTTGGGACAGCCTGATGGAGATGGCCAAGATCGGGCCGGGTGTCGCCGGGGGCAACAACCGCCAGACGCTGACCGATGAGGACGGCGAAGGGCGCGCCCTGTTCCAGTCATGGTGCGAAGCTGTGGGCTGCTCCATGGGGCTTGACCAGATGGGCAACATGTTCGCCCGCTACGAAGGCACTGATCCCGACGCGCTGCCGGTCTATGTCGGCTCGCACCTCGATACCCAGCCGACGGGCGGCAAATACGACGGGGTTCTGGGCGTGCTCGGCGGTTTGGAAATCCTGCGCACGATGCACGAACGCGGGATCAAGACGAAACATCCCATCGTTGTGACCAACTGGACCAACGAAGAGGGCACCCGCTATGCTCCGGCCATGCTGGCTTCGGGCGTGTTTGCCGGGGTGCATACGCAAGACTGGGCCTATGACCGCGTGGATGCCGAGGGCAAGACTTTCGGCAGCGAATTGGAGCGGATCGGCTGGAAAGGCGAGGAGGAGGTCGGCGCGCGCAAGATGCACGCCTTCTTTGAGTTGCACATCGAACAGGGCCCCATTCTGGCAGCCGAGGGCAAGGACATTGGCGTTGTCACCCATGGACAGGGGCTGTCGTGGACGCAAATCACCATCACCGGCAAAGACGCGCACACCGGATCAACCCCGATGCCGATGCGCAAGAACGCAGGCCTCGGCATGGCGCGGGTGCTGGAACTGGTCGATGAAATCGCATGGTCGCACAAACCCCATGCGGTTGGCGCGGCGGGACATATCGACGTCTACCCGAATTCGCGTAATGTGATCCCCGGCAAGGTTGTGTTCACCGTTGATTTCCGTTCTCCCGATCTGAGCGTCATCGAGGATATGGAAGCGCGGCTGAAAACCGGTGCGACCAAGATCTGCGAGGACATGGGGCTTGAGATCGAATTCGAAAAGGTCGGCGGGTTCGACCCGGTAGAATTTGACGCGGGCTGCGTCGCCGCAATCCGCGAAGGCGCGGAAACCATGGGGTATTCCCACCGCGACCTGATCTCGGGCGCCGGGCATGACGCCTGCTGGATCAATCAGGTGGCCCCCACCGCCATGGTCATGTGTCCCTGTGTTGACGGCCTCAGCCACAACGAAGCCGAAGAGATCAGCAAGGACTGGGCCGCGGCGGGGGCAAACGTGCTGATGTACGCGGTTCTCAAGACCGCCGAAGTGGTGGAATAATCCGAGCCGTCGAAGAAACGGCCCAATATAGACCGACACTGACTGGCCCGATGCGGTCAAGGGAGACACAACCATGACGACCAAAGTCATCAAGAACGGCACCGTCTGCACGGCGGATCGCACCTATAAGGCCGACGTCCTGATCGAGGATGAGATCATCAAGCAGATCGGGCAGGACCTGTCGGGGGATGAATACATCGACGCCGAGGGCGCCTATGTGATCCCCGGCGGCATCGACCCGCACACCCACCTCGAGATGCCCTTCATGGGCACCACCGCCGCCGAGACATTTGAGTCCGGCACATGGGCGGCGGCGACGGGCGGCACTACCATGCTGGTGGATTTCTGCCTGCCCGGCGCGGATGGCAGCATCAAGAACGCCATCAACGAATGGCACCGTAAATCGGCCCCGCAGATCTGTTCCGACATCGGCTATCACATGGCGATCACCGGCTGGAACGAAAACGTCTTTAACGAGATGAAAGACGCCGTCGACATGGGCGTGAACAGCTTCAAGCATTTCATGGCCTACAAGGGCGCACTGATGGTCGAGGACGACGAGATGTACGCCAGCTTCAAACGTTGTGCGGAACTTGGCGCGCTGCCGATGGTGCACGCCGAAAACGGCGATCTGGTCTTCGAGCTTCAGCAGAAATACTTCAACGAAGGCATCACCGGACCCGAGGGCCACGCCTATTCCCGCCCGCCTGAACTGGAAGGTGAGGCGGCGAACCGGGCCATCACCATCGCTGACGCCGCTGGCACGCCGCTATATATCGTGCATGTGTCCTGCGAACAGGCGCATGAGGCGATCCGCCGGGCGCGCCAGAAAGGGATGCGCGTCTATGGCGAGCCATTGATCCAATTCCTGACGCTGGATGAAAGCGAGTATTTCAACAAGGATTGGGACCACGCCGCGCGCCGTGTCATGTCGCCGCCGTTCCGTTCCAAGGATCATCAGGACAGCCTCTGGGCGGGGCTGCAATCCGGCAGCCTCCATGTGGTCGCCACCGACCACGCCGCCTTTACCACCGCGCAGAAACGCGCAGGCAAAGACGACTTCCGCATCATTCCCAATGGCTCCAACGGGGTCGAGGAACGGCTTGCCGTACTCTGGACGGAAGGGGTGGAAACCGGCCGCCTGACGCCGAATGAATTTGTCGCCGCGACCTCGACCAACGTGGCGAAGATCCTCAACATTTATCCCAAGAAGGGCGCGATCCTTGAAGGCGCGGACGCCGATATCGTGGTCTGGGATCCCAAGCTGTCAAAAACCATCACCCCGGCGACACATCATTCGGTGCTGGATTACAATGTCTTTGAAGGCTTCAACGTCAAGGCTCAGGCGCGCTATACCCTGAGCCGGGGCGAAGTTATCTGGGCCTGGGGCCAGAACAGCCAGCCGCAACCGGGCCGGGGCCGTTTCGTGCCGCGGCCTGCGTTTTCATCGGCGCAGAAGGCGCTGAGCCAGTGGAAGGCCCTGAACACCCCGCGCAAGATCGAGCGTGATCCGCTCAACATCCCAGCGGGGATTTAAGGCCCATCATGACGCCACAAGCGCCTCAAGTTCAGGCAGTAGAACCACGCTTTCCTGCTCATGCGGATCGGTTCGGGCAATCACAGCCCGGGCCGGTTTGTCGGATGTGTTTATCGGCAGGTGCGGCACGTCAGCAGGGATATAGATCATGTCCCCGGCTTTGGTCTCCATCAGGTTTTCCAGCTTGTCGCCCCAGTACATTATCGCCTCGCCCTCGATCACATAGATCGCGGTTTCATGCGTCGCGTGTTTGTGGGCCTTGGCGCGGCCACCGGGCGGAATGTCCAGCAAATGCATGCAGATCGCATGTGACCCGGTGGTCTCTTTGGCGATCCCCTCGAAATACTCAAAGCCCTGTTTGCCCGAGAATGTCTCGCCGGGGCGCAATTTTTGGCACATACGTGACTGGGACATTTCAAATCCTTTCCCTAGGGCAGCAATAACAACATGGTGACAGAGCAGGTGACCCAGTCAAACGAAACCGTGATCCGCGCGGACAACCTTTCCCTGACGTTTGAGACAAACGATGGCCCTGTCAAAGCGCTGAGCAATGTCAGCCTCGACATCAACAAGGGCGATTTCGTCAGCTTCATCGGCCCCTCGGGCTGTGGCAAGACGACCTTCCTGAGGGTGATCGCGGACCTTGAACGGCCCACGGGCGGCAGTGTCACCGTCAATGGCGTCAGCCCCGAAGAGGCGCGAAAGCGGCGGGCTTATGGCTATGTCTTTCAAGCGGCGGGGCTATTCCCGTGGCGCACCATCGGCGGTAATATCCGCGTCCCGCTGGAAATCATGGGCCTGTCCAAGGCCGAACAGGCCGAGCGCGTCAAACGCGTGCTGGAACTGGTGCATCTTGAGAATTTTGAAAAAAAGTTCCCGTGGCAGCTGTCAGGCGGCATGCAGCAACGGGCTTCGATTGCGCGGGCGCTTTCGTTCGATGCCGACATCCTGCTGATGGACGAACCTTTTGGCGCGCTGGATGAGATTGTCCGCGACCACCTGAACGAACAGCTTTTGGAGCTTTGGGGCCGCACCGGCAAGACCATCGGCTTTGTCACCCACTCGATCCCCGAGGCCGTTTACCTGTCCACCAAGATCGTTGTCATGTCGCCCCGTCCGGGCCGCATCACCGACGTGATCGACAGCCCGCTGCCACGCGAACGTCCGCTGGAAATCCGCGACACGCCCGAATTCATTGAGGTCGGCCACCGTGTCCGGGAAGGCCTGCGCGAGGGGCACGCTTGATGCGAAATGTCCTTCCCATCCTGACCGTGATCGCCGCCATTGTTGCGCTTTGGTACGCTTTGGCCGTGACGTTGAACGCGCCATGGGCTTATTCCAAGGCGAAGCGGGCTGATGTGACCCTGTCGTTTTCCGAAATGGTCTCGGACACCATGGCACAGGAAAAACCGCGCCTTCCCGCGCCGCATCAGGTGGCAACCGAAATCTGGGAAACCACGGCGCAGAAAAAGATCACCTCGAAACGGTCCTTGATCTATCACGGCTGGATCACCCTGCGCGCCACGCTTCTGGGCTTTGCCTTTGGCACGGCGCTGGGCATCGCTTTGGCGGTCAGCATCGTCTATTTCAAGGTCATGGATATGTCTGTCATGCCATGGATCATCGCCAGCCAGACGGTGCCCATTCTGGCTATTGCGCCAATGATCGTCGTGGTTCTGGCGGCGCTTCAGGTCAATGACATCGTCGCCAAGGGCGTGATCTCCATGTATCTGTCGTTCTTCCCGGTGGTCGTTGGCATGGTCAAAGGGCTGCGCAGCCCCGACGCCATGCTGCTGGACCAGATGAAGACCTATTCGGCCAGTGCCTCGCAGACCTTCTGGAAATTGCGCCTGCCGACTTCGACGCCTTACCTGTTCGCCTCGCTCAAGGTCGCGGTCGCGGCCTCTCTGATCGGTGCCGTGGTGGCCGAGCTGTCGCTGTCCCAGAACGGCGGTCTTGGCGCGCGCCTGCTGGCGGGCAGCTATTACGGCCAGACGATCCAGATCTGGTCAGCCCTGCTGGCGGCGGCGACACTGGCGGCCCTCATGGTCATCACGCTGGGCGCGCTGGAAAAGCTGACCCTGAAACGCATGGGGATGGCACAATGAACTGGATCGTCATTGCCCTGATCGTCTGGGCCGCCGCCTTTGCCGTGAACCTGTGGCTGGTGCGCAGAGGCGGGCGGGCCGCCGCTTATCTTGTCCCGGTGATCTTTGGCCTGACCATCCTCTTTATCTGGGAAGGGATGGTGCGCGGCCTGAATATAAGCCCGGTCCTGCTGCCGCCCCCCAGCGCCATCGGCGCGGCGCTGATCTCCAAAACCCACATTCTGTGGACCGACCTTGTGCAAACCTTCTTCAAGGGCGCGCTGACTGGCTATGTGATCGGCTGCGGCTCGGCCATTGTCACGGCGCTGCTGATCGACCGGTCATCGTTCCTGCAACGCGGCCTTTTGCCGGTGGGCAACTTCATTGCAGCGCTGCCGATCGTCGGCCTTGCCCCGATCATGGTCATGTGGTTCGGCTTTGACTGGCAATCCAAGGCAGCGGTCGTTGTCGCCATGGTGTTCTTCCCGATGCTGGTGAACACGGTGCAGGGGCTTCAGGCCAGCACCGCCATGCAGCGCGACCTGATGCGCACCTATGCTGCGGGCTATGGCCAAACCCTGCGCTTTCTTCGCCTGCCTGCCGCCATGCCGTTTATCTTCAACGGGCTCAAAATCTCGACCACCCTTGCTTTGATCGGAGCCATCGTGGCCGAATTTTTCGGCTCTCCGATCAAGGGCATGGGGTTTCGCATCTCGACCGAGGTCGGGCGCCTTGCGCTTGATATGGTCTGGGCGGAAATTACCGTTGCAGCCATTCTTGGTTCGGCCTTCTATGGCCTGATGGCGCTATTGGAAAAGCGGATGACCTTTTGGCATCCGTCACAAAGAGGGTGACCAACACCCGACTACAACCAGCATGGGAGTGCACAACATGAAACGGATCGTAACGACAGCCATCGCAGGCGTCATGGCGCTGGGCGCCGGGATGGCGCAGGCGGCGGACGAAGTCACGCTACAGCTCAAATGGGTCACACAGGCGCAGTTTGCGGGTTATTACGTGGCGCTCGACAAGGGGTTCTACGACGAAGAAGACCTTGACGTGACCATCAAGCCGGGCGGCCCGGACATCGCTCCGGCGCAGGTGATCGCAGGCGGCGGTGCCGACGTGGTGCTGGACTGGATGCCCTCGGCGCTGGCCTCGCGCGAAAAGGGGCTGCCGCTGGTCAACATCGCCCAGCCGTTCAAATCCTCTGGCATGATGCTGACCTGCCGCAAGGACACTGGCATCACCAGCCCCGAGGATTTCAAAGGCAAGACACTGGGCGTCTGGTTCTTTGGCAACGAATATCCCTTCCTGTCGTGGATGAGCAAACTGGGCATTCCCACCGATGGTAGCGACGGCGGTGTGACCGTGCTGAAACAGGGCTTCAACGTCGATCCGCTGCTGCAGGAGCAGGCGGCCTGTATCTCGACCATGACGTATAACGAATACTGGCAGGTCATTGATGCGGGTCTGACCGAGGATGATCTGGTGACCTTCAAGTACGAGGACATGGGCGTCGCCACGCTGGAAGACGGCATGTATGTGCTCGAGGACAACCTGTCCGACCCGGCCTTCAAGGACAAGATGGTGCGCTTTGTGCGGGCCTCGATGAAGGGCTGGAAATACGCCGAAGAGAACCCCGATGAGGCTGCCGACATCGTGCTTGAGAATGACGCCTCGGGCGCCCAGACCGAAAAGCACCAGCGCCGCATGATGCGCGAAGTCGCCAAGCTGACGGCAGGATCGAACGGCGCGCTGGCGGTGGCCGACTATGAGCGCACTGTCAAAACCCTGCTTGAAGGCGGCTCTGACCCGGTCATCACCATGACCCCGGAAGGCGCCTACACGCTGGACATCACCGATGCGGCGCTGAACTAAAGCCCCGCGCGAGACCGACAAAGGCGGGCGTTCCAGGCGGGCGCCCGTTTTCTTTTGGCCTGTCATACCGCCGGGGCCGGGCTATAAACCCTCAAAGGCCCCGGATCAGAAAAGGCGCAGTTATGAGCGTGATGGACCATCTTCTAGACCTTGCAGCGCTGCCGCGCGCGGACATCCCGGGCAGCGCATTGCAGGCGGCGCGCAATTCGCTGTTCGATTGGTTGGTGTGCGGCCGGGCCGGGCAGGGCGAACCTTTGTCGCGCATCCTGCAGCAGATGGCGCAGCGCGAGGGCGGCATAGAAGAAGCTTCCGTTTTTGGCATGGGACGCGTGCCTGCGCGGATGGCGGCGCTGGCCAATGGCGCGATCAGCCATGCGCTGGATTATGACGACACGCATTTCGCCCATATCGGTCATCTGTCGGTGGGCATTTACCCGGCAGCTTTGGCGGTGGGGCAGGCCAAGGGACAGACGCTGGACGAGGTGGCCGAGGCCTTTTTGATCGGAGCCGAGGTCGCCATTCGGGTGGGAATGGTGCTGGGCGCCGGGCACTACAATCGCGGCTTTCACCAGACCTCGACCGCCGGGGCCTTTGGCGCGACGGTGGCGGCGGGGCGGCTGTATGGGCTGAGCCGCGATCAGATGCGCCATGCCATCGGGCTTTGCGCCACCAAAGCCTCGGGGCTGAAATCGCAGTTCGGCACCATGGGCAAACCTTATAACGCGGGGCTCAGCGCCTCTACCGGCGTGGAAAGCGCATGGCTGGCCAGCGCTGGCATGACCTCGGCCCACGACGGGGTGATGGGGCCGCAGGGCTTTGTCGCCACACATGCCGACGCGCCGCAGCCCGACTTGTTTTGGCAAGATCCCGCCCCAGAGGTCTTTCTTTTCGAGGATATCAAGTACAAGTTCCACGCCTGTTGCCACGGCACCCACGCGATGATCGAGGCGCTGCTGGCGCTGCGTGCTCAGAGCGGCACGGGGTTCGAGGACGTCGAGACCCTGCATTTGCGGACCAACCCGCGCTGGCTGGTCGTCTGCGACAACAAGGCGCCGGCGACCGGGCTTGAAGTCAAGTTCAGCTATGCCTGGCTGGCCGGAATGGTGCTGCGCGGCACGCCGACCAGCGATGACAAGACCTATACCGACGCTTTGGCGCAAGATGCCGGTCTTGCGGAGTTCGCCCGGAAAGTCTTGGTCGAAGGCGACGAAACCCTGACCGACATGCAGGCCGAAGGCAGCCTGACCACCAAGGCCGGGGAAAAGCTGAGCTTTTCCCATGATCTTGCAGCGCGGTTGTCTCAAGAGGCGATCCAGCACGGGCTGACGCAAAAGGCGCGCTCGGTGATCGGGGCGGATGCGGACCGGCTTTGGCAGCTTCTGGCGCAGGGCGGAGAGCTCCATGCGACGGACCTTGCGGGGGTCGTCGCGGGGCAAGGGTAGGCAAGTTCGGCAGCTGGCCAGAAATGGCCTGTCGCCGTCCTCAGTCGTTCGGAATCTCGTAGTCTGGCAGGCTGTTCAGCGCGTCTTTCAAGGCGTTGCCCCATCCTTGCGAGATTTGCTGGAAATAGGGATTGTCCTGTTCGATCCGGCCGTTGTGGCCCTTGTGCAGGCTGCCCTCGGCGTAGCAATGGAAATCCATCGGGGCGCCAACCGTCAGATTGGCCTTGAGCGTGGAATCAAAGCTGACAAGCAGCAGTTTCATCGCCTCGTCAAAGCCCATCGTGCGATCATAGGCCCGGACAAGAATCGGGCGGCCATATTTTGTCTCGCCAATCTGGAAAAACGGCGTGTCCTCGCCGGCTTCGATGAAATTGCCCTCGGGGTAGATCAGGAACAGCCGCGGCGGGCTGCCGGCGATCTGACCACCGACGATCAGCGTGGCGTTAAAGGTGCTGTCCGCCCGCATTCCGTTGTCGCTGTGGCGATCGATCACCTCGCGCAGGGTTTCCGAGATCATCCTTGCCGCCTGAAACATCGATGGCGCACCCAAAAGCGACGGCGTGCGATCCTCGGGGGATTTGCTGCGTTCGTCCAAAAGGCTGACCACGGCCTGAGTCGTGGCAAGGTTCCCGGCGGCCATCAAGGTGATGACCCGGTCACCCGGGGCCTCCCATGTGGTCATTTTCCGAAAGGTCGAAATATTATCGAGCCCGGCGTTTGTCCGGGTATCAGACATAAAAACAAGGCCCTTATCCAGAACCATTCCCACGCAATACGTCATTTCCCGGCTTTCTACTGTTGTGCCACGTCAATCTGGACTTGGAGGCTTTCGCCTGTTCCTCCGCTTTGGGATCCAGATACCGGGGAAGCCTCGGCATAGTCCAGACCAGTTGCGACGCGCACGTAACGTGCATCAGGGGAAATTCCGTTCGAAACATCGAATCCGACCCAGCCAAGCCCGTCGATATAGGCCTCGGCCCATGCGTGCATGGCATCTTGTACCGTCTGATCATTAAGCATTAGATAACCGGACACATAGCGCGCAGGCATCGAAAGCAGACGCGCGCAGGCCAGAAAAATATGTGTGTGATCCTGGCAAACGCCCTTGCCGGCAAGGGCCGCGTCCTCGGCGGTCCAATCGGGGTTCGACGATCCGACTTCGTAAGAGATGGCTTCGCTGATCCCCAGCATCAGCGCGTGCATGCCTTCCAGCGTCGCGTCCGCGTCGATGCTGCGCAGCAGGGCGCGCACGGCGGTCTTGGGTTTGGTGCGCTCGGTGTCCCGTCGGTAAAGCCACAGCGGCGCCGGCCCGCGATGCGCCCCCAGAATGCCTTGAGTGTCGTTGACTTCGATCTCGCCCGCGCTGATCACGGTCAATTCAGTGGCGCCATGGCCAAAGCTGATCAGCTCGGTCGAATTGTTGTGATGATCCTCAAAGCTCACCTCTTTGACACCATTCTCGACCCGGGTTTCCCAGGACAGAATATGCTGCTGGTGCGACGCCTTGGGCGTCTTGCGAATTTGTTGCAGCCCGTACTCGACAGGAGAGTCAAAGCGATACCGCGTGCTGTGTTCGATCTTGAGGCGCATCATGTCATCACTTGTAGAACCGGAAATCGATTTCTATCTGCTGGGCGATTTCGACCAGCAGGCCGAGGATTTTCTGAATGAATTGATGCAGTCCATATTCAAAGACCGCCTCAATGTCATGCGACAGGTAGGTGCGTTCCAAATGGTCCACCTTTTGCAAGGCGGGCATCAACTGGAGGCTGCCTTTGTTCAGGTAGCGCAGATTGTCGCGCAGTTTGCCAACACAAAATGCCAGACTGCGCGGCATTCGTTTGTCCAGCACCAGGAATTCGGCAATCTCCATCGGCCCGGCCTCGGCCCCGGCGCCATATTCCATGCGAAAGCCCCCGCGGGCCGATACAGACCGCAGGATTGTTTCCCACTGCACGTTGTCCAAAGACGAGCCGACCGCCCGCGCCGAGGGCAGCAGGACGTAATATTTGACGTCCAGAATGCGGGCAGTGTTGTCGGCGCGTTCCAGAAACGTCCCCAGACGGGCAAAATCATAGATCTCGTTGCGCAGCATCGTGCCGTGCGTCGTTCCGCGCACAAGCGCCGTGTGCTGGCGGATCTTGCCCAGCACCTTGGGCAGGTCACGTTCAGACACCTTGCGGGCCAGCAGTTCGCGGGTGGCCATATAGGCGGCGTTGATCGCTTCCCAGACCTCGCCGGTCAAGGCGGTGCGCACCAGTCGCGCATTCTGACGGGCGGATTCGATACAGGACAGGATGGATGAGGAATTCGCCTTGGAGCGCAAAAGCCAGTCGATGGCGGCGTCCTTGGTGACAGCTTCGTTTTCGGCTTTGAAGGCCTCGTATCCCCCCGCCGATTGCAGGACGGAGATCCATTCTTCGTCGTTATCGTCCAGCCGGGTCAGCGCGATACGCTGCCCTGCGTCGATCATCCGTGCAGTGTTTTCTGCCCGTTCCAGATAACGGTACATCCAGAAGAGGCCATTTGCGGTTTTGCCCAGCATCGCCGATCAGTCCTCCAGAACCCAGGTGTCTTTGGTGCCGCCGCCCTGCGATGAGTTCACCACAAGCGAGCCTTTCTTGAGCGCCACGCGCGTCAGACCGCCGGGCGTGATCTTGATCCCTTCGGGGCTGACCAGCACAAAGGGCCGCAGATCGACATGGCGCGGGGTCAGGCCAGCGCGCGAAAAGATCGGCACGGTGGACAGGCTCAGCGTCGGCTGCGCGATATAGTTGCTTGGCCGGGCCGACAGTTTCTTGCGGAATTCGGCGATCTCTTTCTTGGACGAGGTGGGGCCGATCAACATGCCGTAGCCGCCCGACCCGTGCACTTCCTTGACCACCAGATCCGCAAGGTTGTCCAGCACATAGGCCAGATCGCCGGGGTCCGAGCAGCGCCATGTCGGCACGTTTTGCAGCAAGGGACGCTCACCGGTGTAGAACTCGACGATGTCGGGCATGTAGGAATAGATCGCCTTGTCATCGGCGATCCCGGTGCCGGGCGCGTTGGCGATGGTGATATTGCCCGCCCGGTAGACATCCATGATCCCCGGCACCCCAAGGGCGCTTTCGGGGTTGAAGTTCAGCGGGTCAAGGAAATCATCATCGACCCGGCGGTACAGCACATCGACCGGCTTGTAGCCGCGCGTGGTACGCATCGCCACTCGGCCATCGACGACCTGAAGGTCATGCCCCTCGACCAGTTCGACACCCATCTGATCGGCCAGAAAGGCGTGCTCGAAATAGGCCGAGTTGTAGATCCCCGGCGTGAGCACCGCGACCACCGGTTTGCGGTCCAGCCCGGCCGGAGCGCAGCGCGCCAGCGAGCGGCGCAGATCAGTGGGGTAGTCCTGCACCGGCAACACGCGATTGCGCGAGAACAGCTCGGGGAACATCTGGAGCATCGTCTCGCGGTTCTCCAGCATATAGCTGACGCCCGACGGCGTGCGCGCGTTGTCTTCCAGCACGAAAAACTCGCCCGGGCCGGTGCGCACCAGATCAATGCCGACGATATGGGTATAGACGCCTCCGGGCGGTTCGACGCCGATCATTTCAGGCAGGAACGCCTCGTTCTTGCTGATCATCTCTTCGGGGATGCGGCCCGCTTTGACGATCTCCTGGCCGTGGTAGATGTCATACAGAAAGGCGTTGATCGCCCGCACCCTTTGTTCGATCCCGCGAGACAGGCGCGCCCATTCGGGGCCTGAAATGATCCGCGGGATGATGTCGAAGGGGATCAGCCGTTCTTCGGCCTCAGCGCGTCCATAGACGTTGAAGGTGATCCCGGTCAGGCGGAAAAGCTCTTCGGCTTCGCGCTGCTTGGCGCGCAGTCGCGCCGGGTCTTCTTCGCTGAACCAATTGTTGAAGCCTTGGTACGGGAGCCGCAGCGTTTCGTCCTGCCCCCACATCTCATCGAAATACTGTGTTTCGCTCATGTCTCAGCCTTCTTTGCAGGTTGATTGCAAGCCAAACAGCATCGACGTTCCATGCGCCAAACCCAATTCACTGCGAATGAGCGTAACGGCGCGGCCATGGAGGCCGATTTCTGGGCGAACTGTATAATTCTTAATCGGTTTTTAAACTTTCGGCTAGAGGCGCCGTCCGTCCGGGCCGAAAAGCATTTCGGATTTTGCCTCCCAATCCGCGAATGTCGCGCTGCCTTCGATGGGGATGGGGTGATCAGAGTCCTGCCGGATCGTGACCTGCGTGCCATCGTTTGCGCGCAGGTGAACAAGGGTCTCGGCGCCCAGCGGTTCGGCATAGGCAACAGTCCCGGCCAATGGGCCACTGTCGGACAGATGCATGTGTTCGGGACGCACGCCCAGTTGCGCGCCCTTGGGGCCGCGTCCCAGCGCCGCCGCGTCGATGAAGTTGGTCGGAGGAGAGCCGATGAACCCTGCCACAAAGGCGGTCTGCGGATTGGCATAAACCTCCAGCGGCGCACCGATCTGGTCCGCGACACCGCCGTTCATCACGATCATCCGGTCGGCCAGTGTCATCGCCTCCACCTGATCGTGGGTCACATAAAGCGAGGTCACGCCCAGTTCGCGCTGCAAGGTCTTGATTTCAAGCCGCATCTGCACGCGCAGCTTGGCATCGAGGTTGGACAGCGGTTCGTCAAAAAGGAAGACCGAAGGTTTGCGCACGATGGCGCGGCCCATGGCGACGCGCTGGCGCTGGCCGCCGGACAGCTCTCGGGGTTTGCGCTGCAAATAGGGTTCAAGCTGCAAGAGGCGCGCGGCAGTGGCGACGCGCTCTTCGATCTCGGGCTTTGGCACCTTGGCGATCTTCAGCCCGTAGGCCATGTTCTCAAAGACCGACATATGTGGGTAAAGCGCGTAGTTCTGGAACACCATGGCGATGTCGCGGTCCATCGGCTCCTTGTCGTTGACCCGCACGCCGTCGATCCGCACCTCGCCGCTGGTGACGGTTTCCAGACCGGCGACCATGCGCAGCAAGGTTGACTTGCCACAGCCCGACGGGCCGACAATCACGATGAATTCGCCGTCCTTGATGTCGATATCGACGCCGTGGATCACATCGGTCTTGCCAAAGGATTTTTTCAACGCGTCAAGCGTGACGGT
Source organism: Pacificoceanicola algae (assembly GCF_049341065.1). NCBI lineage: Bacteria > Pseudomonadati > Pseudomonadota > Alphaproteobacteria > Rhodobacterales > Roseobacteraceae > Pacificoceanicola > Pacificoceanicola algae. The sequence continues at coordinate 51,839 of NZ_JBMPIX010000002.1, read as the reverse complement.
GCTCATTTTTCGCTCTCCACGAGGCCACGGATAAAGAGTTTCTGCATGCCGATGACCACCAGAACCGGCGGCACCATCGCAAGGATCGAGGTCGCCATGATCACCGGCCAATCGGCGATGTCGTCACCACTGGGGAACATTTGCTTGATGCCCATGACGATGGTGTTCATGTCGCTGTCCGTGGTGATCAGCAGCGGCCAGAGGTACTGGTTCCAGCCATAGATGAACAGGATCACGAAGAGCGCGGCGATGTTGGTGCGGCTCATTGGCAGCAGGATATCAAAGAAAAAGCGCATCGGCCGGGCGCCATCGACCCGCGCCGCCTCGGCCAGTTCATCCGGGACGGTCATAAAGAACTGGCGGAACAGGAAAGTGGCGGTGGCGCTGGCGACCAGCGGCAGGATCAGGCCCTGATAACTGTTGAGCATGCCAAAGTTCGCAACGACTTCGTAGGTTGGGACGATGCGCACTTCGACCGGCAGCATCAGGGTCAGGAAGATCAGCCAAAAGAACAGGGTGCGCCCGGGAAAGCGGAAATAGACAATGGCAAAGGCCGACAGCAGCGAGATCGCGATTTTCCCCAGCGCGATCCCCAGCGCCATGATCGCCGAGTTCATCAGCATCAGCGCCACCGGCGCATTGACGCCCGAGGTCAGCGCCTTGCCATAGTTGGTCAGAAACTGATCGCCGGGCCAAAGCGGCATCGGCGGTCGGACAATCTCGGGTTGGCTGACGGTCGAGGCGACAAAGGCCAGCCAGATCGGGAAAAAGATGAACAGCACGCCGATGATCAGCCCCAGATGGGTCAGCCATAGGCCCGCGCCGCGGTTTTCCACCATGCCGTTGCGATTGCTCATCAGTAATGCACCTTGCGTTCGACGAATTTGAACTGGACCACGGTCAGGATCGACACGACCACAAGCAGCACCACCGATTGCGCCGCGCTGGAGCCCAGATCCTGCCCGACAAAGCCGTCGGAATAGACCTTGTAGACAAGGATCGTCGTGGCCTGTTGCGGACCGCCGCTGGTGATCGTGTGGATCACCCCGAAGGTTTCAAAGAAGGCATAGATGATGTTGACCACCATCAGGAAGAACGTGGTGGGCGACAGCAGCGGCCAGACGATGGTGCGAAAGCGCGTCCAGAAATGCGCGCCGTCGATGGCAGCGGCCTCGATCACCGATTTCGGGATGGCCTGAAGGCCCGCAAGAAAGAACAGGAAGTTATAGCTGATCCGGCCCCAGGCGCTGGCCACGACCACAAGGCCCATCGCCTCGGTTTCGTTCAGAACGTGGTTCCAGTCATAGCCCAGCTGGCCCAGATACCACGTCACCACGCCGACGCGGGTGTTGAACATGAACATCCACAAAACGCCCGCCACCGCCGGGGCCACAGCATAGGGCCAGATCAGCAGCGTACGGTAAGCGCCCGATCCCTTGATCAGACGGTCTGCCAGCACGGCAAGATACAGGGCGACGCTCATCGACACCACGGTGACAAGGATCGAAAAGACCGCCGTCGTCACGAAAGAGGCGCGGTAATATTTGTCGCCGAACAGGTATTCGAAATTGCCCAGCCCGACGTATTGCATCGACAGCCCGAAGGGGTCGGGGATGAACAGCGATTGATAAATCGCCTGCCCGGCGGGGTAGAAGAAAAAGACAGCCGTTATAAGTAGCTGAGGCAGCACCAGAAGCAGCGGCAACCAGAGGCCTTTGAATGTGACGCGTTTTTCCATCTCAGCTTTCGCCTTTTCGTCAGATCACGGACAGAACAAAGCCCAGCAGGGCCAGCGCCATAAGGCCCGCCGCAATACGCCAAGGCGTCTTGACGCCGGTTTGCGCCTCGACCGCTTTGGGCACGCTTGCGGCAAACCAGCCCGAGATCAGCGCCATAACCAGCAGCGTCAGCTTGGCCCAAAGCAGATCCGTAGCGACTCCGAACAGCGCTATCAGGATCGTCCCGATCCCCAATGCCACAAACGCCCCGCCCATCACCTTGTATAGCGCGCCCAGTATGGTGCGCGTGGCGTCGCCGATCGGCGCGGCGGACAGGATTTGCGCGTGATAGTCGACCGGAACCTCGGACTTGAGGTATTTCACGCCCATCGCGGTGATCCCGCCGCCGACGAGGACGAATAGAATAACCGCAAATATCAGCATGACCTGCCCCTTTCAGAGGAGTGGCGCGCCCCGGTGACAGGGCGCGCCGGTTTGGTTACTTGGTGGCTTGCTCAAAGCGGCGCAGCAGGGCGTTGCCGCGTTCCACCGCGCTGTCCAAGGCGGTTTGCGCATCCTTGTCGCCAGCCCAGACGGCCTCAAGCTCTTCGTCGATGATGCCGCGGATCTGGTCGAACGAGCCCAGACGCAGGCCCTTGGAATTGGCGGTCGGCTCTTTCGCGGTCATCTGGATGACGGCCACATCTGTGCCGGGGTTCGCCTCATAGAAGCCCTGTTCGCGGGTCAGTTCGCCAGCCGCCTTGGTGATCGGAAGATAGCCAGTGTCCTGATGCCATTTGGCCTGAATCTCGGGCGACGAAAGGAAGTTCAGGAAGGCGGCGACGCCTTTGTAATCCTCGTCACTTTGGCCTGCCATAACCCAAAGCGAAGCGCCTCCGATGATGGTGTTCTGCGGCGCGCCCTCGACAGAAGACCAATACGGCAGGGGCCGCACGTCGAAATCAAAGGTGGCCTCGGCCTTGATGCCCGCATATCCAGCCGAGCTTTCAGTGAACAGCGCGCATTCCCCGGCACGGAAATTCGCCCCGCCTTCGTTGCGACGCCCGGCATAGATGAACTCGCCGTCCTTGGCCCATTCGCCCATCTTGCCGATGTGCTGCACCTGAAGCGGGCCATTAAAGACCAGCTCGGTATCGGTTCCGGCAAAGCCGTTATCCTTGGTGGCGAACGGCGTGTTGTGGTAGGCCGACAGGTTTTCAAGATGGATCCAGCTTTGCCATGCGGTAGTCATCGGGCAGGTATTGCCTGCCGCCTTGAGCTCGCCCAGAACCGTATCGACGTTTTCCCATGTCGAAAGATCCACATCCGGGTCGATCCCGGCCGCGGTCAGTGCGTCCCGGTTCACCCAAAGCACAGGGGTCGAGCTGTTGAACGGCATGGACAGCATCTTGCCATCGGTGGTGGTGTAGTAGCCCTTGACCGAGCCGATAAAGTCATCCGCGTTGAACGTCGCGCCTGCGTCTTCCATGACCTCATAAACCGGTTTGATGGCACCTTGGGCGGCCATCATGGTGGCGGTGCCGACCTCGAATACCATCAGGATGTCAGGCTGCTCACCCGCGCGGAAGGCGGCGATGCCCGCGTTCAGGGTTTCCGAATAGTTGCCCTTGTGGCTGGCATTGACCACATAGTCGCTTTGGCTGGCGTTAAAGGTCTCGACCTGTTCGGCGACCAATTCGCCAAGGCGCCCGGTGAATGCGTGCCAGAACTCGATCTCGGTCTGTGCCCATACGCCGCTGGCCGATGTCAGTCCGGCCGCGAAGGCGAGCAAGGAAATGGAATGTTTCATGTCGGTTCTCCCATAGTGTTCATTTGTTCAGATCACCTTTCAAGTCTTTGACGAAAAAGGCTTCTCAGTCTTCGTGGGCCGTTGATACCCGGCCTTCTTGAAAGCTTTGTGACACCATCATGGGCGGCGCACGATATAGGTCGGAGCGATCCCGGCGCGCGCAATGGCGGCTTGAATGTCGCTGCCCGCGAAAAAGCCGAAATCCGCCACCAGCGCCGAGGCGATCCCGGCGGCCTGCGCGCCCAGAATGTCGGTGTGCAGGCTGTCTCCGACCATCAGGATACGGTCGCGCGGCGGCAGGGGATCAAGCCGGGCAAAGGCCAGATCATAGATGTTGTGAAATGGCTTGCCAAAGAACTGCACCTGAACCCCCGTGCGATCCGCAAGGCGATGGGCAAAATGGCCCGGTTCGATGGAAAAGCCGCTTTCGCGCGGGGCGACAATATCAGGGTTGCCCACCAGCACCGGGCGCGGGCGGCGCTCCAAGGCGACCTCAAGCAAGGCTTGGCGTTCGTTGGTCCATGCGGCGCTGCCGACCATCAAAAAACCGTCGACGGCGTCATAGGCGGCGGGGTCTTCTTCGAGGTAGGTCAGGGTCAGGTCTTCGAGATCGCGCAACCCTGTGCTGCGGGTCGCCATCAGCCCCCAATGCAGGTCCCGGTGCCCATTCAGCCCGGCCAAAAGCGCGGCGCGGCTGGTGATCACGTGCTCGTTCGGGAAGTCATAGCCGAGACGGTGGTATTTCTCGATCAGGGCGGCCTGCGGGAAGCCTGCGGCGTTGGAGACCACCAGCACCTGTTTGCCCGCCGCCTTCATGTCGGCAATGCGCTCGGCAACCCCGGGGATCGCCGTTTCGCCGATGTTCAAAACGCCAAAGGCATCCAGAAAGAAGGCGTCGAAGTCAGCGGCGATCTCGGCCAGCGTTTCGATCTGGCGCGGTTGTGGGGCGGGGCCAGACGCATCGGGCAGACGGTGGCGCACCGCTTCATAGGCGTCAAAGGCGGTGTCAAAGGTCAGTTCGGTCAAATGATCGCCCCCCGGACCTTGGCCGAAACCCATTCCCCGATCACCACCGCACACAGGATGACCACAAGGATCAGGCTGACTTGCGGCCATGCCAGCACGTTCAGCGAGCTTTGCAGTTGCAGGCCGATACCGCCCGCGCCGACCAGCCCCAGAACGGTGCTTTCGCGGATGTTGATATCCCAGCGAAAGACAGCGACACCGGCAAAGGCAGGCAGGATCTGCGGGACGATGCCATAGGCCATGACCTGCCAGCGGCTGGCCCCAGTGGCGGTGATCGCCTCGACCTGGCTTTCGTCAATTTCCTCGATCGCTTCGTACAGCAGCTTGGCGCAGAACCCGACGGACCGGATGGCAATGGCCACCACGCCGGCAAAGACCCCGGGGCCGATGATGGCGATCAGCAGCAGCGCCCAGATCAGCGAGTTGATGGAGCGGGTCGCAACGATGATCAACAGCGCGATGGGGCGGATGAACATGCGCGACGGCGTGGTGTTGCGCGCCGCCATGAAGGCCACCGGCACCGCAAAGCAAAGCGAGATCAACGTGCCCAGCGTGGCGATGTTCAGGGTATCCCAGATCGGGCGGCCCAATTGTGTGACATAGTCCCATTTGGGAGGGGTGGCGCGTGTCCAGATATCGCCCGCGATGCGCGGCGCGTCCCAGACAAAGAACCACGTGGTCGCCGCGGATATCTTCTGCCAGCACAGCATGAAGACTGCGATCCCCAGCAGCCAGCCGAACCAGCGCACCAGCGATTCCTGCCGGGTGCGGCGGTGCCAAATCTTGGTGCCGTTCTGTTCAAGCACAGGCATTACTGAACCCTCGCTCGGATGACGCCAGAGAGATATTCCAAGGCCATGACAATTCCGATGATCAGGATGAGGATGGCCGCCGCCGTGTCGTATTCATAACGGTCAAAAGCCGTGTTCAGGGTCGCGCCAATGCCGCCCGCGCCGACCAGCCCGAGAATGGCGCTTTCGCGGAAATTGATGTCGATGCGGTACATCGACAGACCCACAAGGCGCGGCATGACCTGCGGTTGCACCCCGTAGTTGATCCACTGCATCCAGCTGGCGCCCGAAGCCTTGATCGCCTCGGCCTGCACCTTGTCCATCGACTCGATGTCTTCGGCCAGCAGCTTGGACAGAAAGCCGATGGTCGCAAAGCTGAGGGTCAGGAAGCCCGCCAAGGGTCCAAAACCAAAGATCGCGACTAAAAGGATTGCGACGATGATTTCCTGCAAGGCCCGGCTGACCGCCACAATGCCTCGGCAAATCATGTAGACCGGCAACGGCGCGATATTGCGCGCGGCCCCTAGCCCGATGGGGATCGAGATAAGGATACCCACGACCGAGGCCGCGACCGTCATCACGATACTTTCCAGAAGCCCTTCCCAGATATCGCCGGACCGGGTCACGAAATCGGGCTGGGCAAAAGATTTGATAAAGGCCCAGCCGCGATCAAGGCCTTCATAGACGCGGCCCCAATCGACTTCGATGGTCAGAACAGCGGCGATGAGGTAGGCGGCAAAGCCTAACAAAAGCCCCCAACGCAAACCGGCCCGCTTAATGAACGGCGGTTTGCGCCAGGGACGCCCGACGACATCGGCAAGGGCAGGGGTGCTCATTCTGCCGCCTCGATGTCAGGGGTCTCTTCGTCGTCTTCGACCTTCTCGATGGTCGCTTCCCAATCCTCTTCGCCGTAGATCGTGGTCAGCACGTCCGGGGTCAGCGCCTCGGGCGGGCCGTCAAATTCGATGGCACCAAAGCGCAGGCCGACGACGCGCTGCACGAACATCTGCGCCAGCGCCACGTCATGAATGTTGATGATGGCCGCCAAGCCGCGTTCGCGGCACAGCTCGCAAATCAGGCGCATGATCTGGCGGCTGGTTTTCGGGTCAAGCGAGGCGGTGGGTTCATCCACCAACAACAGCTTGGGGTTCTGGATCAGGGCGCGGCAGATGCCGACACGCTGGCGCTGCCCGCCGGAAAGCTCATCGGCGCGTTTGTCTGCCATATGCAAAAGGCCCACGCGGTCGAGCAGGCGAAACGCCTCATCGACGTCCGATTGCGGATAGCGCCGGGTCAGGCTGCGCCAGAACCCGACATATCCCAGACGCCCCGACAGCACGTTTTCCATCACGCTCAGCCGTTCGACCAAAGCGTATTCCTGAAAGATCATGCCCATCTGCCGCCGCGCTTTGCGCAAGGCACCGGAACTCAGCCCGGCAAGGTTGAGATCATCCAGCCAGACCTCTCCGCTGGTGGGTTCCACGAGCCGGTTGATGCAGCGGATCATCGTCGATTTGCCCGCGCCCGAGGGGCCGATCAGCGCCAGCACCTGGCCATCGGGCACCTCAAGATCAATCGGCTTCAGCGCCTGATCCCCGGTCTTGTATGTCTTTGTCAGTTTCTTCAGGCGCAGCATGATCCGTCCTTGAATAATGGGTGTGGCGGGCCGGGAGGCGACCCGCCACGAGGCGCGAGATCATTCGCAGGCGTAGCTGACGCCGTTTGCTGCGTCGATCTTGCGGATCACTTCCCAGAAGTCCTTGTAGTTCATCTCAAGAAACTGCTCTTCGCCGGATTTGGAGAATTCTTCCTGCAAGGAAGACCCTTCCCAGTCAAAGCTGAAGAAGGCATCGCGGATCTGCTCCTGCAACTCGGGCTTGAGGTTGTAGACAACGCCAAAGCCGGTGGTCGGGAAGGTCTGCGATTTGTAGATCGACACCACCTGTTCGGGCTTGATCACGTCGCGTTCGATCATTCGCTGCATGACCGAATTGGCCACGGCCCCGGCGGTGTAATCCTTGTTCGCCACGCCCAGAATGGTGTTGTCGTGCTTGCCGGAAAAAACCGGTTCAAAGTCGCGCTCGGCCTCCATGCCGTAATCGCCTTTCAGGATCGCCGAAGGCGCCTTGAAGCCCGAATTCGACGTCGGCGAGGAAAACGCCAGTTGCTTGCCCTTGATATCCTCGACCTTTTCGACGCCCGAGCCGGGATAGGTCAGGATCTCCATCTCGTATCCGAAGTGACCGTCCTTGGACGCCATGATGGTGAACGGGTGGAAGCCCGCGCAATTCACCGCCAGCGGGTTGGACCCGGTGTTGAATCCGGCGACATGCAGCCGCCCGGAGCGCATGGCCTCGATCTGGGCTGCGTTGTTCTGCACCGGGAAGAACAGCACGTCCTTGCCGGTCTTTTCCTCAAGGTAGGTCAGGAAATCGGCCCAGGCGGTCTTGTAAACGGCGGGGTCTTCGACCGGCGTATAGGCAAAGACCAGCGGGTCCGGGTCCAGCCATTGGCTTTCATCGGTCGGGGTGTCGGCCACCATGTCGCCATCAACATCGCAGAACCGTTTGTCCAGATCGCCGCGCGGGCAATCCTGCGCCGATGCCGCGCTGGCAAAGGCCATCATGGCAATGGCGGATGCACCTAGCATAAGTTTGATCGTCATTTTGTTTCTCCTCCCAGTAAAACAGTTTCTTTTAGTTTCTTTTCACGGCGTCATTGCGCCAGAACCACGGTCACCTTTGCATCGTTGAGCGCGCTCAACAATGCGCCGGCGGGCGGGCTGTCGACGATGACCGAGTCCAGCTCGGACAAATCGCCAACATGGGCCAATCCCTTGATTTCAAATTTCTCGCTGTCGATCAGCAGGTTTGATTTGGCGCTGCGGCGCATCATCATGCGTTTCACGGCGGCAAAGCCCCGAACGGTTTCCGATGGTCCTTCTGCCGACATGGCCGAGGCGCCGATCATGCAGCGATCGACGGAAAACCGCGCCAGAAACTCCAGTGTATCGGTGCCCACCACAGCCGATTCCGCAGGCAGGTACTCACCGGGGCAGAGGATCACCTCGGCTGCGCCATGGCCCAGTGTCATGGCCACTGGCAACGAGTTTGTCAGCACCGTGCATTGCGTCCCGAGATAGGCCAGCGCGCGCGCCAATTGGATCGTGGTCGAGCCCGAGTCGATCATCAGTGTCTCGCCGGGTTCGACAAGTTCGGCGGCGCACCGCCCGATACGTTCGCGTTCTTCGATCCGGGCGTTGGCGCGTTCATCAAGGCTGGGATAATGACCATGTGACGGGGCTGTCGCGCCGCCATGGGCGCGGTTCAGCAGTCCGTCGCTCGACAGTGCATCAAAGTCGCGGCGGATGGTTTCGGTGGACACACCATAACGTTCGGACAGCTCGCTGATGCGCACATGGGGGTGCAGTTTCAGCTCAAGCAGAATCTGGGCGCGGCGCTCGGATTTCTTCATCCGAGGGCGGTCTGCCTCCATCCTGTCCTTCACTGTTTCCTGTGTGGTCACGGCAGCTCCCCCGACTCGCCTTGGGAACGAGTGTTGTGGAGAATGCCACGCAAATGCAACATTTTTGTTGCATAGCGGGCAGAGTGGTGGTGATAGTTTGGGAAACAGGGAAATGCTCGCAACCTCTGAGAGAGCTTCCCAAAATCATCGCTTGGGCACCATGGCGGGCTTTGACCCGAGCGAGAGAGTGGCTTTGGATCGCATGACGTGATTGTTCTGATTGTCAAATTGGCCGCGGCTGTGGCCTTGCTTTTGTGGTCCGTGCGGTTGATCCGCACCGGGGTCGAGCGGGCTTTCCTGTCGCAAATTCGCCGCCGTTTGCGCAGCATGGCCAAGCGCCCGGCGACGGCGGTTGTCGGGGGTGGGTTCTCGGCCATGTTCCTGCAAAGCTCGACCGCTGTGGCGCTGATTGCCGGAGGCTTTGCCGCCACGGGCCTGTTGGCGCCGAACACCGGGCTTGCGCTGATGCTGGGGGCGGATCTGGGATCGGCCATCATGGCGCAGGTGCTGGTGCTGCCGGTGCAGGTGATCACGCCCTTCCTGATGCTGGCGGGGGTTGTTCTTTTCCTCAATGGCAAACGGCCCAAGGTCAAACAAAGCGGGCGCATCTTGTTGGGTCTGGCCCTGGTTCTGACCTCGCTTGCGATGCTGCGCGATGCCACCGAACCGGTGCGTGACAACCCCTTTGTTGCAAGCGTCGCCGCCTATCTGGCGGGTGATCTGATCACCGCATTCGTGCTGGGCGCAATTTTTGCCTGGGCGGTGCATTCCAGCCTTGCCGCGGTTCTGACCATAACGGCCTTTGCCGCCAACGCCGCCTTGCCGGTGCCAGCAGCCATGGCGCTTGTCGTGGGGGCCAATTTTGGCGCTGGCGCGATCCCGTTCTTCCTGATGCTGTCGGCGCCGCCACCGGTGCGCCATATGGTGACGGGCAATCTCTTGGCGCGCGGGGTCGTTGCATTGGGGTTTCTGCTGGCGCTTCAAACCGGTGTGCTGCACGGCGATCTGCTGGATGTGCGGATCGAGCAACTGATCATCTTGCTGCACATCGCGGTCAATCTGGTTTTGCTCATCGTGGCTTTTCCGCTGATTGGCCCGCTGTTGCGCATCGCCAAACGCCTGCTGCCTGTTCCGGTAGAGGCCATGGATGAACGGTTCAGCGCGCTGGACCCGGGCTCGCTCGGCTCGCCGCATCTGGCGCTCAGCTGTGGCCAGCGTGAACTGTTGCACATGGGCGAAACCGTGCATGCCATGCTGGTTCCGGTGCTTGGCCTGTTGCAGGAATGGACGGACGAGACCGCCGAAACGATCGAGCGGCGCGAGAATGACGTCGATCGCATGCATTTCGAGATCAAGATCTACCTTGCGCGTTTGCGCGACAGTGAAATGACCGAAGAGCAGATCCGCCAGGCCACCGACATCGTGGCGATGGCCAACAGTCTTGAGGACGCGGGCGATCGCATCTCGGTAAGCCTTGTGGCCATCGCGGACCGGTTGCGCAAAGAGGGGCTGAGCTTTTCCGACGACGGCTGGGCCGATCTGGAAAGCTTTCATGATCATGTCGTGACCAATGCCCAGCTTGCCCTGAACGTGCTGATGTCCGGTGATGTCGAAGCGGCGCGACAGCTTGTGGCCGAAAAGGACGCCATCCGAGAAGAAGAACAAAAGCTGCAAGAGCGTCACCTGCGCCGGTTGCGTGACCGCGACATGGCCAGCGTCGAAACCACCAATATCCACCAGGAAGTGCTGCGCGTTCTGAAACAGATCAACGCGGCGCTGACCTATGTGGCCTATCCCATCGCCGAGGAAACCGGTGATCTGTTGTCGACCCGTCTGGCCAGCCCGGCCTTTGGCGGGCGGCGCGGCTAGGCACGGGTCGGTCTTGGACCAGCATTTGTCGGAAAGTGTAAGAACGCGGGCGCAATAGCCGTTAGCCTGACCGTCAAGGCACGAGGGAAAGGGACGCAATGCACTTTGGATTAAACGACGAACAAGAGATGATCGTCCAGACCGTCCGCAGCTTTGTTGAACGCGAGATTTACCCTCACGAGGCCATGGTCGAACGCACTGGGCAGGTGCCGCATGAGCTGGGGCTTGAGATCAAGCGCAAGGTGATCGAGCTGGGGTTCTATGCCTGCAATTTCCCTGAGGAGGTCGGCGGTGCGGGGCTGAGCCATCTCGATTTTACCTTGGTGGAGCGTGAACTGGGCCGCGGCTCCATGGCGCTGACGCATTTCTTTGGCCGCCCGCAGAATATCCTGATGGCCTGTCAGGGCGATCAGCGCGAAAAATACCTGCTGCCTGCCGTTCGGGGCGAGCGTATGGATGCGCTCGCGATGACCGAACCGGACGCCGGATCGGACGTGCGCGGTATGAAATGCAGCGCGGTGCGTGATGGCGGGGATTGGGTCGTGAACGGCTCCAAACACTTCATCTCGGGCGCGGAACACGCGGATTTCTTTATCGTTTTTGTCGCCACCGGCGTCGATGCTACCCCCAAGGGGCCAAAAAAGCGGATCACCTGTTTCCTCGTGGATCGTGGCCATCCGGGGTTCGAGGTGCGTGAGGGCTATAACTCGGTCAGCCACAAGGGATACAAGAATTGCATCCTGAATTTCGACGACTGCCGCTTGCCGGATGCGCAGGTTCTGGGCGAGGTCGACGGAGGCTTTGCGGTGATGAACGAATGGCTTTACGCCACGCGATTGACCGTCGCCGCCTTTTGCGTTGGCAGGGCGCGGCGCTGTTTCGACATGGCCGCTGGCTATGCCGCCGAGCGCAAACAGTTCGGCCAGCAGATCGCGAAATTCCAAGGCATCGGCTTTCAGGTCGCGGATATGATCACCGAGATTGACGCTGCCGATTGGTTGACGCTGGCGGGGGCATGGCGGTTGGATCAGGGCCTGCCCGCAAACCGCGAAATCGCCAGCGCCAAGGTCTATGCCTCCGAGATGTTGGCGCGGGTGACGGACACCACCCTGCAGATTTTCGGCGGGATGGGGCTGATGGACGATTTCCCGATTGAGCGGTTCTGGCGCGATGCCCGGGTCGAACGCATCTGGGACGGCACCAGCGAAATCCAGCGCCATATCATCAGTCGCGAAATCTTTCGGCCCCTGGGGGCGTGATGCGCGGGCTTGATCGCCTGCTGCGCCCCGCATCCATCGCTGTGGTCGGCGGCGGGGCATGGTGTGAAAGCGTGATCCATCAGTGCCGTATGATCGGCTTTGACGGTGCGATCTGGCCAGTGCATCCCGGGCGCTCGGAAATGGCGGGCGAGGCAGTGTTCGCCTCGGTCAACGATTTGCCCAAGGCACCCGACGCGGCCTTTATCGGCGTGAACCGCGCCGCCACGGTCGAGGTCGTGCGGGCGCTGGCGGCGCGTGGCGCGGGCGGAGCGGTCTGCTTTGCCTCGGGGTTTTCCGAGGCGGGGGCGGAACTGGCGGATGGGGCAAGCTTGCAGGCAGACCTGTTGACTGCAGCAGGCGACATGCCGCTGCTTGGTCCCAATTGCTATGGCTTTATCAACGCTTTGGACGGCGCGGCGCTTTGGCCGGATCATCACGGGGCGGTGGCGGTCGAGCGCGGCGTGGCGCTGATTACGCAATCCTCGAACATCGCGATCAACCTGACCATGCAGCAACGCGGCCTGCCGATTGCCTATGCGGTCACTGCCGGAAATCAGGCCCAAACGGACCTGTCGCGGATCGGTCGGGCGCTGCTGGCTGATCCTCGGGTAACGGCCCTTGGCCTGCATATCGAAGGCATCCCCGACCTGCGCGGCTTTGAGGCTTTGGCGCACGAGGCGCGCAGTCTTGGCAAGCCCATCGTTGCGCTGAAGGTTGGCTCCTCGGATCAGGCGCAGGCGGCGGCGGTGTCGCACACGGCCTCGCTGGCGGGCAGCGATGCGGGGGCGCGGGCGTTGCTGCGGCGGTTGGGCATCGGGCAGGTCAGCAGCCTTGCCGCGCTTCTGGAGACGCTCAAGCTGTTGCATCTGCACGGGGCTCTGGCCTCGAACAGGATTGCGTCAATGTCCTGCTCGGGTGGTGAGGCAAGCTTGATGGCCGATAGCGGGCAGGCCGCCGGGGTGGAGTTTCCGCCGCTCACTGACCAACAGAAAACCGATTTGCGCGCCGCGCTTGGTCCCAAGGTGGCACTGGCCAACCCCCTGGATTACCATACCTATATCTGGGGCGACCTTGCGGCGATGACCTCTGCCTTTGCGGCCATGATGGCTCCCGATCTGGACTTGGGCTGCGTTGTGCTGGATTTCCCGCGACCCGACCGGTTCGAGGCCCCGGCATGGCATTTGGTCGTCGATGCGGTTCTCGCCGCGCAGGCGGCGCGCGGTGTTCCCATGGCCTTGCTGGCCACCTTGCCCGAGTGCATGCCCGAGGCCGTGGCGCAAGACGTCATGGCGCGCGGGCTCTTGCCGCTTTGCGGGATGAGCGAGGCCCTTGAGGCCATTGCGGTGGCGGCGCGTATGGGCACGCCAGAGGCGCCTGCGCCGCTGATCCTGCCGGGGCCGGACTGCGACGGGCATTTGCTGAACGAGGCGGATTCCAAGACGGTGCTGGCCGGGTTCGGCCTGAGAGTTCCGCGTGCGGTGCAGGCGGCAGATGCGCGGGCGGCGGCGCGGGCGGCGATGGAGATCGGATTCCCGGTGGTGCTGAAGGGCGAAGGCATTGCCCACAAGACCGAAGCCGGGGCAGTGGTTTTGGGGCTTGAAAGCGTCGAGAGCGTGATGGCCGCAGCCACGGCGATGGCGGCGCAAAGCTTTCTTGTCGAAGAGATGCTGACCGGTACGGTCGCCGAATTGCTGATCGGCGTCATGCGCGATCCGGCGCATGGCTTTGTGTTGACGCTGGGCGCCGGGGGAACCCTGACCGAGATTCTACAGGACAGCGCCTCGGTCCTGATCCCGGCAAGTCAGTCTGAACTTGCCGCCGCTTTGGAAGGCTTGGGTATCGCGCCGCTGTTGCGGGGCTATCGCGGCGCGGCGCCTGCGGACCGGGCTGCGATCATGGCCGCGATCACGGCGGTGCAGGACTATGTGCTTGCCCATGCCGCCGGCCTGTCCGAAGTTGAGATCAATCCGCTTATCTGCACGCCGACCGCTGCCGTGGCGGCAGATGCCCTGATCCGAAGAGGAACGCCAGAATGACCGATACCCCTATCAGGACGCAGCGCCGGGGCCACGTGCTTGAAGTCACGCTGGACCGGCCTAAGGCCAACGCGATCGATCTGGCGACAAGCCGGATCATGGGCGACGTCTTTAACGATTTCCGCGATGACCCGGATTTGCGGGTGGCGATTGTCACCGGTGCTGGGGAGAAGTTCTTTTGCCCCGGCTGGGATCTAAAGGCCGCGGCGGATGGCGATGCGGTGGACGGGGACTACGGGAAGGGTGGCTTTGGCGGATTGCAGGAGTTGCGCGGGCTGAACAAGCCGGTGATCATGGCGGTGAACGGGATTTGTTGCGGCGGCGGGCTGGAGCTGGCGTTGTCGGGGGATATCATTCTGGCGGCGGACCATGCGAGCTTTGCGCTGCCGGAAATCCGGTCGGGGACGGTGGCGGATGCGGCCAGCATCAAGCTGCCCAAGCGCATTCCCTATCATATCGCGATGGAGATGCTGCTGACCGGGCGCTGGCTGGACGTTGAAGAGGCGGCGCGCTGGGGGCTGGTCAATCGGGTTCTGCCGGCGTCCAGACTGATTGAGGAGGCGCGGGCGCTGGCCGATGAGCTGGCCTCGGGGCCGCCGCTGGTTTTCGCGGCGATCAAGGAAATTGTGCGCGAGGCCGAGGATATGAAGTTTCAGGACGCGCTGAACCGGATCACACGGAGCCAATTCGAGACGGTGGAGCGGCTCTATCGCTCGGAGGATCAATTGGAAGGGGCGAGGGCCTTTGCCGAGAAACGCGATCCGGTCTGGACGGGAAAGTGATGGTGGGAGGCGCTTGTCCTGCGGACATCGCCCCACCCGCCATCCCATCAGGAACCAAATCGACAAGCTGAGCCTGTTGCAGCGGTTGCGATCGGTGGGTGGAAAGACAAGCGGGATGCGCACCCGATGGGGGCATAGCGCAAGAGAGGGAGATCGATATGCCATTGACCATGAACCGAGAGGTTTTCATCACATGCGCGGTGACCGGCTCGGGGGGGACGCAAGATCGCAGCCCGCATGTGCCGCGATCCCCGGCGCAGATAGCCGAAAGCGCGATCGAGGCGGCGCGGGCCGGGGCGGCGGTGGTGCATTGTCATGTGCGCGATCCCGACACGGGCGCGCCGTCGCGGCGGCTGGACCTGTACCGGGAGGTGACGGACCGCATTCGCGAGAGCGAGGTGGATGTGGTGCTGAACCTGACGGCGGGTATGGGCGGCGACATGGTCTTTGGCCCGACCGAGCGGCCTTTGCCCCTGAAGGAGGCGGGCACCGATATGGTCGGCGCCGCCGAACGGGTCGAGCATGTGGCGCAATGTCTGCCCGAGATTTGCACCTTGGATTGCGGGACGATGAATTTCGCAGAGGCGGATTATGTCATGACCAATACGCCGGGCATGCTGCGCGCGATGGGCGCCATGATGACGCATTTGGGAGTGAAACCGGAGATCGAGGCCTTTGACACAGGGCACCTGTGGTTCGCCAAGGAGTTGGTGAAAGAGGGCGTTCTGGATGGCCCCGCGTTGGTGCAGCTCTGCATGGGGGTGCCATGGGGCGCGCCGGACGACCTGAACACCTTCATGGCTATGGTGAACAACGTGCCGGATGACTGGACGTTTTCGGCCTTTTCTCTGGGCCGCAACCAGATGGCTTATGTCGCGGCCTCGGTCTTGGCTGGTGGCAACGTGCGTGTCGGACTTGAGGACAACCTTTGGCTGAACAAGGGCGTTCTGGCCACCAATGCGCAACTGGTCGACCGCGCGGTAGGGGTGATCGAAGGCATGGGCGCGCGGGTGATCGGCCCGCAAGAGGTGCGCGACAAGTTGGGACTGGTCAAGCGGGCGCCGAAGTGAGCCTTAGCCGTTGCGCTGGCTGGCGCGGCGGCGTTTGGTCAGGTCGGCAAGGATCGACAGGGCGATCTCGTCCGGGGTGATGGCGTGGATGTCCAGCCCGGCGGGCGCTTGGACGCGGGCCAGGTCTTTTGACGGGATATCGGCCGACAGACGCGCGGCAAGGGCTGCAAATTTCTTGCGGCTGCCGACAAAGGCAATGTGGCATGCGTTGGAGCCCAACGCGCGGCGCAGGGCGGCTTCGTCGCCGCGGCCCTGCGTGGCGATGATGACATAGGGACTGCCGTGCCAGACCGGGTCTTCGTCGAGATGCTCGACGATGTGCTCGACAGCCGGCAATTCGCCGTGTTGCGGCGCGGGCAGGCAAAGCGTGCGGTCAAAGTCAAAGCGTTCGGACAGGATGGCGAGCGCCTGAGCCACCGGCCCCGTGCCGCAGATCACCAGACGGGGGCGCGGCAGCACCGGTTCGATGAAGATGTCCAGCGCGCCCTTGCTAGGGCAGCCGTTGCGGGCGTAGTGGATGCCATCGCGGGTCTCGCCCGGGGCCAGCCCTTCGGCCTGAAGCAGCTCCTCGGGGCGGATCGACAGCAGTTGCGGCGCGCCATCGGCTATCGCCTCGCGCGCCGCGCGGCCAACGGCGCCGCGCACGCAGCCGCCTCCGAGAAAGCCCAGAACAATCTCGCCGGTCTCGTCGATCAACGCCTTGGCGCCGGGTTTCGCAGACGTGGCGGCCATGGTGCGCACGACGGTTGCCATGGCAAAGGGCAGGCCAAGCGCGCGGCGGCGGGCGGTTTCAAGCGTGATGCTGTCGTCGGTGCGGCTTTGCGGGGTCATGATCATGCTCATAGCGCTTCCATGTGTTTGTCCAGATTGCCAAGGTCGTCCAGCGTGTTCGCAGCGGCAAACAGGTCCAGATGGGGCAGGGCGGCGGCCATGCCCCGCGCGACAGGTTCGTACCCGTCCCAGCCCTTGAGAGGGTTCAGCCAGATGATCTTGCAACCCCGTTTGCGCAGGCGCGCCAAGGCCTCGGCGATGCGTTCCGGCGGGTCGGTGTCATAGCCGTCGGACAGGATGATCACCACGGTGCGGCCATCAACGAAACGGCGGGCATAGGTGCGGGCAAAGGCATCCAGCGCGCCGCCGATCCTTGAGCCGCCGCCGATGCCCTGCGCCAAAAGCGTGACGCGGTTCAGCGCGCGCATCGGGTCATTGTCGCGCAATGCCTCGGCGATGCGCACAAGGCGGGTGTGGAACAGATAGGCGTCCGAGGCGTCCTCGGCCCGCATCAGCCCCGCCAGAAAGGCGAGGAAGGGGCGGGCATAGACCAGCATCGACCCCGAGACATCGCAAAGCGCCACGAGTTTCACCGGGCGATCCGGGCGTTTGCGTTGGGACAGCCTAAAGGGTATCCCGCCAGTAGCCAGCGCCCGCCGGATGGTGCGGCGAAAGTCCAGCCCTTGCCCCCTGAGCGCCGCCTTGCGCCGCCGCGAACGGCGGTCGCGCAGGGCTTTTCCCAGTTTGACGGCGATCTGCTCGGCTTCGCGGATGTCTTGCGGATCAACCAGATCGCGCAGGTCCTTCTTCATCAGGTTCCGCAGGTCCGAGGCGACAAGTTTGCCCATGCCATCGGTTTCGGCCTCACCGCCGCCCGAGCCGTCCGGTGATTGGATGGTTCCCGCGCCCTCGCTTTGTGCGCCGCTGTCCTTGCGGGACGACCGCATCGGCGCTTCGGGCTGTTTTGCGCTGGGCATGACCTTTTGGCGCACGCGCCCTTCGGCGCGCCAGAAGCTGTCGAACAGGGTGTCAAAGCGGTCGGTATCCTGCGCCGATCCGCAGCAGACAGCCCGCAGCGCCGAGCGCGCCTGTTCCGGGTCGTGCGCCTTGACCGCCTCAAGGGCGCAAAGGGCGATACAGGTTTCGGCCACCCCTAGGTGAAACCCGTTGTCGCGCAGGTGTTCGATAAAGCCAGAAAGGCGCGCGGCGGGGCCGGGGTCGCGTCCGGCGAATTTGGTCACGGCGGTCATGCGGCGCGCCCCGCAATCCGTGCGGCAACCTCGGGTGGGACGGCGGCGCGATCGCTTTCGGTTTTCAGCAAGGTGGCCATGGTAGCCGAAAGCGCCTGAGGGTCATCGGTCAGATCGTTGATGCCAAGGCCGATCAGCGCCGCCGAGAAGTCCAGCATTTCGGCGATCCCGGGGGTCTTTTCCAGATCCTCTTTGCGCAGGGATTGGACAAAGCTCACGATCTGACCGGCCAGTGCGGCCTCGATCCCCGGTTGGCGGGCGGCAAGGATCGCCAGTTCGGTCTTGCGATCCGGGTAATCCACATGGGCATACAGGCAGCGGCGGCGCAACGCGTCGGACAGATCGCGGGTGCCATTAGCGGTCAGGACCACCATGGGGCGGGTCTGCGCCACAAGGGTTCCCAGTTCGGGTACGGTGATCTGGAAATCCGACAGGACTTCGAGCAGGTAAGCCTCGAATTCCTCATCGGCGCGGTCAATCTCGTCGATCAGCAGCACTGGCGGCTGGGGTTGGCGGATCGCCTGAAGCAAGGGGCGTTCCAAAAGGTAGGTTTCCGAAAAGATGTCGTCCTCGGCCTTGCCGGCCTGAATCGCCAGCAATTGCCGTTGGTAGTTCCATTCATAGATCGCCTGCGCCGCGTCCAGACCTTCGTAGCACTGCAGGCGGATCAGGCGGGTGTCCTTTGCGGCGGCCAGCGCGCGGGCAACCTCGGTCTTGCCGACGCCCGCCGCCCCTTCAAGCAACAAGGGGCGGCCAAGCGTGACGGACAGATGCAGCGCCATCGCCAGATCGTTCGAGGCGACATAGCCCTGCCGTGCGAGGTCATTTTGCAGATCGACATGAGTCATTTGGCAAATCGAAAGGCCGAGAGCGATCAGAGTCCTTCCCGGATCTCCTTGCGCCCCCGGCGTTTCGTCCCTTGGCTATTCGTGCAGGCCCAGATCGCGGGCGATTTTCCAGATACGCCAGTGGTCGTGCGGCATGTGGCTTTGCCGCAGACCAAATGCGCGGAAGGCGTCATGCACCGCATTCGAAAAGGCTGGCACCCCGCCGACATTGGGGCTTTCACCGACGCCCTTGGCCCCGATCGGGTGATGCGGCGAAGGCGTGACCGTGTGGTCGGTGGTGTAGTTCGGCACCTCGACCGCCGTCGGCAGGAAGAAGTCCATCAGCGTGCCGGTCTTGCAGTTGCCCATCTCGTCATAGGCAATCTCTTGGCCCATGGCGATGGCCAGCGCCTCGGTCACGCCGCCGTGGACCTGACCTTCGATGACCATGGGGTTGATCCGGGTGCCGCAATCGTCCAGCGCATAGAACTGGCGGATCTCGTGCTCACCGCTGTCGGCGTCGATCTCCATGACGCAGATATAGGCGCCAAAGGGATAGGTCATGTTTGGGGGATCATAATAGCTGACCGCCTCAAGACCGGGTTCAACGCCAGGGATCGCCTGATTGTACGAGGCATAGGCGATGTCCTTCATGGTCTTGAACCGCTCCGGCGCGCCTTTGACCACAAAGCGATCGACGTCCCATTCGACGTCGTCGTCATGCACTTCGAGCAGGTAAGCCGCGATCATCTGCGCCTTGGCACGGATCTTGCGCCCAGCCATGGCCGTGGCCGCCCCCGCCACCGGGGTCGAGCGTGACCCATAGGTGCCAAGCCCGTAAGGCGCAGTATCGGTGTCGCCCTCTTCGATGGTGATGCTGTCGGCGGGAAGGCCGATTTCGCTGGCAAGGATCTGCGCAAAGGTCGTCGCGTGGCCCTGTCCTTGGGAAATCGTCCCCAGCCGCGCAATCGCGCTGCCTGTCGGGTGAATGCGGATCTCGCAACTGTCGAACATGCCCATCCCGAGGATATCACAGTTCTTCATCGGCCCCGCGCCGACGATCTCGGTGAAATGGCACAGACCGATGCCCAGCAGCTTGCGGGTCTTGCCAGCCTTGAAATCCTCGATCCTTTGCGCCTGCTCCTTGCGCAGCCCTTCGTAATCGACCGCCTCCAGCGCCTTGTCCCAGGCGGTGTGGTAATCGCCGCTGTCATATTCCCAGCCAAGGGCTGAGTGGTAGGGGAACTGATCTTTCTTGATAAAGTTGATGCGCCGCAGCTCGGCCGCGTCCATGCCCAGCTCGATCGCCAGCACCTCGATCATGCGTTCGATGCAATAGGCGGCCTCGGTCACGCGGAAGGAACAGCGATAGGCCACGCCCCCCGGTGCCTTGTTGGTATAGACACCATCCACTGCTACGTGGGCCACGGGGATGTCATAAGACCCGGTGACAATATGGAAAAAGCCCGCCGGGAATTTTGTCGGGTCGGCGCAGGCGTCAAAGGCACCGTGGTCGGCGGTGACATGCACATCCAGACCGGTGATCTTGCCCTCTTTGGTGGCACTGATGCGCCCCTTCATCCAGTAATCGCGGGCAAAGGCCGTGGCCATCAGGTTGTCCATCCGGTCCTCGATCCACTTGACCGGAACCCCGGTCACGATGGACGCAACTATGGAACAGACATAGCCCGGGTAAACGCCGACCTTGTTGCCAAAGCCGCCGCCGATGTCGGGGCTGATGACGCGGATGTTATGCTCTTCGATGCCCGACAAAAGGCTGGCGACGGTGCGCACCACATGCGGCGCCTGAAAGGTGCCCCAAAGCGTCAGCTTGCCGTTGACCTTGTCCATGCTGGCGACCGAGCCGCAGGGTTCCAGCGGGCACGGGTGGGTGCGGTGATAGTAAACCATCTCCTCGGCCACGACCTCGGCCTCGCCAATGGCCTGTTCGGTGGCCGCCTTGTCGCCTTCTTCCCATGTGAAGATATGGTTGTGGTGCTTGCGCGCGCCATGAGCGCCGGTTTTCTCGTCCTTGATATCCTCGCGCAGAACCACGTCCGATTTCAGCGCCTCGAAGGGATCGACCAACACCGGCAGTTCTTCATATTCCACCTCGACCAGCTCGACCGCATCGGCGGCAATGTAGCGGTCCTTGGCGACAACAAAGGCCACCTCCTGCCCCTGGAACAGCACCTTGCCATCGGCCAGCACCATCTGTTTGTCGCCCGCAAGGGTCGGCATCCAGTGCAGGTTCAGTGGGGCCAGATCCTCGGCGGTCAGAACCGCGATCACCCCGTCCAGCGCCAGCGCAGCGGAGGCATCAATGCTGACCACACGGGCATGGGCATAGGGCGAGCGTACGAAATCGCCGTGCAGCATTCCCGGCAGGTTCACATCGTCGATGTAGTTGCCCTTGCCTTGGGTAAAGCGGGCATCTTCAACCCGCTTGCGCGAACATCCCAGACCTTTAAGCGCTTCGCGGCGCTCTTCGCGTTCATCCAGATCCTTCATTCTGCGGCCTCCACGTCGGTTTGCCCTACCGTTTCACTGCTTGAGGGCGTGTTTGCGGCATTCAACTGCGCGGCGGCAGCCAGAATGGATTTCACGATGTTCTGATAGCCGGTGCAGCGGCACAGGTTGCCGGAAATGCCAAAGCGCACCTCTTCTTCGGTCGGGTTCGGGTTTTCCTGAAGCAGACGATAGGCGCGGGTGATCATGCCCGGCGTGCAAAACCCGCACTGAAGCCCGTGGTGTTCGCGGAACATCTCCTGAAGCACATGCAGCGCGTCGGGGCTGCCGATGCCTTCGATGGTTGTGATCTGCGCGCCATCGGCCTGCGCGGCAAAAACGGTACAGGCCTTGACGCTCTTGCCGTTCATGTCAACGGTGCAGGCGCCGCAATGGCTGGTCTCACAGCCAACATGCGGGCCGGTGATCCGCAGCTTTTCGCGCAGGACATAGACCAGCAACTCGCGCGGCTCGGCGGCGACTTCGTGCGTTTCGCCATTCACAGTCAAAGTGACAATCTGTTTTGCCATGATGTCCCCCTCAGGCCCGGTCCCAGGCGCGGGCAATCGCCCGGCGCAGGATCACCGCTGCCGCATGTTTCTTGAACTCAACCGGCCCGCGGTTGTCCTCGCCCGGGTCAATGTCACCCAGCATTGCCGCCACAGCGGCATCGACTGCGGCTTTCCCGCAGTCCGATCCAGCAAGGGCGGCGCCGGCGGCCTCGGACCACACCGGCGTATCCGACAGGTTTGTCATGGCAATCGACGCCCCCGAGACTTTGCCATCCGTCTTCGTCAGGATCACAGCTGCGGCTGCCGTGGCATAATCCCCAATCTTGCGCTTTTGCTTTTCATACGACTGACCGCCAACCGGTGCGTCAAAGCTGACTTGGGTCAGGATCTCGTCGTCCTCGCGGGCAGTCATGTACGCCGCTTCATAAAACTCGCGCGCCGCTACCTCGCGCGTGCCGTCCGGCCCCTGAAGCGTAAAACGCGCATCCAAGGCCTGCATCAGCCCGGGCATGTCATTGCCCGGATCGCCGTTCGCCACATTGCCGCCGACGGTGCCCATATAGCGCACCTGAGGATCGGCAATCTGCAAAGCCGCCTCGCGCAGGATCGGCGCGGCCTTGGCCAGAGCCGCGTCCACGATCAGCTCGTGCTGGGTGACCATGGCGCCAATGTGCACACGGCTGCCGTCAATGCAGATGCCCTTGAGCGTACCGATGGCCTGAAGGTCAACCAGATGCGGCACCTCGGCCATGCGCAGCTTCATCATCGGGATCAGACTGTGGCCTCCGGCAACAACGCGCGCATCGTCGCCATGCTGCGAGATGATCGCCAAAGCCGCCTCCACGCTGTCGGGCCTGTGGTATTCAAACGGTGCGGGTATCATTCCTGTCCTCCCCTAAGGAACTCTTCCTGCATCCAAGTCGCGCCCGACGCCAGACGCGAGGCCGACATAACGACCGGCGCGGCCGCGTTCACGAAATGCGCCGCCCGCGCACGAAATGCGTACGCAGGTGCAGCATGAACCGCGACTCGGATTTCTTTGGGCCGAAAATACCTCGGGGTGAATTGGCCGCGTAGCGGACAAGAGGGGCAGCGCCCCGGGCGCTACATTCCCAAGCGCGCGCGGACTTCGGTCAGGCGCGAACGGCTGACCGGTACCTTGGGCAGCGAAGGCGTCTTGTCAAAATAACAAACCCCGTTGTCCTTCCTACGCTCGAAGCTCGAGACATGGTCGAGGTTGACCAGATAGCTCCGGTGCGTGCGCATGAAGCGTGCCTTTGGGATGCGATTTTCCGCCTCTGTTATGGACCACGGGCAAAACAGTTTCGATGTGCCGACATAAAGCACCGTGTAATGACCCTCGGCCCGCACCGCCGAAACCTCGGCGGCGTCGATGAAATGCGTGCGCGCCTCGGCTTCATACGGAATGCGCGGGCCAGCAGGCGGCGCGGCTTCGGCAACACCGGGCACCTCCGCAGCCAACTCAGGCTCAGGCGCACGATCCGCTTCGGCAGGCGCGTCCATTCCACCCGTCAACCGGGTGGCAAAGCTTGCACCGTTCAGCAGAAAGATACCCGACAGAACAAATGCCGAGATCGTCACCCCAAAGGCCAGGGCCCCCTTGCTCATTGGCGGCACGATCGCATCCGGCTCGGGCGCGGGCAGGAAACCTGTGCCTGCCATGGCGATGAAATGCACCGCAAAGACCGCCAGCCCGAACCCCAGGGTCCCCATCACGATATTGCGCGCGCTGCGTCTGTCATAGGCGATCAGGAAGGACAGGACACTCAGGCCGATAGACAGGGCAAGGGCGCCGACAACCCCTACGACCGAGTAGACCGGGGCGCAAAGCTCCATCCCTGACATTCCGATGTAATGCATGACCGGAATGCCGATCCCGACCACCGTGCCTGCGATCACGATCTTGCCGCGCGTACGTCGCCCGAAATGCACGATCACCAAAGCCAGCCCCATGAACAGGATCGCCGTCAGCGCCGAGATCAGCGTCACCAGTGGATCAAAGTAAAAGGCAATCGGCAGCGACAACCCCAGCATGGCCACGAAATGCATCGACCAGATGCCCCAGCCCAGAATCACCGCCGAAGCGGAGACCGTGATCTTGCGCACCGTTTCGGACATCCGCGAGACGCCCTGAGTCAGGCTCAGGCCCGAAAAGGCTGCAATCATGGCAATGGCCAGCGATGCCAGCACAAACACCCAGTTGTGGCTGTAGTCCAGCAAGAGGTCCTCCACTCCCTCATGTGAAGTGCAGACTATAAGTCACTGCTGGCAAAGGGCGAGAGGCTTTTTCGTTGCAAATGCAACAGAATGTGGGCATGCATGGGGCAACACGGGGGATTCGATGCGTCTGAGCAATTTCGACATCAACGAGCTGACCGATTGGCGGCACCTTCTGCACCGCACCCCCGAGCTTTCGGGCGAGGAAGAGCAGACCGCCGCACGGGTTTTTCAGATGCTTGCCGCGACCGGGCCGGATCGGACCGTAACCGGGTTGGGAGGCCACGGGGTCGCCGCGCTGTATGAAGGGAACGCTCCGGGACCCTGCGTCATGCTGCGCTGCGAACTGGACGCTTTGCCCATTCAGGAACTTTCGGACTTCGATCATGTCTCGGAAACGCGGGGCAGGGCGCATCTGTGTGGCCATGACGGGCATATGACCATGCTTGCGGCCATGGCGCGCATGCTGGGGCGGCATCGCCCCGCGCGCGGGTCGGTCTTGTTGATGTTTCAGCCTGCCGAAGAGAATGGCGCAGGCGCGCGTGCGGTTGTCGCGGACCCGGCGTTTGCCGATCTGCGCCCGGATTACGCCTTTGCAATTCACAACATGCCGGGGCTGGCCTTTGGCGACGTGGCGGTTAAGCCAGGGCCGGTCAGTTGTGCCTCGCGCGGGATGCGGATTGCGCTGACCGGCCAAACCTCGCACGCCGCCGAGCCGGAAAAGGCGCGCAGCCCGATGTTGGCCTTGGCGCAGTTGATGCCCGATCTGACAGCCTTGGCCGAGGGACAGCCGGGACAAGAGGATTTTGCCCTTGTGACCGTGACCCACGCCCGCATGGGGGAGCCCGCCTTTGGCGTCACGCCGGGCGAGGCCGAAGTTTTTGCGACCCTGCGCACGCTGACTGACGACCGCATGGCGGCGCTGGTGGCCAGCGCCGAAGAGATGGTGCAACAGGCCGCCGCGCAAAGCGGGCTGAGATGCCATATCACGTATGAGGATGTCTTTGACGCCACCACCAATGCGCCCGAGGCCTTTGAGATCGCCACCCGCGCGTTGGACCGGCTTGGTGTGCCCCATACCCCCGGTCCCTTGCCGATGCGCGCCTCTGAGGATGTCGGATGTTTCGGGGCGCAGATCCCGCTGGCGTTCATGTTGCTGGGCGCGGGCGAGGATCATCCGCCGGTGCACACCCCGCACTATGACTTCCCGGACGAGTTGATCCAGCACGGCGCTGCCATCTATTCCGCCATTCTTGATGAAATCCTGTCCGGGACGAATAATGATACGTAAACATTTTGTTTCTTTGTAAACAGAAATGTGTTAACTCTGGACAAATGGTGAGCGGTGATATCGGATGCAAAAAGTGACCGCTGGGTCGGTTAAAGAGATTGCATTATAGTGCGAATTCTGCATGATCTTGCACAAATCATCCAAGCCAGAGGAGGCGCGGGTGACGTCTGGGGAGGACGATATGACCAATCGAAGAGCGCTTCTGGCCGCGGTAGCGGCGCTTGCCGTGACCGCTGTGAGCGCAACCAGTGCGTTGGCTCAAGAGGTTACGCTGAAACTGCACCAGTTTCTGCCCGCACAGGCCAATGTTCCCAAGCTGATCCTTGATGTCTGGGCCGACAAGGTCGAGGCCGATTCGGAGGGTCGCATCAAGATTGAGCGCTTCCCTGCAATGCAACTTGGAGGCACTCCTCCCGAGCTGATCGATCAGGCCATCGACGGCATCGCGGATATCGTTTGGGCGGTGAACGGCTTTACCCCGGGGCGGTTC
Organism: Pacificoceanicola algae; assembly: GCF_049341065.1. Taxonomy (NCBI): domain Bacteria; kingdom Pseudomonadati; phylum Pseudomonadota; class Alphaproteobacteria; order Rhodobacterales; family Roseobacteraceae; genus Pacificoceanicola; species Pacificoceanicola algae. Next base: position 26,066 of record NZ_JBMPIX010000002.1, on the reverse strand, counting down.
CCGCACACCGAAGTCTTTGAGCTGCCTTTCATGACATCCGACGCGCAGGCGACGTCATACGCCTATTGGACCATGTTCAAGGAGCATATGGAGGACAGCGATTTTGCGGACCTCAAGGTGCTTGGCACATGGGTGCATGGTCCGGGCATGTTGCACACCAAAGATCCGGTGTCCTCGCCCGAGGACCTGCAAGGCATGAAGATCCGCGGCGGCTCGCGTATGGTGAACCAACTGCTCGAGCGCGTCGGGGCCGAGCCGATCGGTCTGCCCGTGACCGCGATCCCCGAGGCGCTGTCCAAGGGCGTGATCGACGGCACCACCATCCCGTGGGAGGTCACGACCTCGCTCAAGGTATCGGAGCTGGTGCACAACCACACCGAATTTGACGGCCCGGCGATCTATAACCTGACCTTCATTCTGGGCATGAACAAAGAGCGCTACGAGGCGCTGCCGGATGATCTGAAAAAGGTGATCGACGACAATTCGGGGCTTGAGTTCAGCATTTTTGCCGGGGGCACCATGGCCGACGCCGATGGTCCGGCCCGCCAGATCGCTGTCGATCTGGGCAACAACATCGTCACCGTTTCCGAAGAAGATGCGGCGAAATGGGAAGAAATGGCCCGTCCTGTCTATGACGCATGGATCGAGGACGTAAAGGGCAAGGGAATTGACGGCGCCGCGCTGATCGAAGAGGCGCGCGCCCTCATGGCGGAATACAAAGCGAATAACTAAGGCCCTGAAATCTGGGCCAAAGGTCAGTAGGGAGGAATTACATGACCACTCGTAGAAAAATCCTTGGTGTTGCAGGTGCTGCTCTGGCGGCATCGCTGCTGTCGACGGCGGCCTTCGCTCAGGAAGTGACGCTCAAGCTGCACCAGTTCCTGCCGGCGCAGGCCAATGTGCCCAAGCAGGTTCTGGATGTCTGGGCCGACAATGTCGAAAAGGACAGCGGTGGCCGGATCAAGGTCGAACGCTATCCGTCGATGCAGCTGGGCGGCGTGCCGCCAGAGCTGCTGGATCAGGCGATTGACGGCATTGCCGATGTGGTCTGGACCGTGGTCGGCTATACGCCGGGCCGCTTCCCGACGACCGAAGTTTTTGAACTGCCCTTTATGGTCTCGGATGCGCGGGCGGCTTCTTATGCCTATTGGAAAATGTTCGAAGAGCACATGAAGGACACCGAATTCGCCGATGTCCATATCCTTGGCACATGGGTCCACGGCCCCGGCATGTTCCACACAAACAAGCCGGTCGCCGTTCCTGCCGATCTTCAAGGCATGAAAATCCGTGGCGGCTCGCGTCTGGTGAACGATCTGCTGACCCGCGTCGGCGCCGAACCCATCGGCATGCCGGTGCCTGCCATCCCGGAAGGTCTTTCCAAGGGCGTTCTGGATGGCACCACCATTCCGTGGGAGGTGACCAGCGCTCTCAAGGTGCCGGAACTGGTTCACAACCACACCGAGTTCGAAGGCCCGGCACTGTATAACCTGACTTTCGTTCTGGCGATGAACCTTGACCGCTACGAAGGGCTGCCGGACGATCTGAAGAAAGTGATCGACGACAATTCCGGTCTGGCCTTCTCGATCTTTGCGGGTGGTACGCAGGCGGATGCGGATGGCCCGGCGCGCCAGATCGCGGTTGATATGGGCAACAACATTGTCACCGTGACCGAAGAACAGGCCAAGGAATGGGATGCTCTGGTCAACCCGATCTATGCAACCTGGATTGAGGATATGAAAGGCAAAGGCAAAGACGGTCAGGCCCTGATCGACGAAGCCCGCGCGCTGATGGCCGAGTATACATCGGACATGGACACTTACGGTAAATAAACCTCTGACCTGGGGCGACGGTTTGCGCCGTGGCCCCAGGTTTGGCCCGAAGGGGAATTCCCATATGCAACGCGTTCATCGCTTCGTACTGGCACTTGCCAAGCTCATGGCGGTGCTGGGCGGGGCAGTTCTGACTGCTCTGATCCTGATTATCTGTATTTCGATCATCGGGCGGACGACCAACTCCTTCCTGCACTCTGATTTGATTCAAGGGATTGCCCCCGGCATGGCTCAATCCCTGATCGACATGGGGATCGGCGCGATCAGAGGCGACTTTGAACTGGTCGAATCCGGCATGGCCTTTTGCATCTTTGCCTTCCTGCCGCTGTGTCAGGTGACAAGCGGTCATGCCGCGGTCGACATCTTCACGAACTTCCTGCCGCGCGGGGCCAACCGGTTCCTGATCTTCCTGGCCGAAGCACTGTTTGCCACCGCGCTGGTGGTGATCGCCATCCAGCTTGATGCCGGGATGGCGCGGAAACTGCGCTCGGGCGAGACGACGCTGCTGCTGCAATTCCCGGTCTGGTGGTCTTATGCGGCCAGCCTTGTTGGCGCGGTCGCCGCTGCTGCTGCCGGTGTCTATATGGCGCTGGTACGCGGGATCGAACTTTTGACGGGCCGCTTGATCGTGGCCAATGCCGTGGGGGCAGACCATTGAGCAACCTTGAAATCGGCATCCTTTCCTTTCCGGCGCTGCTGGTTCTGATCTTCTTGCGTGTGCCCATCGGGCTGGCCATGTTCACCACCGGCTTTGCCGGGCTGTGGCTGGTCAACGGCAACGCCATCATGGCCTTGGCGCGCCTCAAGACCGAGGCCTATACGACCTTCTCCAGCTACTCGCTTTCCATTGTGCCGATGTTCCTGCTGATGGGATATTTCGCGACGCTGGGCGGCATGAGCCAGGCGCTGTTCAAAGCCGCCGAAAGCTTTCTGGGCCATCGCAAGGGCGGGGTGGCCATGGCCGCCATCGGTGCCTGCGCGGGCTTTGGTGCGATCTGCGGATCGTCGCTGGCCACCGCCGCCACCATGAGCCGCGTGGCCCTGCCCGAGCTGAAATCCTATGGCTACAAGGGCGGCTTTTCCACCGCGACGCTGGCGGCGGGCGGCACCTTGGGCATCCTGATCCCGCCGTCGGTGGTGCTGGTGATCTATGCCATCCTGACCGAGCAGAACATCGCCAAGCTGTTCCTTGCGGCGTTCATTCCGGGCATTCTGGCCGCAGTCGGATATATGATCGCCGTGTCGATCTATGTGCGCATGAACCCCGGGTCTGCGGGCGTGCGCGAGCCCGTTCCCTTCGCGGACCGCATCCGCGCCCTGATCGACGTCTGGCCTGTGCTGCTGGTCTTCATCGCCGTGGTCGGCGGGATCTACGGAGGCATCTTCACCCCCACCGAAGGCGCGGCTGTGGGCGCGCTGGGCACTGGGATCATTGCTTTTTTCAACGGCGGGCTGACGCGCCGGACCCTGGCGGACAGTTTTGCCGATACGGCCCGCTCAACCGCAATGATCTTTTTCATCGTTTTGGGCGCGGCGTTCTACAACGGCTTTCTGGCTTTGACGCAGGTGCCGCAGGAATTGTCACGCATGGTGGTCGAGCAGGGCTTTTCACCGATGCTGGTGCTGGTGCTGGTCCTGCTGCTGTACCTTGTCTTTGGCTGCTTCATGGACAGCCTGTCGATGATCCTGCTGACGATCCCGATCTTCTTTCCGGTGATCTCGGCGCTCGATTTCGGGATGAGCACGGAGCATGTGGCAATCTGGTTCGGCATTTTGGTGCTGATCGTGGTCGAGGTCGGGCTGATCACGCCTCCGGTCGGGATGAACCTCTTTGTGATCAACGCGATGGACCCGGAAACCCCGATGTACGAGACCTACAAGGCGGTGATCTATTACGTGATTTCCGATTTGATCCGGGTCACGATCCTCGTGATGTTCCCGGCGATCACGCTGTTCCTTTTGCCGGGGTAGCGGGGCACCGCGTTGCCCTGCGGGCTTGAGACGAGAGGGGGGGGGAAGGGGGGCGCTGCCCCCGTCGCAGCGCGGCTGCGACTCCCCCGGGATATTTTTGGACCAATGAAGAACCGGGTCGGTTCCAGGGAGGATGATATGGAGATTTCCGGACAGGTGGCAATTGTCACGGGCGGTGCGAGCGGGCTGGGCGCGGCTACGGCGCGGCGCTTGGCCTCGGAAGGGGCAAAGGTTGGCATTCTGGATTTTGACGCCGAGCGCGGAGCGGCCATGGCGGCCGAGATCGGCGGCCATGCTGTGAAGACCGATGTTGGCGATGAGGCCAGCGTGGCGGCGGCGATTGCCGAGATAAAGGACAAGCTGGGGGCTCCGCGCGTGGCGGTGTCCTGCGCCGGGATCGGTTTGGCGGCGCGGGTCGTCGGGCGCGAAGGCAAACTGTCGATGGATGTTTTCGAACGGACGATCCGGGTGAACCTTTTCGGGACGTATAACGTCATGTCCCATGCCGCGCGCGAGATGATGGAACTGGAGCCGCTGGACAGCGGCGAGCGCGGCGTGGTGATCAACACCGCCAGCGTGGCTTGGCAGGATGGGCAGATCGGGCAGGCGGCCTATGCGGCCTCGAAGGGGGCGATTGCCGCGATGTGTCTGCCGGTCGCGCGCGAGATGGCCAAGATGGGTGTGCGCGTCATGGCGATTGCGCCGGGGCTGTTCAACACGCCGATGATGGAAGGGCTGCCCGAGGAAACCACACAGGGGATTATCGCCAATATTCCCTTCCCGCATCGGTTGGGCCAGCCCGAGGAATACGGCCAGATGGTCAGCCAGATCGTGGCGAACCCCTATCTGAATGGAACGACGATCCGGCTGGATGCCGCCGTGCGACTGCCGCAGCGCTAAGTCGGATCGGGGAGGAGGACGGATGGGAAAATACGCAAGCCACAAGGTTGTGCGCGAAGATCGGGCCGATGGTACGATCCTGCTGCGGTCGGGCTATGACATTGGCCCGATTGCGAACAAGTCCGGCGATTGGGTGGAGCTTTGGGCGGAAAAGACGCCGGACGCGGTCTTTATCGCGGAACGTCAGGGGGAGGGGTGGCGCGAGGTTTCCTACGCGCAGACGCGCCAGATCGTGCGCGCCATCGCAGCCAGCCTTCTGGCGCGGGGCCTAGGTCCAGACAGGCCCATCGTGGTGATTTCGGGCAATGGAGTGGATCACGGCCTGCTGACCTTGGCGGCGCAGTATGTCGGCATTCCCACTGTTCCTTTGGCCGAGCAATACGCGTTGATCCCTGCGGCGAATGCGCAGCTGCGGCACTGCGTCGGCGTGGTCAAACCCGCCATGGTCTTTGCCGATGACGGTGGGCGCTATGGTGCAGCCCTGGCGCTTGAGTGTTTTGACGATATTGAAAAGGTGGTCAGCGTCAATCCCGGTGCGGGGATGTCGGAGTTCGCCAGTCTGATGGCGGGTGAGGATGGGCCGCAGGTCGACGAGGCCGCGGCAAAAGTGGGCCCGGACACGGTCGCCAAATACCTGATGACCTCGGGCTCGACCTCGCACCCCAAGGCGGTGGTCACCACCCAGCGGATGATGTGCGCCAACCAGACCCAGATTGCCGACGCCTTGCCCTTCCTGCGGGCAAAGCCGCCGCGTATCGTCGATTGGCTGCCGTGGAACCACGTCTTTGGCGGCTCGCACAACTTCAACATGATGCTGGCCAATGGCGGCAGCTTGTATATCGACGGTGGCAAACCGATCCCCGCATTGGTCGGCAAGACGATTGAGAATAATCGCCTGATCAACGGGACATTGGCGTTCAACGTGCCGGTGGGGTTTGCCCAGTTGCGCGACGCGATGAAAGTGGATGCGGACCTTCGGGAAAGCTATTTCCGCGACCTGGACATGCTGTTTTACGCGGGCGCCTCTTTGCCTCAGGACGTCTGGCGCGATCTTGAGGATATGGCCCGAGAGGTGCGCGGGGACGTCCCGCTGATGAACTCAAGCTGGGGGTTGACGGAAACCGGCCCAGCCTGCCTGATACAGCACGAGCCTACCACCATGTCGGGAATTGTCGGCGTGCCGATGACCGGCGTTGATATAAAGTTGATCCCGGACGAAGACATGCGTTGCGAGATCCGCGTGCGTGGTCCCAACATCATGCCCGCCTATCTGGGCGACCCCGAAAAAACCGCTGAGGCCTTTGATGATGAAGGGTTCTTTCTGACCGGCGATGCGATGAAATTCGTGGATCCTGAGGATCTGACCAAGGGCATGCGCTTTGACGGGCGGATATCCGAGGACTTCAAGCTGCTGTCGGGCACTTGGGTGCGCGCGGCCAACCTGCGGCTGGAACTGTTGGCCGAACTTGGCCCGCTGGCGCAGGACATCGTGATCTGCGGCGCGGATAAATCCGAGATCGGCGTGCTGATCTTTCCGGGTCCGCAAGCGGTAAAGCTGGCCGAGGAGGGCAGCGAGGATCGCGGCGCTTTGGTCAGCCCGGGGTTGGCGAAGGCCATCGGAGGGGCTTTGGCGCGGCGGCACGATCACGGCTCGGCGTCGCGGATTGCGCGGGCGATGGTTCTGGCCGAACCGCCCTCGATGGGTGACGGAGAGGCGACGGCCAAAGGCAACCTGAACTTCCACAAGATCCTGACCCGGCGGGCCGCCATGTATGATCGGCTGTTCGATGACTGCGATCCGGCGGTGATCACAGGTGAAACGGCGTGACGGTCTGATCGGGCCAGACCGCTCGGCAGGGGTGTGCAAAAAAGTGCAACATTCCAACTGGCAACGCTTGATCGGAAATTTAGTGTGTGCATTATAAAGCATATTCCGAGTCGCCTTTGACAAGTGTGGACTCGCAGGCCGGGGGTGCGTTGCTTTTGGAGGAGGGCGCGCGCCGCATACCCGGGTGTCGAGTTGCGAACGGGACATTTCCGGGCACGCCCCGGTCTCTGGGAGGAAAGCATGACAGACAATCAGAACGCGGCGCTCTATTTTGTGGACCGCCACGTCGCCGAAGGCCGGGCGGACAAACCCGCCTTTCGAGAGGCGGCAGGGCAAAAACGTCAGATAACCTATGGTGAGCTTTCCAAGCGCAGCGATTTGGTGGCTGGGGCCTTTGCCAACAGTGAAATCCGCCCGGAAGAGCGTGTCGCCTGCATCATCCTTGACCAGATCGAATACCCCGAGATTTTCTGGGGCGCGCTCAAAGCCCATGTGGTGCCGATCGCGCTGAACACGTTGCTGGCGACGCCGGTTTATGACTTTATCCTGAAAGACAGCCGGGCGGCGTGTCTGATTGTCAGTCACGAATTGCTGGACGTGGTGCTGCCTGCCGCGCAGCAGGCGCCGCACCTGCGCAAGATCGTTGTCATCGGCGGCGAAGCGCCCGAAGGCACCATCAGCTATGACGATTTCATGCAGGACGCCGAGCCGCGCGCGACCGCACAGGTCAGCGAGGATGAATGCGCCTTCTGGCTGTATTCGTCCGGGTCGACCGGGCAGCCCAAGGGCGTGCGCCATGTGCACGGCGCGCTCAAGGCGACTTCGGACACCTATGGCGCGCAGGTTCTGGGTATCCGCGAGGATGACACGGTGTTTTCGGTGGCCAAGATTTTCTTTGCCTACGGACTTGGAAACGCGATGACTTTTCCGATGGCGGTGGGGGCGACGACGGTTCTGTTCAATGGCCGCCCGACGCCGGATGTGGCCGTCGAGATCATCGAAAGGGAAAAGCCGACGATTTTCTGCGGTGTACCAACACTTTATGCCGCGACTGTCGCCTATCTGGAAAAACACGGTGTGCCAGTGGCCAATATGCGCCTGTGCATTTCTGCCGGTGAAGCCCTGCCCACCGAGATCGGCAACAAATGGCATGACCTGTGGGGCGTGGACATTCTGGATGGCGTGGGCAGCACCGAGATGCTGCACATCTTCCTGTCGAACGCGCCCGGCGATGTGGTCTATGGCACCTCGGGGCGTCCGGTTCCGGGGTACGAGCTGCGCTGCGTCGATGAGAACGGCGAGGAGATCAAGCCCGGAGGCGTAGGAGAGCTGCTGGTGCGCGGCGCCAGTGCCGCCGAGGGCTACTGGAACAAGCGCAGCAAAAGCCGCGCGACGTTCGAGGGGGAATGGACCCGCACCGGCGACAAATACGAGATCACCGAGGACGGCCGCTTTGTCTACTGCGGGCGCACCGACGATATGTTCAAGGTCTCGGGCATCTGGCTGTCCCCCTTCGAGGTCGAACAGGCGCTGATTGCCCATCCCGGTGTGCTTGAGGCCGCCGTTGTGCCGATGCGCGACAAGGATGATCTCGAAAAACCCAAGGCCTATGTGGTGCTGAAAGAGGGCGCGGATCGCGATGCCGTGCTGGCCGAGCTGAAGGACTTCGTCAAAGAGAAGGTCGGCAAATGGAAATACCCCCGCTGGATCGAAGTGGTCGAAGACCTGCCGAAAACCGCAACCGGCAAGATCCAGCGCTTCAAGCTGCGCGAGCCGGAGGGCGCATGATGTCCTTTGACTGGAGCGCGCCCAAGGGGTTTGTCACAGCGGGCGGAAAGGCGCTTGAGTATCAGTGCTTTGGCCCGGCGCCGGACAAGGCGCCGACGATCGTTCTGTTGCACGAAGGGTTGGGTTGCGTCGCGCTGTGGCGAGACTTCCCTGCGGCCTTGGCCAAGACCACCGGCTGGGGCGTCTTTGTCTATTCACGCGCCGGTTATGGTCAGTCTGACCCGGCCGATTTGCCCCGACCGCTGGACTACATGGTGGAAGAGGCGCAGCAGGTGCTGCCCGATCTTCTGGACGCCATCGGGTTTCAGCGCGGCGTCTTGATGGGCCATTCCGACGGCGCGACCATTGCCGTGGAATACGCCGGCGGGGTCGAGGATTTCCGCGTGCGCGGTCTGATCCTCATGGCGCCGCATTTCTTTACCGAAGCCATGGGGCTGACCGAGATTTCCGCCGCAAAACAGGCTTATGACAATGGCGATCTGCGTGATAAACTGAGCAAATATCACAAACATGTGGACAGCGCCTTTCGTGGTTGGAACGACAGCTGGCTGCACCCCGATTTCAACGCCGCACTTGTGACGGATGCCATCGACTACCTGCGCATTCCGACACTGGCGATCCAGGGCCGGGGCGATCAATACGGCACGCTAGCGCAGGTTCACGAGATCGAAGAGCGATCCTACGCGCCGGTGGATGTCGAAATTCTGGAGGATTGCCGCCACGCGCCGCAGTTCGATCAGCCGGACAGGGTGCTCGCGGCGGTGGCCGAGTTCTGCACCCGTCTGGAACGGATCGAAAAGGCCAAGGTCGAGGCAGCCTGAGCCGTGAATGATTGGCGCCCGCCCCATGCCTATGTTCCGGGGCAGACGCCGCGCCACGATGACGCCCTGTTCGAGCCGTTCAAGCAGGTTGCCGAGCCGTTGGAACAAAGCCTCGCGTGGCAGATGGGGCTGCGGTTTCTGGACGAGGGTTTTTATTGGGAAGCGCACGAGCTGCTTGAAGCCGTCTGGATGGCCGCACCGGCAAATTCCGGGCAGAAATGTCTGGTGCAGGGCGTGATTCAATTGGCCAATGCGCGGCTCAAGGCGCGGATGGGCAAGGCGAATGCGGTCGCGCGGTTGCTGAAACAGGCGCGGACGCTGATGGACGAGGGCTTTGCCCGGAGTGGTGCGCCGCTGATGGAGCTTGGCGAAAAAGATGCAGATCGAATGTACGAAGAATCACTGGTGATTTGTGCAATATAGTGCATAAATCTGTATGTGTATGATTTAAAATGGCAAATGCCTTCACCGGAAGGCTTGATTGCAGGAATTATAATGCTACTTTAGCTTCAAATGACGGCGAAAGTGCATTATAGTGCGCCTGATAGGATCTAGGAGACCCGGCAAATGACCAAGCGTATCGACTTTCAGGTGGACCCGTCGTCCTACAAGCATTGGAAGGTAGAGTATAACGGCCCCGTCGCCAGTCTCATCATGGATGTGGACGAAAACGGCGGGCTGTTCGAAGGCTATCAGCTCAAGATGAATTCTTACGATCTGGGGGTCGATATCGAGCTGGCGGACGTGGTGCAGCGGATGCGCTTTGAGCACCCCGAGGTCAAGGTTGTGGTGATGAAGTCGGCCAAGGACCGGATCTTCTGCGCGGGCGCGAACATCCGCATGCTTGGCGGCGCGGCCCACAGCCACAAGGTGAACTTCTGCAAATTCACCAATGAGACGCGCAATACCTTTGAGGCCGCGGAAGAGGACTCGGGCCAGAAGTACGTGGCCGCGGTCAAGGGCGCCTGCGCCGGGGGCGGGTACGAGCTGGCGTTGGCCTGCAACCATATCTTTCTGACGGACGACAGCAGCAGCGCCGTGTCGCTGCCCGAGGTGCCGCTGCTGGCGGTGCTGCCCGGCACCGGCGGTCTGACCCGCGTCACCGACAAGCGCAAAGTGCGCCGGGATCGGGCGGATATCTTCTGCTCGACCGAAGAGGGGGTGCGCGGCAAGCGTGCGCAACAGTGGAACCTTGTGGACGAGGTGATCCCCAACTCCAAATTCGACGATGTGGTCGAAGAGCGCGCCCGCGAATTCGCGGCCAGTTCCGTCAAGCCGAATGTGGACAAGGGCATCACTCTGACCCCGCTGAGCCGCAGCTTTGCCGAAGATGGCAGCGTGACCTATTCGACGGTCGAGGTCGCGTTGGACCGCGAAGGTCGCAAGGCCACGATCACCCTCCACGGCCCCAAGGAGGACGCCCCCGCCGATATGGAAGCCTTCACCGCACAAGGCGATCAGGCCTATATGCTGCGCCTCGCCCGCGAGTTGGATGACGCCATTCTTCATCTGCGCCTGAATGAACCTGAACTCGGTCTTCTGGTCTTCCGCACGCAGGGCGATCCGGCGCTCTATGCCGCCCACGAGGCGCTGTTGATGGAAAACTCGGATCACTGGCTGGCCAATGAAGTTCTGAAATACTGGAAGCGCATCCTGAAGCGTGTGGATGTCACCTCGCGCTCGATGGTGGCGCTGGTGGAACATGGCTCTTTCTTCACCGGCATTCTGGCCGAACTGCTGTTTTCCGTGGATCGCAGTTATATGATGGAAGACGAGTTCGAAGGCGACAATCGCCCCACCGCCGCCATCACGCTGACCGATGCAAACTTTGGCCCGATGCTTATGGGCAATGGTCTGACCCGTTTGGAAACCCGCTTTCTTGGAACGCCTGAGGCGGTGGAAAAGGCCAAGGAAAACAAAGGTGGGGCGCTGGAAGCTGAAGAAGCAGATGAACTGGGCCTCGTGACAATGATCCTTGATGACATCGACTGGGAGGATGAGATCCGGATTTTCATGGAAGAACGCGCGAGCTTTAGCCCCGACGCGATGACAGGGATGGAGGCAAACTTGCGATTTGCTGGTCCTGAAACTATGGAAACACGGATCTTCGGCCGGCTGACAGCTTGGCAGAACTGGATTTTCAACCGTCCGAACGCGGTTGGTGCGGATGGCGCTTTGCAGCGCTACGGCACCGGGGTGCGCGGCGATTATAATATGGAACGCGTTTGACACCGGTTTCTTGAAAAGAAACCGAACCGGAAACTTTCAAAGTTTCCGGCCAACAGGAGGAAAACTCAATGCTCGACCTGATCAACGTCAGCTATGACACCCAGATCCCCAACAACGTTGGGTTGTCCAGTGACCGCAAGGTTTTGAAGGCGCTGGAAAAATGGCACCCCGGATACATCAACTGGTGGAACAAGCTGATCCCGCAGAACTTTCAGGAAAGCATGGTCTATTTGCGCACGGCTGTTTCAGTTGACCCAAAGGGCTGGGCCAAGTTCGACTATGTGAAGATGCCGGAGTACCGCTGGGGTGTTCTGCTGGCCCCGCAGGTCGAAGACCGCCGTATCCCCTGCGGCGAACACAAGGGCGAACTGGCCTGGCAGGAAGTGCCGGGCGAGTACCGCAACATGCTCAAACGCCTGATCGTGATCCAGGGCGATACCGAGCCGGGCTCGGTCGAGCAGCAGCGTTTTCTTGGCCTCACCGCGCCGTCCCTGTACGACATGCGCAACCTGTTCCAGGTTAACGTCGAAGAGGGACGTCACCTTTGGGCGATGGTCTATCTGCTGCAGAAATACTTTGGCAAGGACGGCCGTGAAGAGGCCGATGAACTGTTGATCCGCTCCTCGGGCTCGGAAGAAGCGCCGCGTATGTTGGGTGCGTTCAACGAAGAAACGCCGGACTGGCTGTCCTTCTTCATGTTCACCTATTTCACCGACCGCGACGGCAAGATGCAGCTGGAAAGCCTTGCGCAGTCCGGCTTTGATCCGATGTCGCGCACCTGCCGCTTTATGTTGACCGAAGAAGCGCATCACATGTTTGTCGGGGAAACCGGTGTCAGCCGGACCATTCAGGCGACCTGTGCGGCGATGAACAAGGCTGGCATCACCGATCCCTATGATGTGGGCAAGATCCGCGATCTGGGTGTCATCGACCTGCCGACCATCCAGAAAAAGCTGAACTTGCACTACACGCTGTCGCTGGATCTGTTCGGGCAAGAGGTCTCGACCAACGCCGCCAACGCCTTCAACGCCGGGATCAAGGGCCGCTATATGGAAAGCCGTCTGGACGACGATCACCAGCTCAAGGACGACACCTATACCGTCTGGGACTTCGAGGATGGCAAGGCCGTGCAAAAGCAGGTGCCCGCCCTGACCGCGATCAACATGCGTCTGCGTGACGACTATACGCGGGATGCGGCTGGCGGTGTGGGCCGCTGGAACAAGGTGATCGAGAAGGCTGGGATCGACTTTGCCCTCAAGCTTCCGCACGAGGCCTTCCACCGCCAGATCGGCGTCTTCTCGGGCAAGAACTTTGACCCGGATGGCAACCCGATTTCCGGTTCGGATTATGACGCCAAGATCAACCAGTGGCTGCCGACCCATGCGGATGGCGACTTCATCGCATCTCTGATGAAGCCGGTCTATGAGCCGGGCAAATACGCCAGCTGGATTGCCGCGCCCAAGGTCGGGATCGACAACAAGCCGGGCGATTTTGAATACGTCAAACTGCACATGGCATGATGCCCAAGGGTCGGGGCGGGGCGGTATTTTCTGCGAAAATATTGCTCCGCCTTGATCCGCCTCAAGGAAACACCGGCGAAAGGCGTTACCCTTTCGCCTGCGAACAAGACCCGGAGGAGACCGCCTGATGCAAAGTGATCGCAGGATTGGCCACGCGCCGCGCACCGCCGCGATGGGGCAGGAGCTGACCACCATTCAAGGACCGTGCATTGGCTGCAAGGGTTGTCAGGGGCTGTGCCAGGCGCTGATCGAGGCCATTTCGGTCCCGGATGTCATTCTGAACCGCGACGGCTAGCCGCGCATTTCGCGGCCCGCAATTCTTTGCATCCCCGCGCCGGTTCGGTGCGTCTCTTCCCCTTTGGAACCGGAAAAGCTGGAAATGAACAAACCTGTCAAACAGCATCTGATCGACCCGGAAATCTGCATCCGTTGCTACACCTGCGAGATGACCTGCCCCATCGGCGCCATCCAGCACGACGACAACAATGTCGTTGTTGATCCGGACATCTGCAATTTCTGCATGGACTGCATTCCCGTCTGTCCGACCGGCAGCATCGACGAATGGCGCGTCGTCGCCACGCCCTATTCGCTGGAACAACAGTTCGAGTTTGAGGAGCTGCCCGAACAGGAAGAGCTTGAAGGCAGTGCCGATGGCAATCTCGAAGCGCTGGACGATGCCATGGCCGCCCTTCTGGCCGAGGCGCACTCTGGCGCGGGCGGCAAGTCCAGCGCGCCCAAATCGGCGGCCAAACCATCGGTGAACCTGTACAATCTGGGCAAACCCGCGACCGCCAAGGTGCAGGGCAACTATCGCCTGACAGATGATCCCAGCCATGACGTGCGCCATATCATCCTTGATTTCGGCGGTCAGCCGATGCCCGCGCTGGAAGGTCAGAGCATCGGGATCATTCCGCCCGGGCAGGACGCCGAGGGCAAACCGCACCTGCCGCGGCTCTATTCGGTCTCCAGCCCGCGCGATGGCGAACGCCCCGGCTACAACAACGTGTCGCTGACCATCAAGCGCGAAGAAAACGGGCTGTGCTCCAACTACGTCTGTGATCTGAAACCCGGCGATGAGGTGCAGGTGACCGGCCCATTCGGCGCCACCTTCCTGTTGCCGGACGACCCCGAGGCGCGGTTGCTGATGGTCTGTACCGGCACCGGGTCGGCGCCGATGCGTGCCTTTACCATGCGTCGCCAGCGCACGGTTGGTGGCAAAAGCGGCGGCATGACCATGTTCTTTGGCGCCCGCACGCCGGAATCTCTGCCCTATTTTGGCCCGTTGAAGAAAATCCCCGCGGCGCTGCTGGACAAACATCTGGTCTATTCGCGCGGCGAAGGGCCCAAGGAATACGTGCAAGACAGGATGATGGTCGAGGAGGACAAGGTCGCCGATCTGATCGCGGACCCCAAGACCCACATCTACATTTGCGGCTTGCGCGGCATGGAGGAGGGGGTTGAAAAAGCCCTGACCAACATTGCCGAAAGCATCGGCCAACAGTGGGTCGCCATGCGCGACGTGATGCGCGAAGAGGGCCGCTATCACGTCGAAACGTATTGACGCGGGGAAGAAACCGGTAGGGTCGCCCCCGACATCGCTTTCATGAAAGGAAATACAATGGCCGCCTACGTTCTGGTCCATGGGGTCTGGCACCCCCGCCTGTCGGAAAAGGCGGGCCTCTCTGGCTTTGTCGCAATTCCCGGCGGTCACGAGGTCTGCGCTACCAACCCCGCCAGCCCGGCGGCCAAGATGATCGACGCGGGCCGTGACTGAGCGCCCGTCAACAGCCTACCCGCACGAGATCCGCGTCACCTGGGGGGACTGCGATCCGGCCAGGATCGTTTACACCGCGCGCATTCCGTGGTTTGCGCTGGATGCCATCAACGCCTGGTGGGAAGACCACGTTGGCGAGGGCTGGTACCAGTTCGAGATCGACCGCAACATGGGCACGCCATTTGTTCACATGAGCCTTGATTTCCGCAGCCCCATCACGCCGCGCCACCGCTTGATCTGCCACACTTGGCCGGAAAAGCTGGGCGAAACCTCGATTGCTTTCCGGATCGAGGGCGAACAGGACGGCACGCTGTGTTTTGAAGGGCGCTTTGTCTGTGTGTTCACCGTCGCCGACAGTTTCAAAAAGACCCGGCCACCGCAGGATATCCGCGAGATCGTGACCCCGCATTTGCCCAAGGGTGCATGAAAACGCCACAGGCTTGGTATTTTTGGATCAGAAGCGATTGCCTCGGCGCATATTCCTTATACACTGTGCATTATAGTACATAAAGATGCAGGCCATGGCAGAGATCACATCCTTCAGCGGCAAGACCACATCGGTCGATGGGCAAAGCCTGATCGACATTGCCGTGGCCGACCTGATGGCCCGCGTCGGCGAACGTGTGCGCAAGGCGCGCGAACGCAAGGGCATTCCGCGCCGTGTGCTGTCCGAGATGTCGGGCGTGTCGCCGCGCTATCTGGCGCAACTCGAAAGCGGCGAGGGCAACATATCGATCGGCTTGCTCAAGCGGGTCGCGGTGGCGCTGGATTACCGCATCGAATGGCTCGTCGGGCAGGATGATCCCTTTGGCTCCGAGGTCATGCAGGTGGCCGAGATGTTCCGCACCGCCGACCGCGGCACGCAACAGGCCGTGCTGCGGGCGCTGAGCACCGAACCAAGCCGCTGCCAGCGGGCCGGGCGCATTTGCCTTGTGGGTCTGCGCGGTGCCGGAAAATCGACGCTGGGCAAGCTGGCAGGTGAGGCGCTGAACCTGCCCTTTGTTGAATTGAACAGGGAAATCGAGCTGACCGGAGGCATGCCGGTCGATGAGATCATGGCGCTCTACGGACAGGAAGGCTATCGCAAGCTGGAGGCCGATGCGCTGGACCGGATCGTGGCCACCTATGATCGGCTGATCCTGGCCGTGGCGGGGGGCATCGTCGCGGAACCGACCACCTACAACAGCCTTCTGGGCCGCTTTCACACGATCTGGCTCAAGGCCTCGCCCTCGGAGCACATGGACCGGGTGCGGGCGCAGGGCGACACCCGCCCGATGGCGGGCAACCCCGAGGCCATGGCGCAGCTGCGCTCGATCCTGCAAAGCCGCGAGGCGCTGTATGAACGGGCCCATGCGCAACTGGATACCTCGGGAGCCACGGTGCAGGACACCCTCAAGCGTTTGCAAAGCCTGATCCACGAACAGGGCTTTCTGAACTGACCCTATATAAGAGGACCCCCTCATGAGCGTTACGTTCCGCCGCATCGGTGCGGCCGCCATTGTCGAATTGGACAATCCCCCGGTGAATGCCATTGGCCTGACCACGCGCGAGGGGCTTCAGGCGGTGCTGGACAGGCTGGCGTCGGAAGAGGGACTGCAACGGGTGATCCTGACAGGGGCGGGGCGCACCTTTGCCGCTGGGGGCGATGCGCGCGAATTTGATGGACCAGCCGTTGCGCCGCATTTGAACGACATCGTCAACCAGATCGAGGCAAGCGAGATCCCGTGGATCGCAGCGATCAACGGTGTGGCGCTTGGCGGGGGCTGTGAACTGGCCTTGGCCTGCCGCTACCGGATCGCCAAACCTGGCGCGCAGATCGGCCTGCCCGAGGTCGGTCTTGGCATCGTGCCGGGCTCGGGTGGCACGCAGCGCCTGCCGCGCCTGATCGGCATGACCGCAGCGCTCGAGATGATCCCGACGGGCAAACCCGTCACCGCCGAGCGGGCCGAACAGCTTGGCCTGATCGACGGGATTTCCGACGACCCGATGGAGGTGGCGCTGCATCTGGACGAAGGCTCGCTTGAGCTGGCCTTGCCGGTGCGCGATATGCCGCGCCCCGAACCGCGCCCGGAAAAGGTGGCCGAGGCCCGCGCGCTGGCCGCACGAAAGATGGCGCAGCAGATCGCGCCGCAGCGGGCGATAGATCTGATCGAAGCCACCGCCACGCGGCCTTTCCCCGAGGGTTTGCGCGAGGAACGCGACTGTTTCCTGACCCTGCGCAGCGGCGAACAGGCCCGTGCCCTGCGCCACATCTTTTTTGCCGAACGCGCTGCCAAGGCGCCAGACTGGATCAAGGCGGACCCTTTGCCGATCGACCATATCGCCGTGGTTGGCGGCGGCACCATGGGGGCCGGGATCGCCTATACTTTGCTCAATGCCAGGCTGAAGGTCACGCTGCTTGAGATGGACAAGGAGGGCGTGGCGCGGGCCCAGGACAACGTCGCAAAGATCATCTCCCAAAGCCTCGAGCGCGGACTGATCTCGGACGCAGAGGCTCAGGAACGCCGCGCCCGGTTTGTTGCCAGCGCGGAATACTCGGCGGTGGCGGCCTGCAGTCTTGCCATCGAGGCGGCTTTTGAAAGCATGGAGGTCAAGCGAGAGGTTTTTGGCAAGCTGGAGGCGGCCATGGCGCCGGACGCGATCCTTGCCACAAACACGTCGTACCTTGATCTGGATGAGATCGCCGAAACTGTCGCTGAACCGTCCCGCGTGCTGGGCCTGCACTTCTTTGCGCCTGCCCATATCATGAAGCTGCTGGAGATCGTGAAAGGCGACAAGACTTCGGAAGCGGCGCTGGCCACCGGCTTTGCCCTTGCCAGGAAACTGCGCAAGATCCCTGTGCTGTCCGGGGTTTGCGACGGCTTCATCGGAAACCGCATTCTGGCGCGTTACCGCGAGGCGGCCGATACCGTCTTTATGGATGCCTCGACCCCCTGGGAGGTTGACGAGGCCATGGTGAATTTTGGCTATGCCATGGGCCCCTACGAGGCGCAGGATCTGTCCGGTCTTGATATCGCTTTTGCCAACCGCCGAAGACAGGACGCCACGCGCGATCCGAACCGGCGTTATATTCCGATTGCTGACCGTATGGTGGAACTGGGGAAACTGGGCCGCAAGACCGGGGCGGGCTGGTATCGTTACCCGGGCGGCAACGGCAAGGTCGAAGACCCCATCGTTGCCGATCTGGCGCTGGAAGAGGCGCATTTCGCCAAGATTACCCGCACCGAGTACAGCGAAGAGGAAATCCGTGATCGCCTGCTATTGGCGATGATCAACGAGGCTGCCGATATCCTGCACGAGGGCATTGCCGCCTCGGCCCGCGACATCGATCTGGTCACGGTCTTTGGCTATGGCTTCCCGCGCTGGCGCGGCGGCTTGATGCACTTCGCGGACACATGGGGCGTGCCGGACATCGTCGCCCGTTTGCTGGAGCTGGAACAAGAGGACCCGGTGGTCTGGAAGCCCTCGCCGCTGCTGTTGTCCTGCGCGGAGCAAGGCAAAACGCTGGCTGCGGTATAAGGCCAGCTAGGTCAGTTCAGGTCTTCGAGCAGTCGACCGTGCCGCCGGGTTTCTTTCAGCACATTGCCAAAGGTCTTCAAGCCTTTCGCTTCCAGCATCGGCAACATGTGGACCAGAACCTCGGCGGTGGCCTGCGCGTCGCCAAGCGCCGTGTGGCGCAGCTCGGGCGGGATGGTGATCGAAAGCCGGTCGCACAGCGCGTCCAGCGTGTGGGTCTGCGAAGCGCCGAACAGCACCGCGGACAGCAACACGGTGTCAAGGATCGGGTGATCCCACTCGACCCCCATCCGCGCCTTGTGGCGGTGCAGAAAGGCCATGTCGAACGGCGCATTGTGGGCGACGATCACGCTGCCGCGGGCGAAGTTGTGAAAGCGGCGCCCGGCCTCGGCGATATCGGGTTTGCCGGTAACCATGGCATCGCTGACATGGTGCACCTTGGTCGAGGCGGGCGGGATCGGGCGGCCGGGGTTGACCAACTGGTCGATCCGTTCGCCCTGTGTGATCCGTCCATTGACCACGCGCACCGCGCCGATCTGCACGATCTCATCCTTGTGGGGCAGCAGGCCCGTCGTTTCGGTGTCAAAGACCGTATAGGTCAGCCGGCGCAGCGGCAGCTCTTCGAAGGGGGCGGTTTCGCGCCCCTCCAGCAGATCGAAATCGTAGACGATGGGGCGGGCGGCCTCGGGGGCGATTTCCACATGGGCGGCGTCGATGATCAGCATATAGCCGCCGCCCTGCATCGGTTTCATCCGCGCGTCATAGCTTTGCACACCGTCCACGCCGTGGGCGGTGAAGGTGGTTTCCTTGCCGGTCTTGTGAACCCGCTTCAGCGCGGTCCCAAGCGACTTTTCGGTGAAGTAATCGGACAGTTGAGCATTCAGGCGCGGCACATGGATCTGCGAGAGGACCTCGGCGGCCTGCCCATCGTACAGCACGATTTGCCCGTCGGCGTTCACAAGGATCGTGGCTACCGGGATTTCCGTGAGAAGGGCGGTCAACTGGGCCTTTTCCGCCGCAAGCCGCTCGGTCGCGGCGGCCACGTGCTGGGCGGTGGACATGGCGGTGTCGGACAGGGCCTGACTGACCGCGCTGGCCGCTGGCGCCAGATCGCCAAGATAGCGGGCGGTGTCGGCATCGACCTTTGTGGCGACGCCAGCATGCGCCCCGGCACGCAGCCCGGCGGCAAGTTTCTCGATCGGTTTGGCGACGTTTTCGTCAAACAGTAACCAGATCCCCGCCGTCAGCCCAAGCAGGAAGAAGGCCGAGAGGATCGCGGCGAACAGGAAGGCGCCGGATGCCCCGGCCTCGGCCACGCGGGCATGGCCCAACCAAAGCGCCAGCATGACCAAAGCGGTGCCGCCCAGCCCCAGAAGGACGAAGAACAGAAAAATGCGCAGACGCAGGCTGAGATGTTCCATGGCTCACCCCTTGTCGCAAACGGTTTCCACGACGGGATCGTCGCTGCCGACATCGCGCCAGACAGGGGCTGATCCATCTCCCAGGGTCGGATCGGCGCGGCGCCCGGTGGCGCAGTCGACCATGACCTCGACCGATGTCACCGGCCGCCAGCGTCCAAAGAAATAGAGGTCGGCCAGCCAAAGCTGATCGGACTGGGTGTTGGGCCGCAGGCGCGCTGTGTCCACAGCGACAAAGCGGTTGGTCATCGGGACTACATAGGTCCATGGTCGCCAGAACGCCCGCTGCTGCACCGTCTGCGCCACTTCCATCCCATCGGGCAGGGCGCTTTCTGTGCGGCTGTACCAGCTGTATTCATTCGTGATGGCCGCGGCCAGCATGGTGACACCCGCAGCGGCGGGGATCATCCAGCGCGGAATGCGCCCGCCTGTGCCCTTGGACAACATCAGCATGATGCCCGCGCCGGCAAACCCGGCCACGAAGACGGCGATCAATTCCAGAAACATTCTCTTCTCCCCCCAGATGCGCGGCGATCAGCCAAGCATCCCTTTTCCATGTCCCACCGCGGATTGCAGCGATTTCACCACGACAAAGGCATCGCGCAAATGACTTCGCTCAAAATCCGACAGGCTGGACGGCGCAAGATAATTGTTCGGCGCGCTGCCTGCCTTGATCTGCGCGGCCTGATGTTCCAGCCGAGTTTCGGCGATCAGATCGTAGGCGTCCAGCAAATCGCGCCCGCCGGTCTGGCTGAGCACCCCGGTGCCTTGCGCGGCCTCAAGCCGGGCGCGGGTATTGACGGCGCTCAACTGTCCCTGAAGTGCATAGACCCGCCCCAGATCGACCACCGGCACCACACCGTTGTGTTTCAGATCCAGCGTGTTCTTGTGTTCGCCCGAGCGGATGGTGGCAAAGCCGCGCAGCAGACCCAGCGGCGGCATGTGTTTGAGCGAGTTCGAGATCATATGCGCCACGAAGATTGAATTCTTGGAGGCAAGCCGCAGCGTTTCCTGCTGAAGGTCCTGAAACAGGCTGGTCGTGCCGCCAATAGGGCGCAGGTCGAACATGACCGAAGCCAGCATCTGTGCTTCGGGCGAAGGCTTGCCGACCCAACCCTGGAAATAGGTGCGCCAGATGCTGACCGGCTGGCGCCAACGCGGGTTCGACGCCATCATGTCGCCGGGACAATAGACATAGCCGCAGGTGTTCAGCCCGTCGCAGACGAACTTTGCCAGATCGGCGAAATAGCCCTTGTCCTCTTCGGTCACCGCATCGTCGAGCATCAGGCAATTGTCCTGATCCGAAACGCCGGTCTGTTCCTGCCGTCCCTGCGATCCGCAGGCCAGCCAAAGATACGGCACGGGCGCGGGGCCGAATTTCTTTTCGGCCAGTGCCAGCAGGCGGCGGGTGGCTGTGTCGGCGATGTCGGTGATCAGCCGCGTGACGACTTCGTGACGGTTGCCGCCGCCGACCAGTTGCACCAGCAGTTGCGGGATGCGTGCGGTGACCTTGGCCATGTCAGCTGCGCTGCCCGCACGGGCAATCTCGGACACCAGCTCGGCAGAGGTCATGGCCTGAAAACGGGTCAGATCGGTCTGGGTGACGATGCCCACCAGCTTGCCGCCTTGGGTGACGGGAACATGGCCGATGCGCCGTTCCATCATCATGTGCAGCACGTCCGATCCGATAGAGGAGGGCGCCAGCGCCAACGGATTCGCCGTCATGATCTGGCTGATCGGCGTGTCATAGGGCAGGGCGCCTGCCACCACCTTGCCGGAAATGTCGCGGATCGTGGCAATGCCTTTCAGCGCCTCGCCCTCGGTGATGCAGATCGAGGACACGTGCCGGTCCTTCATCGCCTGCGCCGCCTCTTGCACGGTGGCGCCGGGCGCGCAGGTCAAGGGGCTGCGGGCCATCAGGGTCTCGACCGGGCTGGTGGCCAGATCGGGGCGCTTGGGTTTGGGTGTGCGCGAGTGGTCAAAGAATTTGGCGGCGGCGGGCTCGGTCTCGACCAGCCGCAGAAAGGCGGATTTGGGCAGAACCAGCAGCATCGTATCCTCAAGCGTGCGGGCCGAGGTCACCGCGATCCCGTCGCGGGCAAGGCCGCGTTCGCCAAAGGAATTGCGCGGACCCAGAACCGAGATTTGCACATCGTTCTGATCGCGCACCTCAACCGCTCCGGAATGGATCAGGTAGAGCCCCTCAAGCGGTTGACCCTGCCGATAGATATCCTGACCGGCGGCCATGCTTTGCGGCCGAAAGGCGGGCATCAGGTTTTTCAGGGCCTCCTGGTCCAATGCGTCATAGGGGTGGACGGCGGACAGGAACCGGGACAGGGCAGCGTGATCGAGGGACATTGTCATTCCTTGAAAAGAAAAGTCCCGCCCCGGATAAACCGGGACGGGACAAAAGCGAAGGGCAGGGCTGATATGAAATCAGCCCTGCGCATGGGTCAGTGACCGTCCACGGCAGTGCCAGCGCCGCGCGGCACGCGGACCGATTCCACCAGTTCTTCGATATCGCGCGGGATCGGGGCGGTCATCTTCGACACGGTGAAGGCCACCGCGAAGTTGAGTACCGCGCCCACGGCCCCGAAGGAGGTCGACTTGATGGTGCCCAGAAGCGGGTCAGCATCGGTGAACGAGTTGGTGCCCGGAATGAACATCCAGCCCTTGTGCAGGAAGATGTAGACCAGCGTCACCACCAGACCGGTGATCATGCCTGCCACAGCGCCCTTGCTGTTCACCTTGGTAAAGATGCCCATCATGAGAACCGGGAAGATCGACGCCGCCGCAAGGCCAAAGGCCAATGCCACGGTCTGCGCCGCAAAGCCCGGAGGGTTGAGACCCAGGTAGGTGGCAACACCGATGGCCACGGCCATGGCGATCCGGGCGGACATCAGTTCTTTCTTCTCGCTCATGTCCGGGGTGAACTGGCCTTTCAGCAGGTCATGCGACACAGCCGAAGAGATGGCCAGCAGCAGACCGGCAGCGGTGGACAGCGCAGCGGCAAGACCACCCGCAGCAACCAGGCCGATAACCCAGCTGGGCAGGTTTGCGATTTCCGGGTTCGCAAGAACCAGAATGTCGCGGTTGAAGTTGGTCAGCTCGTTTTCAGAACCCCAGCCAGCCGCTTCCATGGCTGCCTTGGTTTCGGGATTGGCGTCGTTGAAATAGGCAATCTTGCCGTCACCGTTCTTGTCGTCCCAGCCAAGCATCCCGGTTTTCTGCTAGGTTGCCATCCAGTCGTACTCCGGATTGGTGGCGATGGTTTCGACGGAGACCGGCTCACCTGTGGCGCCATTCGGCCAGAACTGTTGGGTGATGTTCAGACGCGCCATGGCACCAACGGCAGGAGCCGTCAGGTACAGCAGCGCGATGAAGACCAGCGCCCAGCCCGCCGACCAACGTGCGTCAGACACCTTGGGAACGGTGAAGAAGCGCATGATAACGTGCGGCAAACCAGCGGTACCGATCATCAGGCTCAGCGTGAACAGAACCATGTTGAAGGTGTCGCCATTGTGCGCGGTATATTCGCCAAAGCCCAGTTCGCGAACGATCTGGTCCAGCTTCATCAGCAGCGGCTCACCCGAGGCGGCGTGGTCGCCAAACAGGCCAAGAGCCGGAATGGGGTTGCCGGTCAGCTGCAGCGAAATGAACACGGCCGGAATGGTGTAGGCCATGATCAGAACGACATACTGGGCAACCTGCGTATAGGTCACGCCCTTCATGCCGCCAAACACCGCGTAAGCGAAAACAACGACGGCACCGATCAGCAGACCCGTGGTGTTCGACACCTCGAGGAAGCGGCCAAAGGCCACGCCCACACCCGTCATCTGGCCGATCACGTAAGTGGTCGATGCGATGATCAGGCAGATCACGGCCACAAGGCGCGCGGTCGGGCTGTAGAAACGGTCGCCGATGAACTCGGACACGGTGAATTTGCCGAACTTGCGCAGGTAGGGGGCAAGCAGCAGAGCCAGCAGAACATAGCCGCCGGTCCAACCCATCAGGTAGGTCGAGTTGTCATAGCCGGTAAAGGCGATCAGACCCGCCATCGAGATGAACGAGGCCGCCGACATCCAGTCAGCCGCCGTCGCCATACCGTTCATGACGGGGTGAACGCCGCGGCCAGCCGCATAAAATTCCGATGTGGAGCCCGCACGGGCCCAGATCGCGATGCCGATGTAAAGCGCGAAAGACGCGCCCACAAACAGCAGGTTGATGGTAAACTGATCCATGATCACTCCTCCTCGACGCCGAATTCACGGTCGAGCTTGTTCATCCGGAACGCGTAGAAGAAAATCAGCGCCAGAAAGACAAGGATCGAGCCTTGTTGTGCCACCCAAAAACCAAGGTCAGATCCGCCGATCATCACGCCCGAGAACATCGGGCGCAGCAGGATGCCAAAGCCAAAGGGAACGATCGCCCAAATGACGAGCGAAATCAGAATGATACGCACGTTGGCAGCCCAATAGCCCTTGTCGGCTTCGGCCTGCGCAGCAGCGCTGTGAGATGTTTGATCCGCCATGATGCGGGTCCTCCTCTTCCTCCGTTAACCCCCCACCCGGAGGGGCGCGAAGCCACCGCGCGCCTACGCGGTGGCCGTTTTTACGATCGCGGCCAGATCGGCGGCGATTGTCTCGATTGCGCCCATGGCATCGACGCGGCTCAGCGCGTTCTGCTTGGCGTAATAGTCGATCAGGGGGGCGGTCTGCGCGTGGTAAGCCTCAAGACGGCTGGCCACGGTTTCCGCATTGTCGTCGGCACGGCGTTTGAAGTCGGTGCCACCGCAGGTGTCGCAAACGCCTTCCGCATTTGGCTGCTTGAAGCTGTCGTGATAGCCTTCACCACAGGAACCGCAGGTATAGCGGCCCGCGATGCGCGTTACCATTGCGGCATCTTCGACATCAAGGCTGATGGCGGCGTTGATCCGCGCGCCATTTTCGACCAGCAGCCTGTCCAGTGCCTGCGCCTGCACCGTGGTGCGGGGAAAGCCGTCAAGGATGACGCCCTTGGCACAGTCTGCTTCGGCCAAACGGTCACGCAGGATGTTGATCACGATCTCGTCGCTGACCAGATCGCCCGCTTCCATCACCACCTTGGCGGCTTTGCCTGCCTCGGTGCCTGCGGCCACGGCGGCGCGCAAAAGATCGCCCGTCGACAGCTGGACCAGACCGAACTTGTCCTCAAGCATCCGCGCCTGCGTGCCCTTCCCGGCGCCCGGAGGGCCAAGAAGGATCAGAACCGCGGCGGCGGTCGGGGTGTTGCTTCCGTCCATCGCTCAGGCCCCCTTGTTCATACGGTTGTCGATGAGGTCATCGACGACGGTTGGGTCTGCGAGGGTTGAGGTGTCGCCGAGGGCGCCGTAGTCGTTTTCGGCGATCTTGCGCAGGATGCGGCGCATGATCTTGCCCGAGCGGGTTTTCGGCAGGCCCGGGGCCCATTGGATCAGGTCCGGCGAGGCGATCGGGCCGATCTCGGTGCGGACCCAGGTGCGCAGTTCCTTGCGCAGATCCTCGGTCGGCTCGACGCCGTTCATCAGGGTGACGTAGCAGTAGATGCCCTGGCCCTTGATCTCGTGCGGGTAGCCGACGACCGCCGCTTCGGCGACCTTTTCGTGGGCGACCAGCGCCGATTCCACTTCGGCGGTGCCCATGCGGTGGCCGGACACGTTGATCACGTCATCGACGCGGCCAGTGATCCAGTAATCGCCATCGGCATCGCGGCGGCAGCCATCACCCGAGAAGTAATAGCCTTTGTAATCAGAGAAGTAGGTCTTCTCAAAGCGCTCGTGATCGCCCCAGACGGTGCGCATCTGCCCCGGCCAGCTGTCCTTGATGCAGAGCACGCCCTCGGTCGGGCTCTCGTGGATTTCCTCGCCCGATTGCGGGTCGAGCACCACCGGATGCACGCCAAAGAACGGCTTCATCGCCGCGCCCGGCTTGGTCGCATGGGCGCCCGGCAGCGGGGTCAGAAGGTGGCCGCCAGTCTCGGTCTGCCACCAGGTGTCGACAATCGGGCAGCGGCCGCCGCCCACCACGTCGTTGTACCAGTTCCAGGCCTCGGGGTTGATCGGCTCTCCGACGGTGCCGAGGATTCGCAGCGAGGATAGATCGCATTTCTCGACGAATTCGGTGCCTTGGCCCATCAGCGCGCGAATCGCCGTTGGCGCGGTGTAGAACTGGTTGACGCGGTGCTTTTCGCAGACCTGCCAGAACCGGCTGGCGTCCGGCCAGGTCGGCACACCTTCGAACATCAGCGTCGTGGCGCCATTGGCCAAGGGCCCGTAAACAATATAGGAATGCCCGGTGACCCAGCCGACGTCGGCGGTGCACCAATAGACGTCGCCGTCTTTGTAATCAAAGGTGACCTCGTGGGTCAGGCTGGCGTAAAGCAAATATCCACCGGTTGAGTGGACCACGCCCTTGGGCTGCCCGGTCGAGCCGGAGGTGTAGAGGATGAACAGCGG